>JANPLH010000059.1:0-2150 GCA_031426435.1 Saprospiraceae bacterium | reverse complement strand
CTTGTTGAAGGAAACACCCGCCGAGGCCGTCAGACCAGTCTCCGCTTCGATGCGCCGACGAATGTCAATGGCGATTTGCATGGCGGAGTTGATTCCCTTGTGGTTTTCGGTCACGTCGAGGAAGGCTTCGTCGAGCGAGAGCGGCTCCACGAGGTCGGTGTAGTCGAGAAAGATGTTGCGGATTTGGCGGGAAACATCATGATAGACTTCAAAATGCGATTTCACGAAGATGATGTTCGGGCAAAGCCGCTGCGCCGTGATGCCGGGCATTGCGGAGCGCACCCCGTAGCGCCGGGACTCGTAGCTGGCCGAGGCCACCACGCCCCTCGTTCCGCCGCCGCCCACGGCAATGGGCTTGCCCCGCAGTTCGGGGTTGTCCCGCTGCTCGATGCTGGCAAAAAAGGCATCCATGTCTATGTGGATGATTTTGCGGTAGAGGAGGTAGTCTGGATTCACGATTTTCAAAAAACGACTTATCTTTGGTGAAAATTACAACCGATGAGTACAGCAGATTTGAAAAATGATTTGATAAAAGTAATCGTAAATACCGATGACGTTTCCTTTTTGCGGCAAATCAGGGATTTTTTTAAAAAGCACCAAGTCACTACCGACTGGTGGGATGAAATCTCTGATTATGAGAAAGAAATGATTGAAATTGGGGCGAAGGAAATCGAGGAGGGCAAGGTCGTCCGACATGAGGAAGTAAGGGCCGAAATCAATAAAATGCTCCGCAAAAACTGATGGCTATGCTACCTGTCGTTTGGTCGCAAAGGGCGAGGAGGAATTACGCCACCATCCTTGAAGCCCTCTCCGAAAAATCCCTCGATGCTGCACTCAAGCTCGATGATAGCACCGAAAAACTTATTCGCCAAATATCAACCTACCCTTATTCCTTTCAAGCTGCCGATATGAATCCCCGCTTTAGAAGGTGCGTGATCGCAAAGAACTATTCTGCTGTTTATGAGGTCAGGGAAAAGTTTGTGTATATCGTCTCTTATTTGGATAACCGACAGGGTGGATGACTCCATCTTGGAGGGTTCGCAAAATCAGTTTCAAGCAGGAATTTTCTTGGAAGGAGAAGATGCAAAAGCGTTTTTGATGGATTGGAAAAAACTGCCCAATGCAGTAAAATCATCCATAAAAACCTCCCGGCGGCAGATGGAAAATGGGGAGGGGATTCCGTTGGAGGATGTTTTGTGTAAGTATCGTAAACGATAACCGCCTTGCATACACGGCGTAGCCAGCTTTTGCTGGCTATGACCGTTGTATGCTTTGTTCACTACAGTTTTTTTCTAAATGACACTTATATTTTTTATCGGTCTATAAATTACCCTCCAATAGCCAATTGAAATTAATGAATAGGCTAACAGAATTTCAATGGTCCAATTGATTCGATAATTCTTCTCAGTAAAATCTTTTGTTTTTTCAAAAAGATCTAATTCTAATAGGGTTTCATTAGATACTAACCAAATTGCGACTGCAATCAATGCACCAAAACATACTCCCATTATATATGTCATTAATGCTAAACTATGATCGAGGCGTGAAATATTGATATACCGTAAATATCTGAGATTTATTCCCTCAATTTTTGATTCAAGACAAATTAATTTAGTTGACATTCCTACTTGTCCTATTATTGAAATTATAATTATTGTTCCAATGAAAATCAAGTGAGTAAACCGTTGTGATAAGTGAGTCGAAAAAATTGAGACAATAACAGCTGCCCACCACAAAAAATTAATAACTCCAAGATTGTTTCTTTTAGTTATCGATAAAAATCTATTAATAAAAATTGAGATTACCCCAACTACCAATGGCGGTATCCAAAACTCTTTCCTCCAATCTCCTCCTCTTATATTTGCCTTTAATACTCCAAGTGCATTGAGTGTTATTGATGCTAAAGTAAGCCAAATTAATAGCCATTGATTATTCTTACCTAATATTTGCTGTTTTAAAAATTGGAATTTTTTTTTTTCTTCCTCATCATTTCTAATTCCAATTGTAGCTTCTAAGAAACTGTTTTAAAACCCCTTCATGAGTAGAAAGTGTGCTCAAAACGAAATTAGGTTTGAGGTCTCGAATCTTAAACCACGACGTTATGAGCACACAGCAAAAGAATGGCAAAAGAGCCAAATACCCAAGCGACA
>JANPLH010000058.1:0-2456 GCA_031426435.1 Saprospiraceae bacterium | reverse complement strand
AAAAGTTTCTCCGCCAGGAGTTCATCACCACTGACAACCTCAGCATCGCCGGGAAGACCGACCGCAGCGACTACCGCATCTCGCTGTCGCACCTGTATCAAAAAGGGCAAGTGCCCAATACCCATCTCAACGCCACGACGGCTTCGATGGCGGGCAGCCTCAAGCTCTCTAACCGCCTGAAGACCGAAGCGACCATCAGCTACAACCGCCAATATTCGCCCAACTACCCCTCGGCGGGCTACGGGGCGGACAACTATTTTTACAATATCATGCTCTGGATGGGCCCGGAAGTGGACATCAACGACATGCGGGACTACTGGCAGCCGGGCAAAGAGAACATCCAGCAGAAAACCTACAACTATACTTGGTACAACAACCCTTGGTACCTCGCCAATGAGTACCTTAAAAGCTATACCAACGACGTGATTACCGGACAGGCCAACCTCACCTATGACATTACCAACGACCTCCAGTTCATGGTGCGAAGCGGGGTGACGAACAGCAATGTATTCAGCGACCGCAAGACGCCGTACAGTTTTATTTATTACAGCAGCGGCGCATCGCCACAGGGGAATTATCAAATTGAAAGGAACAATACGTTCCAGATTGTTTCCGATGCCTTGTTGACTTACAACAAGCGCTTTTTTGATGATTTCGAGGTGACACTGTCGGCTGGCGGCAGCAACCGTTTCAACGCGAACAGCGGCCAATCCTCCAACACGGTGGGGCTGAACATTCCCGGCTATTTCAATTTGTCCAACTCGATTTCCCCGGCGCAGACCTCCAATTACCTTCGGGAAAAAGAGGTGAGCAGCGTTTATGGCTACGCCGATTTGAGCTACAAGCGCATGGTCTATCTGAGCATCACAGGCCGCAACGATTGGACTTCCACCCTGCAAAAACCCTACAATTCCTTCTTTTACCCGTCCGCCACGTTGGGGCTTGTAGTCTCCGAAATGTTCAAAATGCCCGATTTCATCACCTACGTGAAACTGCGGGGCGCATGGGCCAACGTCTCCACCGATACTGACCCGTACTATACCTTGGCCACCTACGGAACGGGTAGGCGTTGGGACGGAAACCTGTCCTTGGGGTTGCCCGGTTCGCTCATTGCACCGGACATCCGACCGAACCAGACCATCTCGCAGGAGTACGGTGCCGAGTTGAAGTTCCTGAAAAACAGGTTGGGCGTGGACTTCACTTATTTCACCTACGACGACAAAAACTTCATCGTGCAGGCCCCGGTCTCGCAAGCTTCCGGTTATAATAGCCGATTGGTCAATGGCGGCATCGTAAACCGCAAGGGCATCGAATTGGTACTGTCCGTGACACCCATTAAGACAAAAAACCTGCGCTGGGACATCACCGCCAACTACAGCTATGCCCATCGCTACCGCAAGGAGTTTTATGGCGGCCTCGACCAATTGGAGGGTGTGAAGGTCGGAGGCCGGGAAGACATCTACCGTGGCTGGGCTTGGCAGCGCTCGCCAGAAGGGGAAATCGTGACGGTGAATGGCCGCCCGCAGTACATTGACCACGTGATAAACCTCGGTTACTCCGACCCCGACTGGGTTTGGGGTGTTGGGAGCCAGTTTACCTGGAAAAATTTTGGCCTCAGCTTCCTCTTCGACGGCAGGGTGGGGGGCAAGATGTACAACGGGGTGGAAGCCAAGCTCTACGAGGGCGGCACGCACCCCGGCACTGCCAATCACTATCGTGACGAAAGCTACGCCGGAGAAGCTACCTACCTGCTGGAAGGAGTTGCCGTTACCGAAGGAGAAGCTGTTTGGGACGTTCAGGGGAACATCGTGTCCGACACCCGGAAGTTTACCCCCAATGAAACGAAGGTGAAGTACATTGACCACCTATTCGATACTTATGTGAACGGCATCACCGAGGCAAACCTCTACGACCGCACCTTTGGCAAGCTGCGGGAGGTGACGCTGACCTACGATTTCCCGTCAAGGTTGTTTGAAAAAACCTTTTTCAAGTCCGTCAATATCTCGCTGGTGGGCCGCAACCTGTTGCTGTTCACGAAGGTGCCGTTCATGGACCCCGATGGGTATTCCGGTTTGACGCTCTCGGAGCCGACTTATCGGAACGTGGGTTTCAATTTGGGGTGCAAGTTTTGAGAATTGAACCCAACGTGAATTTTGTTAAAACCATCAACAACATCAAAAGCAAAAGAATGAAACGGTTAATTTTACCAATAATCATATTCACCATTTTATGCTCCGCCTGCCACGAACAGGATTACTACCAAGTGAACCCCAACGCCCCTTCCTCGGCGACGCCAGCCTTGCTGCTCACGGGTATCTGCATTGATGTGTTCAACACCTATCCGACTGGCCCGGCTTATGCTTCCAGGCACCTGACCTACTACGAGCGCCCCGATGATGCCGTGAATTACGGTTGGGCGACCAACAGCTTTGGCCCTTATGGTACGCTGCGCCAAG
>JANPLH010000057.1:0-2484 GCA_031426435.1 Saprospiraceae bacterium | reverse complement strand
CAGTCCCCAGGCGTATTGATGGTTTGGGGCCGAGCAGGAGGTATAACATTAGCGTTGGTGTTCACGTCGGAATCCGTCCATGCACCACTGTCGACGTCGCCATAATAGGCATCGGAGGGCCAAGCACCCTGGTGCTCGTCGTGGCCATCCCATGCGGCATTGCCGCTGTACGGGATGGGCAGGTCGCCGAACAGCAAAACGTCGTCGGTGCCATTGGCGGTGTAGTCGGCCACCACCTGTGATTTTACGCTCGCCACCGTTGCCGTTGTTGGCACAATATGCCATTGGACATCCCAACCATCGCCAACCAGGTCTTTGAGCAAGCGCTCCAATTCCATTGAAAGTGGGGAAGTGAGCGCCTCTTCCACGAAGACGGATAGGTCGCCCCGCTCGTCCACGACGGGCGCTTCAATGGGTACCAATGCAAAGCCGTAAGCATTCACATTGCCGATTTGACGCAAAATGCCGTACTCATAAGTCTGGCCGACAGCCACTTGGGTATCAGTGAAAGTGCTGGTGGTTGAGTTGATTGCTTCGAGCAGGATGAACCAATCTACTGCGTCTTTTTCCCGCCGATACAGCACGAAATAAGAAGGGTTGGGATTTTGCCAGGTGAGCGTCACCGATGGCGTGGCAACATTGACAAGGGTCGTAAGCTCGACCACCGTGCTTTTAGTGTTCTGGGAAAAAGAAGGCATTGCCGCTAACAGCATGAAGGCCGAAAGGCATGTAATCGAAAATTTCATTGAAAAGGTTTTAATGATTGCGAACAAAAGCGGGTTTGAAGGTTTGTTCAGCGAAGCTTTTTGCAGAATAGGGAAGCCTGTAATTAGGCAGTTGAATCGCTTCCCCGAAACAGCCCGAAAGGTAGTTCAGATTTTGAAAATCAAGCAAGGGTTATTCCTTTAAATTACCGCCTTGCGCTTCCAAATGACAAAATCCATTGCCGAAACTATGAACTGCATTTGTCGTTATTGGTTGCACGGCAGTTTGGTTGCCAGCATTTTTTTACATAAATATCCTGTATGAAAAATTTCATTTTAGCCTGCTTCGCAATACTGCAACTCGCAGCCTGCAAGCCAAATATCAACAAGGCCCCAACTGATGCCCCCGCTGTCACCAATCAATCCAAATTGCCGCCTGCGGAGCAAAAGGCGCTCGCATTGACTGCCACGGCACTGGTAGGGACGGCAACTGGGCTAATCAGCGCAGATGGGAAAGCCATTGAAATTACCATTTCCAACAGCGCTACAATGGAACAGGAGGCCGACCTGCTGCCGCTCCACAGTTCCAATGCTGCTTGGGTGTTCTACAAAAACGTTGGTAACGACAAACCAGCTTATGAAAAAATCGTGGTCAATTCCCAATTAAGCGACACCACCATCACAAGGGAATACACCCTGCAAGAACTGGCCATCGTCAAGGCCCGTATGCCCACCTTTGAGACGGCGGCCAAGCTGCTCGTCGCTGCCGATTACCAGGGGCTTTACGAAATGTTCGACCCTGCCGTCATGGGTTCCATGAAAGTGAAGGGCTTGGAGGAGTATTGCACGCAGATTGAGCCGCAGTACGGCAAGCCCGTGGCTGCTGAGTTTCGTGGTTTTTCCTTCAACAAAACCTCGGCTGGCAAATCCTTTCTCTCGCTCGCCGGGCCCCTCCGCCGCCAAACCAAGGACACGGCCTTCGACATCGCCGTTGACCTCAGCAAGCCTGACATGAAAGGCTCGGTCAGTGCTATCAAGTTTGACTATTGAAAACTGTGAACTGTGAACTGTGAATTACCGAAGTTCACAGTTCACAGTTCACAGTTCAAAGTTCACAGTTACTTACCTTCGCCCCATGAAACTTCACCGACCACTTATCGAGGCTGTGGCTGAGGCGCTTCGCCAAATTTTCCAGGAGGACAAGTATGCCGACAAGGTCATTGAGCGACTGCTCAAAAGCAACCCCAAATGGGGCAGCCGTGACCGTGCTTTTATTGCGGAAAACACCTATGAAATGGTGCGGTGGTGGCGGTTGGTAGGAGAAATTGGAGAAATTGAAAATTGCCTGCCCCTTTGGGGGGAAATTGCGGGTGACACCAAGTCCATTATACGCCTTATCGGGGTAAATCTTTTCCTCAGAAACCCTGAATTTCAAATCCTGAATTCTCAGTTCCCCGAATTCACAGGACTGGATGCTAAAGTCATTGCGGAGCGAAAAATGGCAGTTGCCAATGAGCGCCGCATTGCCCAGTCCATTCCAGATTGGATGGATGAATTGGCCGTCGCCGAAATCGGTGAAAAATGGGACGCCGAGTTAGCCGCCCTGAATCAAACTGCCCCGGTCGTCATTCGAGCCAACCGCTTGAAAATCAATAAATTGGATTTGAAAAAACAACTCGCTGAAGCGGGTTGGGAGTCGGAGGAAACACCCCTCGCTCCCGATGCGCTCGTGCTGCTCCGGCGGGGGAATGTGTTCCAAAGTCCCGGATTCCAGCAGGGG
>JANPLH010000056.1:0-8590 GCA_031426435.1 Saprospiraceae bacterium | reverse complement strand
CCGATTGACACCATAAAAAACGAGTTTTATATCAGGGCATACTTTGAGGTTATGGAGGTAGGGATGCAAAATGATTTTAGTTTAATAAACTCAGCATTAGCAACCAGTTGTGGTGAAAAATACCTTAATGAACTCCTGCCGAATACTGTTACATTTAGCCTTGACAAACCCTTTAATTATGATGGAAATACAATAGAAGCTAACTCGAATTTTATCAATATTGATTCGACAAAATTATTAGTAACAACAACTTTTGATGGGGTTGTTGAAATCAGAGCTACCACTGATTTTTTGAGCAATGCCGAGTTTGAGAATGGACAACATACTTTCCATATTAGTGCTGAAACGACGGATGGGTTGTTGCTCGAAAACGATTTAAGTGTTTATTTTGATTTATGACTCATGCATACCAGAAATTAGGCCGCTGACGTAACGGGCGAGACAGGGACGCTGGCGACGATTTGGCGGTGGTCATGCCCGATGAATTCGAACTGGACGAATTCATCGAGCGCCTGATTTTCCTCCAAAAAATAAAAACAGGATTGGAGCAACTCGGCGAGGCAAGAAAAAGCCGCACCAAGAAGTCCGTCAAATGGTGCGGACATGGCGAAAACAACATGGGCAGTCCAATAATCAACTAACTAATTGATTTTCAACCTCTTTAAACATGCTCTTCATTTTTATCTTTTCAAACCCTTTGAATTAGTGGAAACGCCCCACTAACTTTGCGCTCTCTGAACGAGCCGGAATCAGTTAGAATACAATTCCTTTTCTCCCCCTCCACACAACCCGGCAAGTCCAATTTGGTCTCCATTTTAATTTACAAAAATCACCTCGGTAGCCCTCCTGCCTTGGTTGCTACTCACTCATCTCACACCAGTCTCAGGTCTCACATCGGTCTTTTTCTCACACTTGAATTTTGGCAAAAACGGCGCTGAAACCACCCTGCATTTACGGCAGGGCAAGGCTTCATGCGGCTTTCGGATACTTACAAATTGTTAACCAAAACAAACACAGTGCGCATTCAGTATTACCTGACCTTCATTTGCCTGCTCCTAATTGGAGTGACCAACATGCAAGCCCAGACGCAGTACGTCGGC
The DNA here is from genome assembly GCA_031426435.1 of Saprospiraceae bacterium. Taxonomy (GTDB): domain Bacteria; phylum Bacteroidota; class Bacteroidia; order Chitinophagales; family Saprospiraceae; genus UBA6168. The sequence continues at coordinate 7,490 of JANPLH010000056.1, read as the reverse complement.
CCCGACAACGGGGACTGGTTCACGGCTGCGAACTGGAACAACGGCCTTCCCGCCGCAGGAAACGACGCCCTCGTAGGGGGCGGCGTGACCGTCGTCGTGATAAGCCCACTTACCGTGGACTTCGGCATCACGGCCTTCGGCAACATCACGGCCACAGCCCCGGTAACGGTGGCGATGGGCGGTTCCATTGCCAACTCCGGCACCTTTGCCCTCAACGCTGGGAGCAGCCTCACCAACAACGCCACCGTGCAGAACTTCGGTACGATGACTTTGGTTGCTGGGGCCAATTTCACGAATGAAACCGGGGCCAGCTTCACCAACAGTGGACCACTCACAGTGGCCTCCACGCTGACCAACCGGGGCAGCTTCATCAACAACGGCACCATTGACGCACTGAACGGTACGGTGCAGACCCAGGGCAGCTTCAACAACAACCAAGTGCTCAACACCAAATCGCTCACGGTAAGCAACGGCAGCACTTTTACCAACGATTTTGGCTCGGTGCTGACCATCACGGGTGCTTCGGCTACCCTGCAAGTGGATGGCAACTTCACCAACAATGGCACGGTGAATGCCTCCGGACTGATGACCTTGAACGGCAGCTTCGCCAACAACGTGACGCTGAACGTGGCCACGGCCACCGTGCTCACCGTCAACGCCAGCGCACAGCTGACCAACGGCGGCACACTCGACAACAGCGGCTTCGTGCAGAACTACGGTACGCTGACCAACGGCCAGAACTTCGTCAACAAGGGCGAGGCCAACAACTACGGCACTTTCAACAACAACAACCTGATTGACAACCGCACGGGCGGCACCTTTTTCAACCGCACGGGCGGTACGTTCGGCATGGGCTTCGGCTCCCGTATCAGCAATGCTGGCACCTTTACCAACCAAGCGAGCAGTAACAGCTTTGGGAGGGTAGACAACAATGGCAGCTTCATCAACAGTGGCACGTTCCTTAGCTTTGGCGGCTCACTGATTGACAACAATTCTACGTTTACGAACAGCGGCACCCTCAGCACCAACGATGTGGTCACCAACGACGGCACCTTCACCAACAGCGGTACGCTGAACGTGAACGGTGGCTCCGTTTGGTCCAACTTCGCCAATTTCACCAATGGCACGGGCGGCACGGTGAACGTCGTGCAGGATTTCATCAACAAGGCCACAGGTACGCTGACCAACAACGGCAAGTTCAACAACACCGTGCGTACCCGCAACGAGGGCAGCTTCACCAACAACGCCTTCCTGTTCAACCCCGGCGACCTTACCAACGCTGCTGGCGCAACCTTGAGCAACAACGAGCTTTTCTATCTGCAAGCGGGCAACCTGCTCAACGCTGGCAGCTTCGTCAATACCGACAAGACGCTTGTGGACGAGTGCTCCTCCATCAGCAATACTGGCAGCATCAACAATACGGGCGGCAATTTGGAACAACACGGCCTTTTGTTCCAAAGGGGTACGCTTTCGGGCAATGCCATCAACAACCAAGGCGGCTACACGCACACGGCCCTTACCTCCAATGCACCTTCCGTTTGCCAAAACGGCAACTATGGCGCTGACATCAACGGCGAAATAAAAGTGTATGCCAATGCCATCGTGGCTTTGGAGGCTTCCGATAGCTGCGCCAATATCATTTATCTCGCCAACGGCATCGCCCGTCCTGTATTCACTTGTACGAACGTCGGTACGGTGCAAAACGTGAACCTCGTCATTCGCACCCGCCTCAATGATAGCCTCACTTGCGTAGCACAGGTTACGCCAGTAGACCTGCTGGAGCCGCAAATCAGCGGCTGCCCGAAAGACCAGGTTATTTTTACGCCAAACTCAAGCAGCATTGCCACTTGGACAGCTCCAACTGCTACAGATAATTGTTCTTCCACCGTCAATGTTACCTCAACCCACACACCCGGCAGCAGTTTCCCAATAGGCATCACAGGCGTCACCTACACTTTTACCGACGCAGCGGGCAACCCGAACAATTGCCAGTTCCGCATTGACGTGCGGCAAACGCCTCCGGGCAGCAACTGCACAGGCGACACTGCCGGGCCTGCCTTCACAGGCTGCCCGACAAACATCAGTACCCAGAAGCTGGCCAACCTGACCCCAGTGGCCTGGAACGTGCCCAACGTCTCCGACAACTGCAAGCCCATCAACCTGACCAGCACCCACGTGCCGGGCACGGGCTTCCCTGTTGGAACAACAACCGTAGCCTATACCGCCAAGGACGGCAACAACAACAGCAGCACTTGTACCTTCACAGTGACGGTGACAGCTACCGACCCTTGCACGAACGACACACAGAAGCCGACCTTCAGCGGTTGCCCAGGCAACCGCTTGTTGCCCACCAACACCGTCATCAACGGTGCAGTGGCCATCTGGAACGCACCGGGTGCCGGCGATAACTGTGGTGTGACGACTTTAACGGCTTCCCACGTGCCAGGCACCATCTTTCCCGTTGGAACCACGACTGTGACCTACACGGCCACTGACGCCGCCAACAACTCGGCCATTTGCAGCTTCACCATCACCGTCGGCACAGACCCATGCCCCGGCGACGTGGCTGGCCCGGCCATCAGCGGCTGCCCTGCCAATATCAGCCTGCTCACCAGCGGCATATCGGCTGCCGCCACTTGGACGGCCCCGACGGCCACCGACGCTTGCACGCCAGTTACATTGAACAACAATTACGCCCCCGGCGCAATTTTCGGGTTGGGCGTCACGCAGGTGACCTATCAGTTTTCGGATAAAAAAGGCAATACCAGCACTTGCAGTTTCACCGTGACGGTGCAGAACAGCTGTGCGGTGGACAATGTGGCACCCGTCATCACGGGCTGCCCAGGCAATATCAGCCTCGCTGCCGGAACGGGCGGCACGGCCACGGCTAACTGGACGGCCCCAACGGCCACTGACAATTGTGGGCTGTCTTCGTTTGCGTCCAGCTATTTGCCGGGCGCAACCTTCCCAACGGGCACGACGACCGTTGTTTATTCTGCACTGGATTTGAGAGGAAACGCTGCCACTTGCCAGTTCAATGTGACCGTGTTCCCACCACCGACTTGTACGACCAACTCCCTTCCAACCAACAACGCCACCAACGTGCCACCGGCTTCTGTTTCCTTGGCATGGGCATCAGCTCCGGGCGCAGCGAGCTACGATATTTATTTTGGCACATCAAACCCACCAACGTCAACGGTTGCCACCTCGGTAGTTGGCAACGCCACCACCGTGACCAACCTGCTCGGCAGCACGGATTACTATTTCTACATAGTTCCGAAAAATGCGGCTGGCAATGCCACGGGTTGCGCCAGCACCGCCACGAAGTTCACCACGGCGGCCATTGTCTGCACTGGCTGCACTGGCAACCTTTTGACGAATGGCTGTTTTGAAAATGGGCTGACGGGCTACACGCCGAACAGTGCTGCTTTGGCCAGTCCAGGCGCTACGGGCAATTGGGCAGTGGCCATATCAGGCGGCACGGGCAAACTGGAAGTGACCAAGACGGCCTCTCCAGGTACGTTTTATTCCTTCAAGTCAAATTCCAAGATTTCCAACACCACCCATTGTGGCACCATGTTCATGCGGTTCAAAAACGCTGCCGGAACGGTGCTTGGCACTTTTTCGGCCAACGTCACTACCACTGCATTTGCCTTGTACAATGTGACTGGCACGGCCCCGCTTGGCACCACGCAAGTGACAATTAGTGGCGAAAAATGTGCCTCAGGAGGCACCCTCACGACCGACGAGTGGTGCCTAACGGGTACCAACAACAGCGCCTTGACCATCACCTGCCCAGCCAATATTGCGGCAACGTCTTCCTTGGGTTCTACTGGCGCAGTTGTCACTTATGCAGCGGCAACCGCCACTTCTACTTGTACGGTTGGCACAGTGACCGTCACCAAAACCAGTGGCTTGGCCAGCGGCAGCACTTTCCCAATCGGCACCAGCCAGGTTTGCTACTCAGCTACCGACGGCTGCGGCAACACGCAGAATTGCTGCTTCAATATTACCGTCAGTTCTGCATTGGGCATTACCTGCCCTGCAAACGTGACAGTAAGCGCAGCACCGGGCGCAACAGGAGCCGTGGCCACCTACGCCAATCCGACCACTTCCACCAACTGCACGACGGGAACCGTCACCCTGAACCGCACCAGCGGATTGGCAAGCGGCGCTACCTTCCCTGTCGGCACCACGCAGGTTTGCTATACCGCCACCAATGGTTGCGGAGCGACCAATAATTGCTGCTTTAATGTGGTGGTCACTGCTACGGCTTCCTCACTGAGCATTACCTGCCCTGCCACCATCAATGCAACGACTGCGGCTGGTGCAACGGGTGCTGTGGTCACGTTCCCGAACCCGACCGCAACCACGAACTGTACTACGGGCTTCATCAACTATTCTCAAACCTTTGGCACGCCAAGTGGCAGCACCTTCCCCATTGGAACTACGCAGGTTTGTTTCTCCGCAACGGATGGCTGCTTCACTACGCAGTCCTGCTGTTTCAATATTGTGGTGCAGGCGGGCACTGCGACGACGGGTTGCAACAAAAATGCCCTTTTCGTAGTGGGCAATGCAACCCTGAATGCTGCTGATGCCGCCATCAAATCGAGGTTGGAAAGCTTGGGCTATACGGTGACGACAAAGGACGATGACGTGGCTGTGACAGCCGATGCGACTGGAAAAGGATTGGTTTATATCAGCCCATCTGTTTCAAAAGACAAGGTGAACACTAAATACACCAACGTTGCTGTACCCGTCATCAATAACCACCACGATCTGTTTGATGATTTTAAAATGACAGGATCTACCAAAGACGTGGATTTTGGTAAAACAACGGGCATCACGCAAATAACCATTGAGTCACCTACCCATCCAATGGCGACAGGACTGACCGGCACTTCGACAATTTACTCGGTAGCTAAAACGGTTACCTGGGGCAAGCCCGCAGCAGCGGCAGTCAAAATCGGTTATACGCCCGGCAACGCCAGCCACTCCATGATTTTCGGCTATGAATCGGGCGCAACCATGGTTGGGTTGGCAGCACCGGCCCGCAGGGTCGGCTTCTACCTCCAGAACAATGATGCAACTTCCCAAGCCACAAACGGTTGGGCACTTTTTGATGCAGCCATCTTCTGGGCAACGGGCTGCACGCCTTGCACACAGGCACCCGATGCTGTTTGCAAAAACGTCACCTTGCAGCTGACCGCCGTCGGCCAGGCGGTACAAATCACTGGCCAACAGGTGAATGACGGTTCCACCCCAGGTTGCACGGGCACGATTACGAGCTACAATGTTTCACCCACCAGCTTTAGCCAGCCGGGCACCTACACGGTGACCTTGACCGTGACTAACTCGCTTGGGCTTAGTGCTACCTGCACTTCCACCGTTACTGTCTTGGCACCAGCTTGCAACGGAGCAGTGACGGGCTTTTCTTTTGTCAAGACGGATGGCACCTCGCTATTTGCCTTGCAAAATGGTGGTACTTACAACCCGAATTCATTGCCTGCTTCCTACAATATTCAGGCGGCTACAAGTGGAAGTTCCGAGAGTGCGGTGCTCACCCTTACCGGGCCAGTGAACAGCACCAAGACTGAAAATGCCTCACCATACGACCTGGCTGGCACGGGAGGTTCCATATCCCTTACGCCCGGCAGCTACAGCCTCAAAGTGAAGCTGTACGCACAAGATGATGCTCAAGGCAGCCTTTGCAGCCAAACTACCATCACATTTACCATCAGCGCACCTTGCACCGTCAGCAACACCGTTTGCGAAGCAAACGTGAACGATGCAGGATGGCAGAACCTGACCTCCTGCGTAGTGTCGGTCTGTGCTGGGAACAAGGTGATATTGTCCGTTAACCCGAACGGCCTGGCTACCTACCAATGGAGCGGCCCGAACAGCTTCACAGCCACAGGCAATACAGGTGGCGACGCCTTTATTTCCAATAGCATAACGGCTGCACAGGCTGGCAACTATACCGTCACCATGACAGACGCTTCAGGTTGTACGGCCACCAAGACCATTGCCGTGACCGTTACTACTTGCAGCACCTGCAACAACGTCACCAGTGGTGGCACCATCGCCAAGTCCTGCTCCAACGGCCAGGTTTCGTTTTCGAGCGCCACCCTTCCTTCTGGCGGCACGGGCACCATCGAGTATGTCTGGATTTCTGGCACCGTGGACTGCAATCCGAGCAACATGACCGAAGTGGCCAATTCAAATTCTTCTACTTTGACCGTTGCACCACCAACCACCACGAGGTACTATATCCGCTGCTCACGCCGGGCTGGTTGTACCAATTGGGACGGAGAAAGCAATTGTATCACCCTCAGTGCCAATGAGTGCGCCCCAGCGAGCACCTGTGCGGGCAACCTGCTGGTGAACCCTGGCTTTGAAAGTGGCACTTCCGGCTGGACATGGATGCAAAACGCAAGCACGACGACTACCTCACCTTATGCTGGCACCAAATCTTTGGCGATTTGCACCGCATCGGGTGGCATATCGCAGTACATGCCAGCCATGCCAGGCGTGAGCTACACGCTTAAGGCTTACGCAAAAATATCTGGCGCAACGGGTTCTGTCGGCCTTCGTTTCTACGACGCCAATTGGGTTGAACTATCTGTGCCTTCTGCTGCTGTTACGGCTACAAGTTATACCCTTTACACCGTCACCGCCACTGCACCATACGGTGCCGCTTTTGTAGAAAGTTGGATTTGGAAAAACACCAATGGCTGCCTCTACGCCGATGACCTCTGCATGACGAACAGCTACGGGTTCCCAGCTTGCAGTACCAACTTGTTGGCCAATGAAAACCCCGGCTTCGAGAGCAACCTCACCAGCTGGGAGTCGGTGAACAATACCACCGTATCAACGACCAACTTCTTTTCAGGGGCAAAAGCTGCACAGGTTTGCACCGCCGCAGGTGGTGCCAGCAACCAAATATTGGCAACGCCAGGTGCCACTTACAGCCTCCAGATTCGGGCTAAGATTTCTGGCACACCAGACTGGGCTGGGGCTGGCATCGCATTTTATGACGCCAACTTGGTGCAAATCGGTGGCGACATCAGTCGGGGCATCACGGCCACCGACTGGAGCCTGTACCTCATGCAGGGTGTAGCTCCCATCAACGCCAAATACGTCAGCTTCTGGTTTTGGAAAGACGCTAATGGCTGCCTCAACGTGGACGATTTCTGCGCCTCTTCCACTGGTGGTGGCAGCGCTTGCAACGCCAACGCCCTGTTCGTGGTCGGCAATACCACCCTCAATTCTGGTGATGCTTGGGTAAAGAACCGGCTTGAACAACTTGGCTTGGTCGTGACCGTCAAAAGTGCTACTGCTGCTGTTGCTACCGATGCAAATGGCAAGGGCGTGGTGGTCATCAGCTCCACCGTCAACTCCGGCGACGTGAACACCAAGTTCACCAACGTCACCGTGCCAGTCGTCACTTGGGAGAGCTATATTTTGGATGATTTGAAAATGACTGGTTC
>JANPLH010000055.1:0-19312 GCA_031426435.1 Saprospiraceae bacterium | reverse complement strand
GCTATCAAAGCTGGGACCCTGCCAATAATGCAACGGCATTGGCCTCCGTGGAGGGCGATGAAAAATACGATGGTTATTTTTATTTCGAAGCCGATACCGAGTTCAAATTTGCCAAAGGCGACTGGGCCATGAACTGGGGCGACAATGGAGGTGACGGCACGCTGGAGCCAGATGGTGCCAATCTCAAAGCTGTAGAAGCAGGTTTTTACCGCCTCACGGTTGACCTCACGGCGCTTACTTATACATTCGTTAAAACGGACTGGGGACTTATTGGCTCGGCTACGCCAAATGGCTGGGACAGCGATATTGACATGACGTATGATGCCGTTGAAAACGTATGGAGCATCACTGCCGACCTCGTTGCTGGTGAAGCCAAATTCCGGGCGAATGACGGTTGGGATGTTAACTTGGGCGATGAAGGTACTGATGGCATTTTGGATTATGGTGGTGCCAATATTGCCATACCTGCCAACGGCACTTATCTTATAAAACTCTACCTCGACAGGCCCGACCACTCCTATTATGTTGAGAAATATGCCTCCGAGTCCGATACCCGCTGGCCATTCTACACCAATGGCCAAAACTTGGAAATCGCTGACATTTCCCAGTTTACGGAAGGTTATGCTGTTGCGAAGTACAAAAACGTGAAATCGGACGGTGGTGCCGCCAAGGACTTGACTTTCGTGGACACCGACTTCCCCATGTTCCGCTTAACCGATGCGCACCTGATGTATGCAGAGGCGGTACTCCGCAGGGATGGAAGCGCTGACCAATCGGCCCTCGATGCCGTAAACGCTGTGCGCACACGTGCCTACAACGGAAGCACCGTTGGCAACATCACGACATCCCAACTAACGCTTGACTTCCTTTTGGATGAAAGGGTTCGGGAACTGCTCTGGGAAGGTCATCGCCGCACGGACCTCGTCCGTTTTGGGCAGTTCACCGATGGCAGTTACGTATGGCCCTGGAAGGGTGGCGTACCCGCCGGCGCAGCCGTAGCAGGTTGCCGTGACGTGTACCCGATTCCGTCGCAAGACTTGAACGCCAACCGTAACCTCACACAGAATTCTCCGGGTGAGTGCTATTGATTTCAAACGCTAATTTTTTCATCAAAAACGAGGCAGAACCAATTGGTTCTGCCCTGTTTTTCAAAAAAATAAAACAATGATTCGCAAATATTTGACCTTGCTGCTGGCCGCTGCCCTGCTTGCACAGTCTTGTAGCGATGATGCTATAGACCCCGTGGTGAAGCTCGGCGCACCACCTGCTATTTCATCACCTGCTGGCGGTGCCGCTTTCGTATTGGAAGAAGCCAATGCCGCAAACATCCTTTCAGGCTTCTCTTGGTCTGCCGCTGACTTCGGTTTTGACGCCGCCGTCACTTATTCTTTGGAAGTGGACAAGGCTGGCAATGACTTTGCTGAAGCCGTGACCTTGGGGGTAACCAACGGTTTGACTTTGGACGATATCACCGTTGAAAAGCTCAATTCCATCATGCTTGCCAAAGAACTGACCGATGGCGTAGCCGCCGACCTTGAACTTAGGGTTGTTGCCAAAGTCAGCGATGATGTTGAAACGCTGGTTTCACCGACAATAAGCTTCAAGGCAACGCCCTATGAAACGGTGGTTGTATATCCGCAATTGCAAGTGCCCGGCAGCTACCAAGGCTGGGACCCATCCAACAACTCCACCATTATTTTCTCGACAAAAAGCGATGAGAAATACGAAGGCTATGTTTATGTGCCAGAAGTGGACAGCAAGCATAAGTTTACAAAGGGCCTTTCCTGGGATGTGAACTGGGGCGATGATGGTGGCGACGGCACTTTGGAGCTTAATGGTGCTGATATTATTTTGGTGGATGCTGGGATGTACCGTTTCAATGCTGACCTTAATGCATTGACGCACACCTCAACCTTGACCAATTGGGGCCTTATCGGTTCTGCCACCCCAACAGGTTGGGACAATGACACAGACTTTACCTATGACGCTGCCACTGGCCATTTGACCCTCACCATTGACCTCGTGGCGGGTGACATCAAGTTCAGGGCCAACGATGCATGGGACATCAACCTTGGCGACGATGGTCCCAACGGCAAGTTGGAGTACAACGGCGCCAACATCGTCATCGCCGAACCTGGCAACTATACGATTGACTTGATTCTGAACGTGGCCAAATACACGTACACCATCACCAAGAATTAACTACCGAGTTTTATAGATTGGAAGCCGGACGAGCCGTTGTGTTCGCCCGGCTTTTTTGTGCAGGTGCAGTTGTGATACAACGGCAGAAAACCCATTTTTGCATATTGATTCTAAAACACATAAAATGACAGCACTGGAAACCGTCAAGCAGTATTACAACTGCTTCAACAACAAGGACTACGAAGGGATGCTCGACCTGCTCGACCCCAATATTCACCACGAACCCAACCAAGGGGAGCCACGAATCGGCAAGGCGCTGTTTACCGAATTCTTACAAATTATGGAGGATTGCTACGACGAGCATTTGACCGATATGACTTTTTATATCGGTGAAAATGGCAGCAGCATTGCTTCCGAGTTCACGGTAAATGGCCGCTATCTCAAGGCAGATGAAGGCTTGCCGCCCGCTCACGGCCAAAGTTACAAGCTGCCCGCCGCAAGTTTCCTGGAAATAAAAAATGGAAAAATCAGCCGTGTGGCCACCTTCTATAACCTGCCGCTTTGGATAAAATTGGTTTCCTAAAAATGGCCGAACTAACTTTCAAAACCTATCGTGGTGCTGAAATCGCAACTGTACTTGAGCCATTGGCAAAGCTTCGGATAACCGTTTTCAGGGCATGGCCTTACCTGTACGAAGGTGCGATGGATTATGAATTGGACTACCTTCGGACTTACGCAAACTCGCCCCGTTCCATGCTGTTTGCTGCTTTCGATGGCAATGAAATGACTGGCGCTACTACCTGCATTCCCTTGTTGGACGAAACAGCCGAGGTGCAGGAACCTTTCATAAAAGCAGGTATGGACATCGCTACCATCTTCTATTTTGGGGAAAGCATTTTGCTGCCGCAATACCGGGGGCACGGCCTGGGTCATCGTTTTTTCGATGAACGGGAGGCACATGCCCGCTCTTTTGGCAACTTCCAATACACCTGTTTTTGTGGTGTGGTTAGACCTCTTGACTACCCTGCCCGACCAGCCAGTTTTCGACCTTTGGATGCTTTTTGGATAAAACGGGGCTATCTGCCCAAACCCGTACTGCAAAGCCAGTTCGTGTGGTTGGATATTGGCGAAGCCGAACCAACTGCAAAACCCATGATGTTCTGGATGCGAGAATTATAATGGGCTGAATGATGGAAATGATGGAAGACGATGCTATCTATTTCATCTCTTGCGCAGCCCTTTGCAATCGGTCGTTGATGGCTTGGCCGAGGCCGATTTGAGGCAGTCTTTCTGCTAAAATCAAATCTGCTCCCGCAGCGTCCGCAGCCCGCATGGTGCTGAATAGTTGTTTCGCAGCCTCGTCCAAATCGCCCGTTTCGGAAAGCTGAAAATGGAAATCTGCCTGTATTCCTTCCATATTTTTGCCGAAGGCTATCACCGCAATTTTTTTTGATGAAAATTGGGAGATAAGCTCTTTTGACCGCCCCAAATAAAGCGGCGTAGAAGTGGCATAATGGCTTTTCAATTGGCCGGGAGCCACGGGGTGCTCCTCCACCCCAGTTTGAACCAGCACTTTTTTACCCAATGCCGTTTCAATCTCTTCCACCGATACTCCGCCCTGCCTTCGGATGATAACTTGCTGATTATCAAAGTCAACGATGGTGCTTTCCAAGCCAATTTGGCATGGCCCACCGTCGAGGATATAGGGGATTTTGCCGTTCAGCCCCTCGAAAACATGTTGCGCCGTGGTCGGGCTGACATAGCCAAAAGGATTGGCGCTGGGCGCAGCCAATGGGAAGTCGAGCATACTTAGCAACGCCCTCGTGAGTGGGTGCGCTGGGATGCGCACGGCGACTTTTTGGCTGCCAGCTGTGACAAGGTCAGGAATTAGAAATTTGAAATTAGCAGTTACAGGATGTTTTTTCAACAAAAAGGTAAGTGGTCCGGGCGAGAATTTTTCAGCCAAGATTTCAGCATCTGTAGGGATTTCGGCCACGTATTTTTTCATGGCATCCCAATTAGGCAAATGGATAATAAGCGGGTTGAAATGCGGGCGGTTTTTCGCTTTGAAAATCCTGAGCACAGCATCATCATCAAGGGCATTGGCAGCGAGGCCATAGACGGTTTCAGTAGGGATGGCAACAGGTTGGCCCTGCAACAGTAGCTCCTTTGCCACTGACAAATCAGTTCCAATCGGCGTAATCTTGTTTGCATCCCAATCCATTTTTTCCAAATTTTACCAATATGCCAATTAAGGGTGGTTTGACTATTAAAAGCCTTCTCATCAACATTTCCTTTTTGGAACTGCTGATGAATTGATAGTAGCAAAGCAAAGGTCTATCGAGCTGCACACTATCTTCTTAACCCAATTTTTAGCTTGTAATTGCCAAAGCAAAGAACTTGCTTTGGACGATGTTTCCTTGAAGAAAGGAAAATGTTCGGGGAAAGAGACTTGAACTCTCACGACCTTGCGGCCACAGGCTTCTGAGACCTGCGTGTCTACCAATTCCACCATCCCCGAATCTGTCAATAAAAAAATCAGAACTGTCGTGGTACCGAAGGTGGGACTCGAACCCACACATAGTTGCCTATACTGGATTTTGAATCCAGCGCGTCTACCATTCCGCCACTTCGGCATTAAAAATTTTCAAATCGCTGATTGTCAATCTGTTGTGTCAAAAATAAATCATTAGTGGGTATTCCAATCAGCGTACCTCCTTTGAAGCGGGTGCAAATTTATCCAAATTTTCTTTAATCCGCCAAAGGTATTTCCTTTTTAAAAAAAAATCTTTCACGGGTTCAAGACCAGTGCCTTTGTCGCTGACATCATCATAGCTTTCCATGATTGGTTTTGCTTCCAACAATAATTCCAGTTCCATTTGCTCTACTTTCTGCACAGCCTCGTTGTACTTGCCTTCGTCAAAATCGAACTCCAATTCCATGATGGCCTCGTTTATTTCCATCATTTCCAAAAGGAATTCTTGGGGAAGTTCCTGTTTGGCATCCGTTAGCAGTCCTTTTATTTCAAGGATATACTGCAACCGTTTGTCAAAATCATTAAGGGTCAGGTAGGCCGCATTGTTGAGGGTGGATAGCTCCAAAATCTCCGACTGCTTGTCTTCTGATTCCAAGGTGTGGAAATCAGGATGGAAGCGCTTGCTGTTCTTCAAGAAACGCAGCTTCAAATCCGTTTCATCAGGGAAAAAGGAGACGGGTAGGTCGAAGAATTCAAAATGATTCATGATTTCATTAATGATGAAAGATGAATGCATGGCCTGTCCGGTAGGCATTCAGCTTTCATTATCATTAAAACAGCCTTGAAATATCCAGTCCCAATGCAAAAACCATCAGCGCAATTAAAATGACGAAACCAATCATGGTGGCCACCTCCATAAATTTATCACTGGGTTTTTTGCCCGTCAGCACCTCGAAGAGGAGGAAAACAACGTGACCGCCATCAAGGGCAGGGATAGGTAGCAGGTTAATGAAAGCCAATACCAATGAAAGCATGGCAGTAAGGTTCCAGAAAGAGTACCAATCCCATTCGGACGGGAACATGCCACCGATGGAAATAAAGCTGCCGAGGCTTTCGGTCACTTTAATATCACCTGAGAACATTTTGCCGTACGCTTTCCATTGTGAACCAAGGAAGTTGGACATCTTTTTCCAGCCTTGGGGGAAGGATTGGAAGAAATTGAAATGTTCAGTTTCCAATTTGAAAGTTTTGGACATGTCGCCAGCAGGGCTGGCCTGTATTTTACCTTCTGCGTTGGTATGTACGGCAAGGTTGAGGGTATCCGCACCCCGCAGCAATTGGACTTGCAAATCCTTTTCACCCTTTGGCAAAGCCATGACTGCATTGAAAAAATCGCCAAAAAAGGGCGTAGATGCGCCGTTCAATCCGATGATTCTGTCACCAAGTTTAACCCCGGCTTTTTCAGCGGGAGCAGGTTCGCATTTTTTCCAAAACAAAATGCCCTTGCAAGTCTCTGGCATCACTCCCACCTCAAAAGGCTGGCGGAGCGAGTAAAGCATCACATCTTTGTTTTTGTTGAGTGAAAGGTACTCAGCTACTTCGCTGGAAATAGTGAGTTTAACTGGTTGACCGTCTCTTTTTACGGTCAACGTCCTAGAGCCATCAATGACAATATGGGACTTGACTATCAAAGGATTGTAGCGTGGTAATTCATAGGTGTCAATAGCCGTCACAACGTCCCCGGGCTGTATGCCAATGACCTGCCCAATGGAATCAGGTTGAACGCCCCATGTGACGTTCTCGGTGGGCAGGTACTTGTCGCCCCAAGTCCAGAACATCATGGAATAGATGAAAAAGCCAAGCACGAAATTAACAGTAACGCCGCCAAGCATGATGATGAGGCGCTGCCAAGCTGGTTTTGAACGAAACTCCCAAGGCTGTGGTGGCTCTTTCATCTGCTCGGTGTCGAAACTTTCGTCCACCATGCCAGCTATCTTGACATAACCACCGAGCGGCAGCCAGCCGATGCCGTATTCCGTTTCACCGATTTTCTTTTTGAATAGTTCAAAATAAGGGTCGAAGAAGAGGTAAAACTTCTCCACTTTGGTCTTGAACCATTTGGCGGGCAGAAAATGGCCAAGTTCGTGAAGCACAATTAAAATGGAGAGGCTCAAAACCAACTGCCCAACCTTTACGAGAATATCCATATTTCGAATCTGTATTTTGGAGGAAAACGGGAAGTGCTGCTCCCCGATTGCAGGTCCTTTTTTTTGTGAAGCGCAAAAGTAAGCTGATTTACATTTTTGGCGACATTTTTCAGCGCTTACAACAAATGGAGGGTAGGAAAGTTAAACAGCCCCAAAATCTTTTCTATCAAAAGCAATTACGGGGTACATGTTTATTTTCGCCCCATGATTCTGTTTTATTGCAACGACATACGAGATGGCGGCCTCGCTCATTTCTCCGAAGAAGAGACGAAACACTGTGTCCAGGTGCTTCGCAAGAGGATAGGCGACACCGTCTTTTTCATTGATGGCGTCGGCCAATGGTACGAAGGGCAAATACAGGAACTTAGCAAGCGGGAGGCCATCGTGAAAATAACAACCGCGCATGTCGGCACCGACCATACGAGCTTCAAGTTGCACATGGGTGTCGCATTGCTGAAGAACATAGACCGCTTCGAGTGGTTCATTGAAAAAGCCACTGAAATCGGTGTGGACGAAATCACGCCGCTCCTCACCGAACATACCGAGCGTAGTAAATTCCGGCCCGACCGAATTAAAAAAATTATCCTTTCGGCGGCCAAGCAGTGCCTGCGCACTCGCCTACCCCTCCTCAACAAACTGGTTGATTACGAGGATTTTATGAAACCTTTTGCAACCATGCTGCCGAGCGCTCGTTTTATACCGCATTGCCATACACCGAATTTGCCGCACTTGAAAAACAACTGTCCGCCCGGTGTCGACGTTACTGTACTCATCGGGCCGGAGGGCGATTTCTCGGAAGCGGAAGTTCGACTTGCAGTGGCCAATGGGTTCCAAGAAGTGGGACTTGGCGCCAATCGCCTCCGCACCGAAACGGCAGCCATTGTGGCTTGCCACACCGTTCACTTGGTAAATGTTTGAGTTTAGGAGGTTTAGCAGGTTTAGACAACCTATTAAACCTTCTAAAACCACTAAACCTCCATCATGAAATTCATCGTTGTTTTTTTGCTCCCGCTTTTCGGTTTTTTTGCCTCGGAAAATGCGCCGCACAAGCTCGCCCTACTAAAGTATAATGGTGGTGGGGATTGGTACGCCAACCCAACTGCACTGGTAAATCTTACCCGTTTCTGCAACGAGCAACTTGGTACCAATCTCGACGCTGACTACGGAACCGTGGAAGTCGGCAGCGTGGAATTGTTCAATTACCCGTTCATCCACATGACGGGACATGGCAACGTCGTTTTCTCCGATATGGAGGCAGATAACCTGCGCAACTACCTTATTGGCGGCGGCTTTCTACACATTGACGACAATTACGGCATAGACCCTTTCGTGCGCCCGGCCATGAAAAAGGTGTTTCCAGAGGTGCAGTTCATCGAGCTGCCTTACAGCCACCCCATTTACCATCAAAAATTTGAGTTCAAAAATGGCTTGCCCAAGATTCACAAGCACGATGACAAGCCTTCGCAAGGCTTTGGGCTATTTTGGGAGGGACGCTTGGTCTGCTTTTATAGCTACGAATGCGACCTTAGCGATGGCTGGGAAGACCCTGCCGTTCACAACGACCCAGAGGAGAAGCGGCAACAAGCCCTGAAAATGGGGGCGAATCTGGTGCAGTTTGTATTCCAGCAGTAATCTTTAGAAATTGGAAATTGAGAAATTGGAAATTTCGACTCCTGCCCTCAATTTCCAATTTCTGAATTTCCAATTTCCTTTTTAGGAACAGGGTCATAGCCGCCGGGCGACCAAGGGTGGCAGCTTCCTATGCGTTTCAGCCCCATCCAAAATCCTTTCAAGACGCCCCACTCCTGGATAGCATCAATCATGTACTGGGAACAAGTTGGATGGTACCGACAAGTTGGCGGTGTGAACGGCGAAATGAACCGTTGGTAAAAACGGATAGGAAGGATGAAAAAGGACTTTAAGAAGGTCGTCATACAGCAATCACATATCCATTAAGGCAGCATCTGTTAGTATAAAAATGAGTCGGTCGGGGTCGTTCTCGTTCAGCTTGAGCTTGCCCTTAAAAACATAAGGGCGGTCAATCTTGTAGTCTTTCATTGGCTTTATCATAACTACCTCCGCAACGGTTGCCAAGCCGGCTTTCCCACAAAAAAAGCATTGGCTGTAAGTGAATTTGGATAAAATTAGCCCTTCGTAGCCAGGCGCATCAGCGGTGGGGATGATATATCCGGAAAGCATGATTTCCTTGCCCTCCCATTCCTTAATATTGTCGAAAGACTTAGGCCAAGGCAAGAACATCCCGTAGGTCTTGAAGAACTTTTTGCCAAATTCTACCTGCTCAAAAATGGGCCATCCGCTGGGTGCTTGCGCCTTCAAGGTAGCAGGTACAATGGCAATCAAGCTAATTGCAAAAGCAACAAGGATTGGCAGTGAACGCTGGTAATGGTATTTTGCTTTCAGCAAAGTGGTTGATTTAGATTCAAGGCAAAATAACATGATTTTCTGTTACTGAACTTCGTTTGTGGTTGCCCAAAAAAATCTTCTACCTTAGCAGTTCTATTCACTCTTAACGAAAAACAGTTTACCAAATGAGCAGTACCACACTTCGCCTTGGCAAAATAGACCAAGGTTCCATGCCAGCTGACCGCCAGCAATTCCTACAACTTTTCCATGCAGTCCTGTCACCCAACCTTCAAAAAAAGAACGCTTTTCGAGACGAGGCCGATGGACTTTGGCAGCCATTAGCCGAACTGCCCGGCAACGGGGTCAAGGATTTGCAGCAATTCTTAAAAGACGCTGGATTTATGCCCAATGCCAAAGTAGATGGCATATTTGGCTATGCAACCCAAGCAGCGGTTCGACTTTTTCAGGAATACATCCGCACGGTGGACGGTGATTCAAGCATTGGCAATCCTGACGGCGTGGCTGGACCAAACACGCTCCGATTTGTGGAAAAATGGAAAACCGAGCGAAAAGGAACGCCCAATTTTGTGTGCCAATGGGGCGCTGCATCCCCGCAAGCTGGCAGCCCTGAATTTAACAAATAC
Source organism: Saprospiraceae bacterium (assembly GCA_031426435.1). GTDB lineage: Bacteria > Bacteroidota > Bacteroidia > Chitinophagales > Saprospiraceae > UBA6168. The sequence continues at coordinate 9,479 of JANPLH010000055.1, read as the reverse complement.
ATCGGACTGCTGGAAAAGGCAAAGGCAGCTTATGGTGCCAACCCCAATGAAATTTTAAAGCTTTCGGAAGCATACGCAAAGCCAACCGATACCCGTAAAATCAAGGATTGGGACACCTCGCCCAACAGCATTCACCTTATCGGCATTCGCAGAAACCAAGAGGCCGCTTCGCAAAAACGGGAAAATGACGACTTGTTTGTGCTACTCATAAAGGGTATGGTTTTCAAGTTTTGGGGCAGCACCGACCCCAGCCAAGCCCTGAACGATCGCAGTGACGAGCCTTTTTTGATGGAAGGCCAGCATAGCTACCAATTCGGTTGGCACAAAGTATCGGACGCCAATCAAGTTTATCGTGCCTTGAAGCCCGCCAAGCATGGCGTCCTCGTATTCCGTGATCGGGACAACACCAATTCGTTGACTCCAGCTGATATCGCCAAGGGCTTGGATGCCAACCCCAATTTTACCATAAATATCCATTGGTCGGGAAAAGGAGAAACCAATTACTCCGCAGGCTGCCAAGTTATTGCAGGGCAGAGTTATAGCAACCACCTTGGAAAAGTCATTGACTGTTCTGGCTTTGCATCGCCAGGCTATGCTATGCTGGCACAGGGCAAGACCCGTGGTGCTTACAATGTATTTACCGATTTGCTGCTTTGCTATGCACCACCGGGTGTGCGTACCATATCCTATATGCTCGCAAGAGATGAATCCTTCAAGCTATCCGGTGACATCAACGAGGATATGCTGGCTGGGTGGAAGGATAGTCTCAGGGGGAATGAAGGCGTAGTTTAGCATTAAAGAACGAAGGCAGGATTTTGTATTACCTGCCTTCGTATCCGTTTTTATGGCTTCAATCCCTTTTCCCAAACTACCTTTTCCATCTTCACGTCCTTGGAATTTCCACCAATTTCTATTCGGAACTCGCCGGGCTCCCAATCGTATTTCAAGTCGTAATTGTAAAATTTGAGCAGTTCCGGTGTAATGGCGAAGCTCACGACCTTGCTCTCGCCGGGCTTGAGCATTATTTTTTGAAAACCTTTCAGTTCCCTCACCGGGCGGCTGATGCTGGCCACAGGGTCCCCGATGTAAAGCTGAACGACCTCCTCGCCAGCGTATTTTCCCACATTCGATACTTTCACGCTTGCCGTTAGCGTACCGTTTCCATTCATCTTGGTGTTGCTCAATTTCATCTCTTCAAAAGTGAATGGCGAGTAACCAATGCCCTGACCAAACACATACAAGGGCTCGTTTGAGCTATCGAGGTAATTGGACTGGAACTTGGTCTGGTAGCTACCATTATAGGGGCGGCCCGTCGGTTTATGGTTGTAGTAGTTCGGGATTTGACCGACCGAGCGGGGGAAGGTAGCAGTCAGCTTCCCACTTGGGTTCACGTCGCCAAAAAGCACGTCGGCGATAGCATTACCTGCCTCGGTGCCCGGTGCCCATACGTTGAGTATTGCTGCGCAATGGGCAGCTTCCCACTCCAAAGTCAATGGCCTTCCGGTGAAAAGTACCAGCACCACTGGCTTTCCTGTTTTTACCAATTCTTCCAAAAGCATGCGCTGGCTTTCCGGGATGCCAATGTCCGTGCGGCTGCTCGATTCGCCGCTCATGCTCTGCGACTCGCCCATTACGGCCACGATGATGTCGGCCTTTGCACTGGTCTGTAAAGCATTGCGCAGCATCGTTTCCGATGAAATGGGGTCGAGTGTCACCATCGGCTGGTTAAAGAAATTCAGTCGGTGGATGAAGGAAGTATCGTCGGTGATGTTGGAGCCTTTGGAAAAAAGGGCGTTCAGTTGCGGAGCAACATTTTTCACGCCTTCCATCACGCTCACCGATTTTTCCCATTCCCCAGCAATGACCCATGTGCCGAGCATGTCCCGCTTGTTGTCTGCAAACGGCCCAACAAAGGCGACCGTCTTGCCCGTTTTTGCCAAAGGCAAAATCTGGTTCTCGTTTTTCAATAAAACAAAGCTATGCGACGCAATCTCACGGGCGGCCTTGCGGTTCTCCGGCGTCATGATTTCCTTGGCTGCACGGCTGAGGTCGAGGCGGGCATAAGGGTCTTTGAACAGGCCCATCTTCCATTTTGCCTCCAGGATGCGGCGGCAAGCGAGGTCTATCTCAGCCATTTTTACTTTGCCTTCGCCGAGCGATTTTTTGAGCGTGGTCAACAAGCCCTCGCCAACCATGTCCATGTCCACGCCCGCCTTGAGTGCGAGTGCAGAGACAGTTTGCAAGTCGCCGAGGCCGTGCGCCGACATCTCGTTGATGGCCGTGTAGTCCGTTACCACAAAGCCCTTGAAGCCCCATTGATTGCGGAGCAAATCAGTCATAAGCCAGCGGTTGGCGGAAGCGGGCACCTCATCCACGACATTGAAGCTCGTCATGATGCTGCCAGCGCCTGCCTCTACGGCAGCCTTGTAAGGTGGCAACCAATAATTGAACATGCTGCTGCGGCCAATGTCAACAGTGTTGTAATCACGTCCGGCCTCGGCACCACCATAAAGCGCATAGTGCTTCACGCAGGCCATAAGCGAATTGTTTTTGGACAAATCGTCGCCTTGATAGCCCTTGACCATTGCCCTTGCGATGGCCGAGCCAAGGAATGGGTCTTCGCCATTGCCCTCACTGATGCGGCCCCAGCGTGGGTCACGAGCAATGTCCACCATCGGTGAAAAGGTCCAATTAAGGCCCTCGGCAGTAGCTTCTTGTGCGGCAATACGGGCTGATTTTTCCACCAAAGCCATGTCCCAAGTGGCAGCAAGGCCAAGCGGAATTGGGAAGATGGTTCGGTGGCCGTGAATGACATCGAGGCCAAAGAAAAGTGGAATTTTCAACCTCGATTTTTCGACGGCAATTTTTTGGATTTCGAGCATCCGGGCAGGGTCGTAGTAGCCGAACATGGCCCCAACCTTTCCCGAAACAATTTTATCCTCAGTATCCTTGCTGACAGTTATACCCGTAGGTACCCAACCGGCAACAGGAAGGTTTAGCTGCCCGATTTTCTCTTCGACGGTCATCTTCTTCATTAAACCGTCAATAAAAGGTTTCATTTTGGCGTCTTGGGCAGTGGCCCATTGCGCAGCTAACAGGCTCAGACAAAGCAAGATGGTGTAGGTCCGTTTCATGTTGTAGAGTTTTGAATTTGTGGTATTGGTATCAATGGAAAGGCTTATCGTATTCAGTGCAATGGTCGGTGATTTAGGCCAGACGGCAAAGGCGTTGGTGCAGTTTTTACAATGAAAAAAGTCAGTGGATGAAGAAGCGCAAAAGCGGTGGTTTTTCGTGGACCTGCGAATTTTAAGATGCTTATCCTTCTTTATTCGCCAACTGCCCACAAGCGGCATCAATGTCCTTCCCTCGGCTGCGGCGCACGGTGGTCGTCACTCCATTATTGCTGAGGAAACGGGCAAACCGGTCAATTTTATCCTCGCCAGCCTTGGTGAAATCCAAGCCAGCCACGGGATTGTACTCAATGATGTTCACCCGTACCGGGAATTGCTGGCAGAGGCGCAGCAGTGCCACTGCGTCGTCATAGCTCTCGTTGAAATCATTGAAGGCGATATACTCATAACTCAGTCGGTTGCCTGTTTTTTTGTAGAAATAAGTAAGCGCCTCCATCAGCACTTCGAGGCTGTTATGCTCGTTGATGGGCATTATTTCATTGCGCTTTTCGTCGGTAGGCGCATGGAGCGAGAGGGCGAGGTTCACCTTGGCGTTGTCGTCAGCGAGTTGTTTTATCATCTTCGCAATGCCAGCCGTGCTGACCGTTATCCGCTTTGGCGACATGCCCAATCCTTCTGGTGACGTGATTTTTTCAATGCTATCCATCACCGGGCGGTAGGCCAACAGCGGCTCCCCCATTCCCATGTACACGATATTGGTCAACGGATGCCCAAAAATCACCTCGCACTGTCGGTTCACAAGCAACACCTGGTCGTAAATCTCGGCAGCGTCCAAGTTGCGTACCCGCTTCATTTGACCAGTGGCACAGAAGGCGCAGGTGAGGCTACAACCTACCTGGCAAGAAACACAGACCGTGAAGCGGCGGTCATCTGGCACAGGTATCAACACAGATTCGATGAGGTGGCCGTCGTGCAACCGGTAGCGTGTTTTGATGGTACCGTCGTTGCTGTGCTGCACTTTGTCCTCGACAATGAAATGGATGACGAAATTTGCATCGAGCCACTCCCGCAACGGCTTCGAGAGGTTGGTCATTTGCTCGAAAGAGTGCGCCCCTTTTTGCCAAAGCCATTCCCAAACCTGGTTGGCCCGGAACTTGGGTTCGCCCTTTTCGGTGAAGGCGGCAAGGAGGTCTGGTTTGCTCAATTGCCGAATATCAGTCTTTGTTGTTGATTCATCCATTTTGCAAAAGTAGACAATGTGATTGTGGTCGCCCAATTTATTGGGTAAGTCACTACTGCCTCATTGGCCTGCCAAATAAATTGGGCGGTCACAATGGGTCGGCTTTGCCAATTTGACACGCCATTTTGCTACTATTTATTGAAATTTGTGACAGTACGTCACATTTTTTTCAATGGCACGAAAGGTGATAAGTGCGGTTGTCTGCCGCACTTTCCAATGTCGGCTGACAAATTTTGCATGGCTTGTTGCTCCAACAACCCAGCAATTTCAACTCCAAAGGAGCAGGCATTCAAACAATTCAACAATTAAAAAAGTAGATTACTATGAAGTTCAAGCCTATTAACGACCGGGTAGTTGTTAAACCAGCACCCGCAGAAGAGAAAACAAAGGGTGGCATCATCATCCCTGACACCGCCAAAGAAAAGCCACAACGTGGCGAGGTCGTGGCCGTTGGCCCCGGCAAGGAAGGCAAGGATGAGAAGAAAATGACGGTGAAAACAGGCGACATCGTACTGTACGGCAAATACGCTGGCCAGGAAATGGAGTTCGAGGGCGTTGACTACCTCATCATGCGGGAGGACGACGTTTTGGTGATATTGGACAAGTAAAGGCTATCGTCATTGGCCTAAAATCCATACAACCGCTTAACAATCAAGTAATTTAACAATCAAACCATTTAACAAAATAGTTATGGCAAAAGAAATTTCATTTAACAGAGACGCCCGTGAGAAACTCAAAAACGGCGTTGACTCATTGGCAAATGCCGTGAAAGTAACCCTCGGTCCACGTGGCCGCAACGTAGTCATCCAGAAGAGCTTTGGCGCTCCTCAATTAACAAAGGACGGTGTGACCGTGGCCAAGGAAATCGAACTTGACGACGCCGTAGAGAACATGGGCGCACAAATGGTGAAGGAAGTCGCTTCCAAGACCAGCGACCTCGCAGGTGACGGTACGACCACTGCAACCGTTTTGGCCCAAGCCATGATTCATGCTGGCCTCAAAAACGTGGCAGCTGGTGCAAACCCAATTGATCTCAAGCGTGGCATTGACCAAGCAGTGAGGGTGGTGGTGGAAGACCTAAAGAAGCAGTCCGAGAAAATCGGCGACGACTTCAAGAAAATCCAGCAAGTAGCTGCTATTTCCGCCAACAATGACGACGAAATTGGCGCACTCATCGCTGACGCAATGAAGCGGGTAACCAAGGATGGCGTCATCACCGTGGAAGAAGCAAAAGGCACAGACACTTATGTAGAGGAAGTGCTTGGTATGCAGTTCGACCGTGGTTACCTGTCGCCTTACTTCGTGACCAACACGGAAAACATGACGACGGAATATGAGAATCCACTCATCCTCATCCACGACAAAAAAATCAGCAACTTGCAGGAGATGCTGCCGATTTTGGAGAAGGCAGCTGGCTCTGGCCGTCCATTGCTCATCATTTCCGAAGACGTGGAAAGCCAGGCACTTGGCGTCCTCGTGGTGAACCGCCTGCGTGGTGGCCTGAAAGTCGTGGCGGTGAAAGCCCCCGGTTTTGGCGACCGCCGCAAGGCCATGCTGGAAGACATTGCCATTTTGACAGGTGGCCAGGTAATTTCTGAAGAAAAAGGTTTCACCTTAGAAAAAGCTGCCATGACCGACCTCGGCACTTGCGAAAAAATCACGGTGGACAAGGACAACACGACCATCGTGAACGGCAAGGGCAAGAAAGCGGACATTGACTCCCGTGTGGCCATGATCAAGTCTCAAATCGAATCAACTACCTCTGACTATGACAAGGAGAAGCTCCAAGAGCGCCTTGCTAAATTGGCGGGAGGCGTAGCCGTCCTGAACGTTGGCGCTCCTACCGAAGTGGAAATGAAAGAGAAAAAAGACCGTGTGGACGACGCACTCCATGCAACTCGTGCTGCCATTGAGGAAGGCATTGTGGCAGGTGGTGGCGTGGCACTTGTACGTGCCATCAAAACGCTCGACGGATTGAAGGGCAAAAATGACGACGAGACCATCGGCATCGCGATCGTACGCAAGGCACTCGAATTTCCAGTACGTGTCATCGCTGAAAACGCAGGCCAAGAAGGCAGCGTGGTCTTCCAGAAAGTTGCTGATAGCAAAGGCTCCGTTGGCTACAACGCCCGCACCGATGTTTACGAAGACTTGAAGAAAGCTGGCGTCATTGACCCAACGAAGGTGACTCGTGTCGCCCTCGAAAACGCTGCTTCCATCGCCGGCATGCTCCTGATGACAGAGTGCGTCATCAGCGACAAGCCAGAAAAAGAAGCTGCTCACAGCCACATGCCTCCGGGCGGCGGCATGGGCGGCATGATGTAAAAAATCAGTTTGCAGTGGGCAGTTTGCAGTCGGGGTATAGGAACTTCGTCAATTGCTGCAAAAAAACCTGCTGTTGACTTAGATTTGAATAAGTTTTTACAAATAAGAGGCCCCTCTTGCCATTGCAGGAGGGGCTTTTTCTTCTATCATGTTCGCTAAATATAGCGCAATGCAAAGTTTAAAAGAGAAGGTTGACTTGTTGATTCAGGATTTTGTAGCTGGTGAAAATAACGAGGCCGCCTTCAAGGAGGCTTACGCCAACACTTTGAAATTCGTGCAATTGGTTTACACGGAAGAGTCCTCCCAATTCACCGAGATGCGAGACGCCATCAGCCTCTACCAACCCGGTGTGAACTTCGACCAGACCCGTCTCGACTTGAAGGCAAACTGTATAGGTGTACTGAATAGCTTGATAGTTTCAAACGCAGCATGAACGCCTTAATTAAAAGCCCTGACAGCTTAACGAAGTCAGGGCTTTTCTTTTTTTGTTAAACCCTTTTTGGCTTGCTTTGTTAACTCACCATATTCGATATCTTTACGCCCTTGCCTGATTGTTAGACCCGACTATGTCGGGTTTTTTGAACCAAATTAGTTTTCCCTTGTAATAGCGTTGCCTGATTATTTCACTAACTATTTACCTTTTTCAAAATGGCAAAACGACACTTGCCTGTCGGCATTGACGACATGGCCGCTTACGTGCCTTCCCTTTATCTCGACATTCGTGACTTGGCTGTCGCTCGTGGCATCCAGTACGAAAAGCTGGCGAACGGGCTTGGCCTCCTGAAAATGGCTTTCCCCGACGTTCACGAAGACGCTGCAACGATGGCTGCTGAAGCCATTGCGGAGCTGATGGAAAAAAACGGGCTTCGGCCAGAGCAAATTGGACGGGTCTATCTCGGAACCGAAAGCGCTTTGGATGGGGCAAAGCCAACTGCTACATATGCTGTGGAGATGGTGCAACAGCGCCTTGGTGGCAGCTTCCGCCACTGTGATGTGGTGGACATGACCTTCGCCTGCATAGCCGCCACGGATGCCCTCCAGAACTGCCTCGACTGGGTGGCGGGCGACCTGGAGCGTATGGCCATCGTCGTTGCCTCTGACTTTGCAAAGTACGAAAGTGACTCCACTGGCGAGTACACACAAGGCGCTGGCGCTATTGCGGTTTTGGTGAAATGGAACCCACGTTTGCTGGTCATACCAAGGGTTTTTGGTGTGGCGATGGACAGCGTTCACGATTTTTACAAGCCCCGCAGAAAGCAGTTCACGGAGACCCCCATATTCGATGGCCCCTTCTCCAATCAATGCTATCAAGACCGAATGTCAGAGGCACTTGGCCATTTCCGGCAGCAGTCTGGAGCGACCGAAACAGCGCTTTCCGACCGTTGGGAGCGTATGGCATTCCACCTACCCTACTCCTTCCATGCCAAGCGTATTTTCGTCGAAGAGTTCACAAAGGAGATGTTGGCCAAAGGCCATTGGACAACTGCACTTGATGCCAAAACTGCGTCACAAACACCTGAATACCAGCTTTTTGTGAAAAATAAACTCGAAAAGGCACAACGGGCGAGCAGCTTGATAGGCAACCTTTACACTGGCTCTGTCTTCATGGCTTTGATGAGTACGCTGGAGGCGGACGCACAAGAAAACAGCCGTTTGGCTGGCAAAAAAATAGGCTTCGTGGCCTATGGCAGCGGCTCGAAATCAAAGGTATTCGAGGCAATCCTGCAGCCGGGCTGGAAGGCAGTTGCTTCGCAATTTTTCCTTTCGGAGCAATTGGACACCCGCAAGGCGCTTGATTATGAGACTTATGAAAATTTGCACCACCACCGTCGGCACCATTCCGTGCTGCCGCAAGAAGGGCGATTCGCCTTGCACTCTATTGGCGTTGATGGCGTGGTGTTGGGTGCCAGGTACTATGGTGCCTTCCACCTTAACGGCCAGGCTGTGGTAAAGCGCTCCGTACCCCAAATGGACGCCACCCAAATCTAACAAGTGGAAGCCACGGAGGAAAATAAACCCGTATTGTTGTCCTTGGGCTATTTGCCGCCCGTGAACTGGTTCATGGCCATTGCGAAGCAACCAATAGTGTGGCTGGAGCAGCATGAACATTATACAAAAGGGAGTTTTCGAAACCGCTGCCAAATCGTGGCTGCCGATGGCCCACAGCGGCTTACCATCCCATTGCGGAAAGGCAAAAACCAACAGCAGCCCATAAAGGAAGTGCGGATAGCTTATGATGAGCCTTGGCAAATCAGGCATTGGCGAGCCATAGTTTCCGCATATGGTAATTCGCCATTTTTTGAGCATTATGGGGAGCGTTTCCAACCTTATTTTTTGGAAAAAAAATATGACTTATTATGGGATTGGAACTATGATTTAATGACGACCACGCTTGGCATATTGCGAATAAAAACACAGATTCTTTTAACTGAAAAATATGAGGCAATTCCAATCCTTTTTATTGATAAAAAAAGCGAGATTGAATTGCATGGGTCTGAAAATCAATGCTTTAGATACCCACAAGTATTTGAAGACAGGCTCGGTTTTCTTGGAAATATGAGCGTTTTGGATTTAATCTTTTGCGCAGGCAGGTTAAATAGATAGCCACGAATTGCAGGAGTTTAAACGAATTAATTCCGTTTTTATTCATCAATAGTCCGTGCAGTTTAAGCCCGGAAATTTGGTGAATTAAAAAAGGTCGTGAAGTTTTGCGTTGCGACACCAAAACTCACGACCTATGGACAGTACCCAATGGATACTGGCGTCAATATTCGAAAGAATGG
>JANPLH010000054.1:0-15597 GCA_031426435.1 Saprospiraceae bacterium | reverse complement strand
CCGTGCTGGAGGAGTCCATGAAAAGGGCTTTCCGCAACCACCCCTACAAATGGCCGGTGATTGGGTACATGGAACACTTAGACGCAGCGAAAGAGGCTGACTACAAGCAGTTCTATGCCGATTATTATGTGCCAAACAACGCCACACTCTCCATCGCTGGTGACATCAACACGGAGGAGGCAAAGGCGCAGATTGCCAAATACTTCGGTGGGATACCCAAAAAGCAAGACCCCTACCGCCCGAAAATCGTAGAGCCAGAGCTGGGTGGCGAGGTACGTGACACCATCTTTGACAATGTTCAGTTGCCAGCCGTTGTCCAAACCTACCGCATCCCAGCACAGGGCACCCCCGATTTTTATGCGGTTATAATGCTGTCGCAACTGCTCTCACAGGGCGAAAGCTCCCGCCTGCACAAGACTTTGGTTGACCAACAGCAGAAGGCCCTGGTCGTGGGAAGTTTCCCATTTTCGATGGAAGACCCCGGCATCAGCATCGCTTTTGGCATCTGCAATGCAGGTGTTGACCCAAAGGACGTGGAAGCCAGCATGGACGCCGAGGTGGCGAAGGTGCAAAACGAGTTGATTGGCGAAACGGAATTCCAGAAGCTGCGCAACCAAGTGGAAAACGATTTCGTGACCACGAACAGTACCGTGCAGGGCATCGCTGAGAGCCTCGCCAATTACCACACCTATTTTGGCGAAGCCAACCTCATCAACACAGAGATAGAGCGCTACATGAAAGTGACCCGTGAGGACATTCAGCGGGTGGCCAAAAAGTATTTTACGAAGAGCAACCGGGTGGTGCTGTATTACCTTCCAAAGCCTTCGACTCCTTGATGGGTGCAAGCGAGACTTGCCAAGTTTTTAAAACTTGGCAATTCTGAACGGCCATTAACCCTAAGCGCCAACTCAACCACAACTCAAAGATTTTCAACCTTTTATGAAAAAAATAATCTTTTTAAATGCGTTTTTTTTGCTGCTTGCTTCGCAAGTAGCATTCGGTCAAGAGGACTTTCGAAAAGCCTCGCCGAAGCCTGGCCCGGCTCCCAAAATTGAATTGGGCAAGGCCGAACAGTTCACGATGAAAAACGGCCTAAAGGTCATCGTCGTGGAGAACCACAAATTGCCACGGGTTTCCTTTCAGGTGTTCGTGGACGTGCCGCCCATCCTCGAAGGCGAGCTAACAGGCAACGCCGAACTGGCTGGCCAAATGCTGACCAAGGGCACCACGACCCGCACCAAGTCGCAGATTGACGAGACAGTGGATTTCATGGGCGCTTCTATCAGTTCCAGCGAAACAGGCGTATCGGGCAGTTGCCTAAGCCGCTACACCGACAAGTTGTTGGAGGTAATGGCCGATGTGTTGCTCAACCCGACGTTCCCCGCCGAGGAGTTTGACAAGCTGAAAAAGCAGACAATTTCTGCGCTGGCACAAGACAAGGACGACCCGAATGCCATTGCCCAAAACGTGGCGAGGGTTGTGAACAATGGCAAGAAACACCCTTATGGAGAGGTCGTTTCTGAGAAATCCTTGGAGAAAATCACGGTAGATAACTGCAAGAGTTACTACAAATCTTTTTTTAAGCCCAATATTTCTTACCTCATTGTTACTGGGGATATCAAGCTTGCCGATGTCAAAAAATTGGCAAACAAGTACTTCAGCGATTGGAAACAAGGGACTACGGTGATGCCCCGTTTCGACACCCCCAAAAAGCCCGATGCGACGCAAGTTGACTTTGTGGACAAAACGGGTGCGGTCCAATCCGTCATCAACATCACTTACCCCGTTGAACTGAAAAATGGCAGCGAAGACGCCATCAAGGCCAGTGTGATGAACACGATTTTGGGCAGCTACTTTGGCAGTCGCTTAAACCAAAACCTGCGGGAAGGTAAAGCCTATACTTATGGTGCCCGTTCGGCGCTCGCCCCTGACCCTGTTATTGGTTCTTTCAATGCCAATGCCAGTGTGAGAAACGAGGTGACTGACAGTTCTATCGTGCAGTTTTTAGCGGAATTGAACCGGATGCGCAATGAAACCATACCAGTGGAAGAACTTAGCATGGTAAAAAATGTGATGACTGGCAATTTCGCCCGTTCATTGGAGGACCCTGCCACTGTGGCCCGCTTCGCTTTGAATACTGCCCGATTCAACCTACCTGCCGATTACTACGCCAATTACCTGAAAAACCTGAGCATGGTTACCGCCGCCGACATCAAGGCGATGGCTGCCAAATACATTTCTCCCGACAAAGCCCATATCCTCGTGGTGGGCAACAAGGACGAGGTAGCCGAAAAGCTAGGTCAGTTTTCCGCAGATAAAAAGGTTCGCTACTACGACGTTTATGGAAATCCAATAGAACAAATCGGCATGGAAGTGCCTACTGGGGCTACCGCCAAAACCGTCCTTGCCGACTATTTGAATGCCGTTGGTGGCAAAAAATTGGACGAAATCAAATCGGTCTTCATCTATACCACCGCCAATTTCCAAGGCATGGAATTGGTGACGGAACTCAGTCACATGGCACCTAACAAGCTCGAAATGATAAACTCCATGCTGGGAAATATCATCATGCAATCTGTTTTCGATGGAGAAAAAGGCATCAACGTCCAGCAGGGCCAAAAATCCGTGATGGAAGGTGCCGACCTGGAGGACATGAAGGTTGACGGCCATTTGTTCCCAGAGCGTTTTTATGACAAACTCGGCGTAAAAACTGAGCTGAAAGGCATTGAAATGGTGGAAGGAAAGAAAGCCTATAAAATACAAGTGGAGTACCCATCCGGCTCCAAAAAGACGCATTATTTTGACATGGAAACCAGCCTGAAAGTGCGAGAAGTAGAGGACAAAAGAGGCAATATCGTGACCAACGATATTACGAGCTACAAAGAGGTGAACGGCATCAAGTTCCCCGAAGTCGTAAAAATATCAGGCTTTGCGCCCATCCCGCTTACCATGACAACGAAAGAAGTTGAAGTCAATGGCGAAATGGATGCGAACTTGTTTATTGTGAAATAACGAAGGGCAAATTTGGCCATAACTCAAATACAATGGGTGCAAATCGGGTAAACTGGTTTGCACCCTTTTTTTATCTACACTGGAACCCAGTTCCGGTTAAAAAAGACACCTGATATTTAGTTCCGGTGCAAGACAAAAAAAGGCCACAGTTTCCTGCGGCCTCCTTGCGTTTAAAGTAGAATTTTCGTTCTGAATGATAATAAAAATCAAGGTGCGGCACCGCCAGCAGTTCCTGTTGTATCTAATGAATGTAGTTGGAATTGGCTATTGTCAATCACACCTTCCCTTTCCATCATCATCAAGTAGTTGTCACGCAACTCGAAGAATTCCTGCAGCTTGTCTTTTGACATTTTCCGTGAAATGGGCAATTTCTCCCGCAGATGGTTCACTTGCTTGCCGTTTTTCCAGAAGCGGAAACAGACATGCGGGCCAGTGGCCAAGCCAGTGCTGCCCACATAACCGATCACCTGTCCTTGCACCACCTTTGTGCCTCGGCGAATGCCTTTGGCAAAGCGGGACATGTGCAGGTACTGCGTCTGATAAGTCTTGTCGTGCTTGATTTTTACGAATTTGCCGTTGCCCTTGCCATAGGCAGCTTCTTCCACTACCCCATCGCCAATGGAGTAGATGGGCGTACCATGTGGGGCAGCATAATCGGTACCGAGGTGTGGCCTCACCCGCTTGAGTATTGGATGGAAGCGGTTATAGTTGAAATTGGAGGAAATACGGGTGAACTTGAGCGGCGATTTCAGGAAGCCCTTCTTTGCGGAAGCACCCTCAAAATCATAAAAGCCCTTGGTCTGTCCATCGTCGAAAAAGAAGGCGTAGTAATCTTTGCCATCCCGCTGGTATTGCGCACCAAAGACCTGACCGGAACCGACCGCTTTGCCGTTTACGTATTTTTCTTCGTACAGCAGCTTGAACTTGTCGCCCTCTTGCGTGTGGCTGAAATCCACGTAGCATTCCAGGGCATCTTCCATTTTGGAGGCTGCCTCGGAGTCCACTTCGCTTTCAGAAAGTGCAGCCCAAAGGGAACTGTTGATTTCCCCGGTAACGGCCTTTAGCTCGATGTTTACCTCCCGTTCTACTTTTTGAACGGTTAGTTCACCTTCCAAATTGAACATCACATACTCGAATACGTTTGGTTCAAATATAAGGTGTTTCGGTTTGCCCGAATGCCTGTCTTTTAAGAGCAAGAAGTCTTGGCCAAGCCGCAACCTGTTGAGGTTGAAAACGCCTTTGGAATTTTGTACTAAGCTTTCAATGGAAAGCATGTCCAAGCCCCAATCAGACAGCAAAGTGCCAAAAGTCTGGTTCTTCTGAATCTTGCCTTCTTGTACCTGAAAGGTATCAAGGGTGAAGCCGTACTTGATAGTTGGGACGATGATGGGGAAAGCACCAATTTGCTCCTCCATCAGTACATCTGTGGGTACCAAGGAGGCACCCATCGAATTGTTGTTGTTTTTAGAAGCTGGATAAAATATGGCGGCGGCAAGGCCGATTGCAGTTCCGAGTTTTACTAAACTTTTCTTTTTATTTCGCAAACTCAAAATACCATACTTCAACTTGCGACCCGAATTCATGTACTCCACTGTTCTTTTTTTAGTTTAAAAAATAGGTTGCTACGATTTTTTGAAAAAAAGGCCTGACTCGTTTTTCATTCACCATGAAAAACGGTGTTTTTCGTAGCTTCCATCATGCTGGAAAATTGAAATTAAGCCTCCCGTCTTTGGCTGGGGCCTTTTGTCTATTGGATACGGTGGGTTGGTAATCTTCGTTTTGCGTATGTCAGTAATCTTAAACCGGGGCAAAGATAGGGCTACATCCCAAACCACAAAAAATCCTAGTATGGAATCTTTTTGCTGACCGAATATTCAATAGAATTATCAAGTCTTTGCCAATACTACTTCTTTATAAGTTCGAAAAAGAGCTCATTGTTCACTCTGGGCAGAATAGAATTTTTTGCCATTTCCATGCGTTTTACCAAAAACCTACCCGAAAACAGTCCATGGTACTCCCTTTCCGTCCCGCCAAACGGTGGACCTTCCCGATCGAATGGGGTGGCGAAAAGCAGCCCAGCCAGGGTTCCTCCGCTAGGCAACAGGCTGGCCATTTTGGTCACATAATCCATTCTAAGGCTTGGGGATAGGGCGCAGAAGAACGTCTGTTCCAGTACTAAGTCGAACTGTCCTTCCAGCTTAAAAAAGTCGTTGCAAAGCAAATGTTTCTCTGGAAAATCTGGTGCAGCCAACCGCAAGTGGTCGAAGGCGCTCATTGCCCAATCCAAAACGAAAACCTGCTGGAACCCAAGCCGATGAAGGTAAACCGCCTCATAAGCCTTTCCTGCTCCAGGTATCAGTATCCGCAATTTCTTTTCGGTAAGTTCGTCTATGTAATCCATCAACGGGGGCGAAACATTGCCGATGTCCCAAGGCGTATTTTCTTCCGTGTACCGGCTTTCCCAGTAGTTTTGGTCAAGTTCCATCCAATTTTCTTTAAAATGAAAAAGGACTACGGCGCAAAGCCATAATCCTTTCTCAGTTATTTTATGAATGCGCCTACTGTACGTAGATGCGCTGGTCGGTCGTCAGTTTGTCGTCCTTGGTCATGCCGTTCAGTTCCAAAATCCTCTCCACCGATGTATTATATAACTTCGCAATGCTGTACCACGTGTCGGTGGATTTGACCAAGTGAACGGTGATGGGGCGGTAATAAACGTCCTTGTTATCAACAGCCCTTTGTTGGGTCGAACTGCCATCTTTTGACGTTAGCGCCGCTGACTCCTCCTCGTATGGCATTGGTGTGTCCTTGGTGGATGTCTCCAGGGTTGGGCAGTTGCAGTCATTGGTGCGGAGCCGTTGGCCCTGGCGCAGGGTTTCATTGGCCGAAAGGCCGTTTATCTTGCGGAACCGCTCTTCCGTGTAGCCATACATCTTAGCGAGGCTGGCCACAGTTTCGCCAGAACGGACTTGGTGTTCGGCGGTGGCTCTGTTCCAATAACCAGCGTTGGAAGTGGCCGCATCTCCGCCTTTTTCAGTGCTTGTTGTGGTCGTATTAGTTGTTGTACCCGTGCTGGTACTATTTGAGGGCTGCCTCACCCAGAGTTTCTGACAAAGGCTGATGACGTTGCCATCGGCGAGGTTGTTCCATTCTTGCAGCCTCGCAACGGGCACACCGTATTTTCTTGAAAGTGCATAAAGCGTTTCACCTTTCTGAATTACGTGCAGATTTGGGTCAGATGAAGGGCTGCAAGGGTCGTTAGCGCCATAAGCAGTCGGAGCGGTTTTACCCGCTTTTGGCGTCAAATTGTCATATTCTGCAAGCTTTTGAGCATTTGCCATGGCCTGGCCATCATAGTAATTCGCTTGTACATTGTCGCATACATCTGACAGCTTGCTCCTAAAAAGCATGTCGTCAATCCTGGCCAACTTGTATTCATTGTCCCGAATTATTTCATCAACGAATCCGGTTTTCGCTACGGATGCCCGCTCCACGATGCCCATTTCTGGCAAAATGATGTACTCCTTGAAAGATCTGCTGTTGCTGGATTCCTTTTTTTGAAGGATATAGCCCCGCAAACACTGGTAGTTGATGGTGCCTTCAAGATAGACTTCAGATTTTGAGCCGGGCAGGGCAAGGTTAACGCCCGAAAGCGGATTGCTCATGTTCAAGGAAAAAGAGGCGTCGCCACCCATTACCTCCAAGGTATGGCCAGTCGTTTCTATCAAACTCGCCTTTTCAATGGGTGCAATGTGGTAATTCGTGGGGGATTCCCGAACAACATAAAGCTTGATGCTGCCATTGTTGACCTTTTGAACAAAGTCCCTATTGAAGGTGACGGAACTACAACGGGTAAGTTTGCCGGGCAGGGCGGATTCCCATTTTTTACTTTCAACGCCCACGTCAAAATTGACAAGACGCTTGTCGCCAAGTTTGACGGAGTAGGACACATAAGGATTGTCGGAATCGCCGGAAGTGTATTCCATGCGATCCACGCAATCTTGGTCCATGGTCAGGTAGATGGTTTGGGCATTGGCGAGGAGGGCCAAAGCGAGGAAAAAAGTGGTGGTCAAGATATTTCTGAACATTGTAATCTTGTTTATTAAAGCATTGATTTAGAAAGGATTAGCAAAGGAAAGGATTTGTGCTGTCATTTTCAAATAAGTAGCCAAATCATTGAATTGTTCGAGGTATTCAGCAAAAATTCCTCCATTTTGAAAATATAGCTGAAAATGAACATTTGGCTGCTTCCCAACCTTAACAATTTATTAATCCAGATTTTACAACACTGCCCAACGCTTTCAAGTTTTTGTTTCGTCTTTGGACGTGAACAATTCTCTCTTATCAACCTATATTTATGAACCTTCGTGAAATAAAAATAGCCCTTACAGTTGACCTGATGAACCTTACCAGTTCACCTACGACCATCTCCTCTGTCCAAAATGCCATGCGCCGTTACCAATCAGATGTAGGCTCCTATATGGGCTTTACTGAAATGAACGGAACCAATCTTGGCGATGGCTTGGAAGGCAAAACGGTGGCACTGCATTTTGAAAACCTCACACTCGACCTCGACCTTGTCACCAATACCCATTCCAGCGAACAACTCATACAGGGTTTCGACTTGAAAGAAAATTTTGCCTAAAAAGGCACCGAAATATTTACTCTGAATTCCCGCAGCCGAACCTATTCCCTCCAGGTTCGGCTCTTTTTTTTTACGAAAAAAACCCAAGCTGCGTGACAGTAGCTTGGGTTTTTCATTTTACAAAGCATCCATTTTCTTATTTCAAAATTGAAACGTCGCCACGAAGTATCACGCCATCGGCGATGTTCAACCTGAGGATATAGTAGTAGGTGGCCTGTGGCAAATCCTTTCCGTTCATGTTGGTGCCATTCCAATCGTTGTTATAGGGCTTGGCATGATAGACTTGGTCGCCCCAGCGGTTGAAGATGATGATTTCGTTGTCAGGGTAGCTTTCCAAGCTGTTGAGCAGAAGGTCGAAAACGAAGGTATCGTTCACGCCGTCACCGTTGGGCGTAATGGCATTGGGCACATCCTCCGGCGAACAATCTTCTGTCGGGTCGGCCTGCACGTCAATGGTAAGCGTGGCCTCGTCGCAGAGGTCGGGACAGGTAGTGCTGCAAAGCTCGTATTGCAATACCACACTGCCAGTAAGGCATTTTTCCTTGATGAAAGTAACCTCGCCAGAGTGGTTGGACATTACCTCCCCGAAGCCCGTATATGGCAACAAGCTGAAGGTACCATTGGCAAAATCGAATTCGTCGTTTTCCAGCACATTCAGCGTTAGCTCGCCGCCGCTGGTTGGCGTCAGTTCAGCATTGTCATTGACAGCATTAGGCGCAGCCAAATCCACATTGATGGTTGCAGAATCGGAAGAATAGTCCTTGCAATCGCCGATGGAGAGTGACCAGATGAATACGTTCTCACCTGATAACAAACCTGTAGCCGTAGTGGTAGCAGCCGTGATATCAGTAATGGTGGCACCACTAAGGCTCTTCCATTCACCTGTTGTGTTAGGAGGCAAATTGCCAGTAAGCGTAGCCTCAGAAGCACATTCTGTATAGTCGGCTTGGGCACTGGCAGGTTCGAGGCTATCGTTCATCATGGAAACGGTCACTTCGGCAGCACTGGCACAACCACTATTGCTGTCACTGGCCTCCCAAGTGTAAACACCGGGCGTCGTAACTGTAACGGTCGGGCCATTGCCGATGATAAAGCCGTTTGCATCTTTCCACACCAAGTTCATATCCGATGGGCCTGTGACGATATTTCCCTGCAACTCAACTTCCTGGTTGTCGCAGGAAAGGAAGCCGGAAGCCGTTGCCTCCACGCTAATATCAACTGCAATATTTGTCACTATCACCGTATCTATGTCTTGGCAGTTACCAGTTCCAGTTACCGTCAACAGGTAAGTGCCTGCTTCAACATCAACGCTGACTTGGTCAGAAGTGAAACTGCCACCTACTATTTGCTCCCATAGATAGGTGACACCTGGCGAGGAGCCACTTGCGTTCAAAGTAATGGTTGTATTGATACAGTCCACTTCGTCATCAGGGCCAGCATTTGCCTGTAGGTTTGTATTGCTGGTCGTTACGACAACTTCAGCAGTGTCTGTGCAGCAATTGATATTTGATGTGATGGACAGCACATAGGTGCCGGGCTGCGTCACGGTTGGCATCAGGGTCGTTGCATTCGTCATTGGAAGGCCAGCTGGCAAGCTTGACCAAGTCACTGTAAAATCTGATATATTGGTACTGCCGTTCAATTGGAGGCTGCTGCCAGCACAAGGCAAGATATCGTCGTTGCCAGCATTGGCCACAGGTGGAACCTTATTGGATTTGACTTCTACCGTATCCTTTCCAACGCAGCCTGTTACAATATCAACTACTTGGAAAATATAAAAACCAGAACAGGAAGCTGTCGCCGTTGCAGTGCTACCGTTTTGGAGGCATTGAAGACCGGGGCCAATCCATTGAGGTGTCAAGTCTGGATTGGTAGAATCATAGGTTCCATCCAACTGAACCTCGTCAAGGTCACAGGTAAGTTCCTTGTCCTGACCTGCGTTGGCAGCTGGTTGGTTACTGTTGTCCACAACGGTTACGGTGGAAGTGCTGCTG
The DNA here is from genome assembly GCA_031426435.1 of Saprospiraceae bacterium. Taxonomy (GTDB): domain Bacteria; phylum Bacteroidota; class Bacteroidia; order Chitinophagales; family Saprospiraceae; genus UBA6168. The sequence continues at coordinate 5,946 of JANPLH010000054.1, read as the reverse complement.
CATGCATTATCAGCATTGGTGACCACCATCGTATAGTCACCCGGCTGGGTCACAGTGACATCAATGGTGGTTCCAATCTGCATACCTGCACTATTCAGCCAAGCATAAGAGATGTTGGTTCCAGTTGCGGAGCCTATACCTGATAGGGTCGAAGTGGTTACGGAGCAATCAATTGGGTTGCTTGAACTGGTAGCTATGCCAGGGTTGTTTGCGCCATTCACAACCACCACTTCGTCTATTGCTTTGCAATTGTTCATCGGGTTCTTCACCTCCAATCGGTACGTGCCGGGTGATGTAACTGATATGATTAGCGTGCCTTGTGACACAACGGAACCTGTGGCAACATTGGTCCATGTATATTCCATGCCGGGCGAAGATGCGCTGCCATCCAGCGTCACCGTAAGAACGGAACAATCAATCGTACCTGGCAAGCCAGCATCGGCAGTTGGGCTATCAGTATTTCCCGAAACAACCACCGTATCCATTGCGGAGCAACCGTTCAAAGTATCGGTTACAGTAAGTTGGAAGGTGCCAGCGGAACATGCGTTGATATTGGGGGATTGCGGATTGCCGCAAATTTGGCCACTGCCAATAGGTACCCAATCATAAATGAAATCGGCACCTGTGCTGGTCATTGGGCCTCCTAACGGCGCAGAGGTGATGTCGCAACCTAAATTTTCATCCGTTCCTGCATCTGAATTGGGTTCAGTGAAACTTCCAAAAACCTCTATGGTATCCCTTCCAATGCAATTGGAAGCAGTGTTCGTCATTTCAAGTATATAGATGCCTGGCAACGTCACCTTTGGGGTAAGGAAAGTTTCAGTACCTGCTACCACCCCTGGGCCAATCCAATTAACTGGGAAGCCAAAAGGGGACAGTGTACCATCCAAGATTAATGTATCCGTTTTACAGCTGAGTTGTTCGATTGAATCCCTAATGGTGGGTATCGGTGTTTGGGTGCCGCTTACGCAAACGGTGTCTTTGTCTATGCAGCCGGGAGAACTGACCGTCAGTTCAAAACATCCGGTACCGATAATCAATGGATTCATCATGGAGTCCTGACCTGCAATTACTTGTCCAGCACCCAGTTTTCTCCAAAAATAGGTTGTATTTGGCCCAGTAGAGGAAGCAGAACCATTGAGCACCAGCTCAAAATTATTGCAGGAACGTGCGGTATCCTGCCCTGCATTCGCAAAAGTGGCGTCAGGGGTATAACTGATATTGAAAGGTTGGATAATCTTAAGGGTTGTATTATTGACATCGGTAATCGTGACCACATAATTGCCAACACAAAGGTTGGTTTGGTCGCCAGTCGTTGGATTGGCACATGGGCCAGTCCAATTATAGGAAAACTGGCCGGAACCGCCTTGAACGGTTATGTCAATGGCACCGTTGGGAGTGCCGCCGCAGCTAACATCCGTGATGGTGTAGCTCGCAAGGTTCATGCTACCGCTGACGCAAATACTGCCTTCTTCGTAGCCCAAATCCAAGTTGGTATTGCCCGTAGTGGCACTGGTAACTTGCGTTGGATAAAATGCGGTGTTGTTGATATAAATCTGGCTGCACTCTCCCGACTCTCCTTCTACATGAAAGCAAAGCTCAAGGATTGCTGTTCCATCGGGCAAAGAAGTTCCAAGGACTTGGCTGGCAGCGGCCCAATCAATAATCAAGTTACCGTCGTCAATATCGCTGTCGTCCACGTTGCTGGCCGTAAAACTGGGCAAGGCTCCTAATGTATTGAACCCTTCAAGCGTCAATATGTCGGGGTTCCAGGTTATCGCATATTCAGTATTGGTCAATTGGTTGAAATTATCAACCGTCACATCAACACAAATGGATGAGTATTGGCCGCTATAAACATCTGGGAAGGCCAAATTGAAAGTAAATGGGTTTGTAACGCAAACCTGGCCGGGCTGCACGTTCAAGCCGACACTTGTGGCGTTGGAGACATTGGATTGTATATCTATCGGCCAGGGAGAGTCACCCAAACTAACCACTGAGCAGGAATCAATTTCGCCAATGACATTGAAACAAGCCGTGAAAAGGGAAATCCCATCCGATACCGACTCGCCAATTGCATTTGCCCAGTCAACTCCGATGACGCCAAAGTTTGCTGCTTGCGATGTGGTGAAATTGGATTGATTTAAACCTGGAAGGTTGAAGCCTTGCAAGCCCGTGAATTGAAGAATGGTTGGCTCCCAGTTCAAGGTATAGCCCATATTAGTGATGTCATTGAAATCCTGTACAGTGAAGTCAATGCAAACATTGGAGCCTGGGTTGGCATTCACTGACGATGCAACGATGGTTGGGCTTGATAATTGGCAAACACTGACAAAGCTATTATTGGAGTTGATGCCGATATTGGCGGGCTGGGCGCCACCAAATTTGTCTACAAAAATTGGGTCCACCACTGCGATATTCGTGCTGGAGCCGCTTGGCCCTACTACCTTAAACGTCAACCTGAAAAGTATATAGCCATCCGGTTTGTTGCAGCCTTGGCTCTGTGTTGACCAATCCATGTGTATTAGTCCTAAAGGAGCAGCTGCCTGAGAATCGTCAAAACCATTGGCAAAGGGCAGGCAATTAGACCCTGGTTGAACTGGGTAGGTCACGCCTTGGTATTCAATCACCCCAGGGTTCCATTTAAGGTCGAACATCAGCTGTGCAATCTGGCTGAAGTCCTCCACTTTCACATCAATCGTAAAAGTCTCACCGGGACAAACGTTCCTGTCCGCCATGTTGATGGTGATGCCATCTGGGTCAACACAGTTGACGATGACCTCACCGGGGGTGGTTAAAAGGCCAATATTTGTTCCGTCGTTAGGGTCTGATGTTATTTCATCAATGATTTCAATAGGTTCCGGCGGCGAGGAGTTGGGGTTATTGCTGATATAAATGGGCGCTGTTTGCCCACAATTACCAATAATCTTAAAGCACACTTGAAGTATCTGAGTGCCATCCGCCAGGTCTTTCCCCACATTGATATTATTATTGTACCAACTGGTGGCAATCATGTTGTAGGTAGCGTTATGAAAAATATCGTATTGGTCGCCCGTTGTCCCCAAGTTCATTTTCGTGGCACTTTGAAATTCCAGCACACTTGCATCATAAAATATGTAATACTGCATGGAAATCAGGTTTTGGAAGTCTTCCACCTTGAAGTCCACACACACGGTTTCACCAGTATTGCCATTGGCGGAGCCAATATTGATTTTCAAAGGAGATGTACCAATTGAAACAAAGCCATTGCCCACATAATCTTCACCAATATCAAAGCATTGGGCGGTAGCCCGACGTGAAATCATGTCTATTGGTGAATTGGTAAGCGTAAAAGGGGAGTGGGTACCATATTGCCCAATCGCTTTGAAGCACATTGTAAACAGCACTGCATCGTCGGGAAGGTCTTCGCCCGTCACTGCACTTTGGCAGGGTTGGCCATCCGACCAAACGAAGGTGATATAACCAAGGCCGGAAGTGGATGTGCCAAAATCAGTGATGTCCAATCCTGCCACGTTGGAGTTGATATTGCTGATGTTTACAAACTGAAAAACAGTTTGGTCGAACTTGACCGTGAACTGCACACTAATCATTGAGGTGAAATCCTGCACCCGCAGGTCGAGGCAAAAGTTGTCGTCCTCGTTTACTTCCAATTGAGCAGGAGAAATAATGTAGGAGGGCTGCGCAAAGGCCTGCCGAGCTTGCAGGAGCGCAAAAAAGGAAAGCAGGAAAATTATTTTTTTCATGAGTAACAAGAAATTGGGACGAAGAATGTGGATATGTTCTCTTTAGGTCGGATTGGGGAATTGGAAATTGGAAATTGAGAAATTGGAAATTTTTTTCGGTCTACCCTACAGCTTGAATTTCTAATTTCCTAATTTCTAATTTCCAATATGCTAGCGTTCCAGCGAGTAAGAAATGTTGATTTCGTGTGACCCGCCCGTGTAGGGGCCGAAGCTGCTGAACGAGTAATCGAAACCATAGCCGATGCGCAGGGTATTGTCGAAGCCGAGGTTTTCACCCAAGAGGAAGCCCGCCTCGAAATGGAATGCCTTGGATGTGGCACCACCTGCGCCTATCCAAAAGTTCTGGGCCATTTGGTAACGAAGGTTGAAGTCAATATTGACTGGCACATTGGGCGCTGATTTTACCCAGATGGATGGCTCCAAAAAGCCGTCGTTCCGCAAGAACTTGTAGTAGCCCAGCATCCCATAAAAATGCTGCACACGGGTGGTATGGATATCGCCACTTTCATCCTGAAAACTGAGGTCGAGGCCAATGACCTGCGGAACGGAGAGGCCACCATAGACATAATCGCCGTCAAATGCGCCGCCGTCCAGCATCTTGTAGCCGAACACGCCGAGTCCCACGTCAGGGTAAAGCTTGTTCACGTCATTGCCGGAAAGGATGTCGCCGTCCTGCCGAAGGTGGATTTCGGAGCCGTTCACCCGGTACTGCACCATTCCGAAGGAAAGCCCAACGGAAACGCCGCCGTAGTAAGGGTCGTCGGAAAGCAGGCCGCCGATTCGGCCGTAGGCACCAGTCAACCCGATGGGGCCGGTCTGGTCGTTGAGCACATACCCGCCGCCCATTAAGCTCACAGGACTGCCTTGTGTATAAAGGAAGTCAGCTCGCAAATTGGCCGTGGTGGGCGCATTCTCAAAGCCCTGCCACTGCGAACGATAGGAGGCCCCAATGGTCATGTTTTGACCATAACCGAGGTAACTGCTTCCTACTGCTGCCGGATTGATGATGGTTTGATTCTCCCGGTATTGGGAAAACAAGGAAAGTTGTTGAGAAAAGGATTGGCTGGCTATGCACATGTATATGCATACCAGATACGTTTGTAATCTGCTCATGGGAATAATGTATAATTTTGGCCGCTCAAAGGTAGGGAAAAAACCTTTAGCTAACCATCTCACAGCATTTTTTTGATAAATTATGCAAAATAATTATCAAACGGCCACTAATCTTCAAACGTTGCCGTTCGACTTAATAAAGGGTGGGAAAGCTTGTTTCACTAATTAGTTTTTTCTTTCATACTATGATTATGCCAAACTTGCCGACATGTACAAAAAGCTGAATGCTTTTTGAGAGCCGCCAACCGTTTTTCAGGAAAATAGAAGAGTTGTGACGGATGCTTACCAATTAACAGAATGTGGAAGCCATCACATGACTTCCCCGTCAAAAATCTTGTCACCTTCATTCATGATACCGTCATTTTTGGCTTGCTCACCAGCCCCGTGCAATTGAACAGGCTGCTGCTTCTTCCGCAGCCGCATGTTTAGCCCCTCTACCAACAACGAGAAGGCAATGGCGAAATAGAGATAGCCTTTTGGCACCGTGCCAACCTCACTCCCCAAGATGGCCAAGTGGCCAAGGTGTGCACCTTCCACGATGAGCATAAAGCCAATCATTATCAAGAAAGCCAAGCCAAGCATCTGGATGGTCGGGTGTTGGTCAACGAAACGGCCTACAGGAACAGCGAAGAGCATCATAATAACTACTGACAAAACCACTGCGATTATCATGATAACGAGTGCCCCAAAGACTCCGTTGGTCATGCCAACTGCCGTTAAAATAGAGTCGAACGAGAATACTATATTGATGACGGTGATTTGGATAATGACGCTCTGCATGGTAGCCATGCCCTTCTTGTTTGGGTCGTCCTTATGGGCGGCCTCACCTTCTAATTTATGGTGGATTTCGCTGGTGCTTTTATACAGCAAAAACAAGCCTCCAAGTATTAAGATAATGCTCTGACCCGATAGGCCACCTTGAACGAAACTGTTGTTGAACTCAATCCAAGGCTTCTCCATCGCTACCAGCACCGAGATGCCGAAAAGCAGGAGGATTCGCATCACCATAGCCAGCAAAAGACCAATATTGGCGGCCTTTTTCTGCTTTTCACGTGGCAGTTTGTTGGCGGCAATAGAAATGAAAATGATA
>JANPLH010000053.1:0-27656 GCA_031426435.1 Saprospiraceae bacterium | reverse complement strand
CAATTTCACCTTGTGGGCGAATTTCATCAGCATCTCCTCGGCCTCTTGGTACTGTGATTTGCGGCTGTAGTCGAGGTACTCCTCACCGAGGTCGAACCAGGTGAGCAGCTCCACATAACCGTCCACGTTGGTAGTGGCTTGGCTGTAGATGCTCAGTGCAGAGACCCCGCCGATGCCGACGATGGAGGCCTCGGTGGTGACGTTCTCTTTGCCACCTTTGGCACCTTTGGTCTTGCCATCGTAGTCTTTCATAAAGTCCTTCCAAGTGCGTTCCACGAGCTTTTCGCTGGTGACTTCCGTGACGAGTATGAGGGCATTGTGGTTGCCCATGACCATGTTTTCTTCGCTTTCATAGACCTTGCTGGTGGATGCCTTGGTCGGTTTGGTGACGACATCCTCCATTTCCACCTCCTGTGCGGAGAGGCTGGTCACGAACATTGCGAAGCAAAGGGAAAGGATGAAGGGAAGTGCTTTCATAAATCGAATTTTATGGTGTTGATTGTGATGTTTTATTTGACTGCCATGGCTGGTCAGCGTCACTGATTTTTTCGTTGAAAAGCAGGAAAAACTACCTTTGCAACCACATGACGAACAAGCATTGGCACAAATATCTGATTTTCACACTGTTCTGCGTGGCGATTTACTTCCCGCTGTTCCTTCACCTCGATTGGCAGCCGATGAACAACTGGGACGAATCGCTATTCGCCATGCGGGCCGCCTATATGACCGAGGAGGGCGAGTACATGCGGGACTACAGCCTCTGGGTAGAGGGCGGTATGCAGCACCGCAGCACCAAACCGCCTTTCACCACCTGGCTGCAAGTGGCCTCCATGAAGCTGCTCGGCATCAATGAACTGGCGCTCCGGCTCCCTACCGCGCTATGTTCGCTTGGCATCGTGTTCCTTTTTCTTTGGTTTTCAAGAAAAGTTTTGGGCAATATCCATATCGGCTATTGCGCTGGGTTTGTGCTGGTCACCTCGCTTGGCTTCATCAAGGAACATGCCTCCCGCACGGGCGACCAAGACGCCGCCCTTGCTTTTTATATGCTTGCTGGCGCAATGGCTTTTTACCAATACATCGAGGCCACGGAGGACCGCAAGCGACTCGGTTGGCTCGCCATGCTCACGGCTGCCACCATTGCCGCCGTGATGACGAAATATGCTTTCGGCCTATTGTTCTTCCCAGCGTTTTTGATTTATGCCATCTACAAAAAACAGCTTTGGAACCTACTGAAACGGGGCAGCACCTGGCTCGCTGGGCTGACGGTCGTAGCGGCACTTGGCAGTTGGTTGTGGTACATAGAGGGGCAATTGCCAGGCTTTGTAGAACGAGCCTTTTTTCATGAAATGGCCGACCGCTACACGACCACTTACCGGGGGCACGACCACCCTTTTGACCACTATTTTGTGAGGTTCTGGAAAGAAGATTTTTTCATGCCGTGGCTGATGCTGCTGCCCGGCCCTTTGGCATTGCTATTTATGAAAGAGCGCTCCCCCCTGCGTGACTTCAGCCTTTTGATGTTCCTCTGCGCCATTTTTCAATTGGTGTTTGTATCATCCTCTGGCACCAAAACCGAGCACTATGATGTGGTCGCCTATGCACCAATGGCCATGCTCGCTGGTATTGGGCTGTACCAGGTTTGCAAAGCAACTGTAGAATATTGGAAAGTGGGAAAGCACCGCCCTGCCAAGTTCATAGCGGCTTTTTTGATTTGCCTTTTCTTGCTGATTCAACCTTATTACACGATATTTTTCAAGGTCTATAAGCCCAAAATGAACGACCGGACGATGTCTTACGGTTATTTGCTTCGCAAAATCCAAGAAAAAAAGCCGGAGTTCAAGCAGTTCACGGTGTTGGCACCTATCTATACAGGACAGGTCAATTATTACGCTGGACTGCTGAACCGAAAGAAAGGGTACAATATCAGGATTAGCGAGCACCCAAAACTCGTAGCAGTCGGGGACACCATTGTCGCCTGCGAATCTAAAATGATCGAATACCTAATGGAAACTTTTGACCTCAAGGGGATCGAAACCGAGGGGAAATGCTTTTTGGCCATTGTCAAGGGCAGAAAGGCAAAACCGGAAGAAACGGCAAACGCACCAAACTGACCGCTAATTTTCAAATTGTCTTAAGGCGACCGTGAGGGTCGCTTCTACTCTTCGCTCGTAAACCTAAACTCCACTGCTGGGTGCGCCTCCTGCGCCATTTTCAAGGTCCAAGCGCTTTCGGCTAGGAAGACGAGTTGGCCGTCCTTGTCCTTGGCCAAGTCCTTGTTGCGGCGGCTGCGGAACTCTTGAAAAGCCTTCTCGTCATTGCATTTTACCCAACATGCTTTGTAAAGATTGACGGGTTCGTAAGAACATGAAGCGCCGTACTCATGCTTCAAGCGGTACTGGATGACCTCAAATTGCAGAGCACCCACTGTGCCAATGATTTTCCTTGCGTTTATTTCTTTGGTGAAAAGTTGCGCAACGCCCTCGTCCATGAGCTGGTCGAGGCCCTTGGCCAATTGCTTCGACTTGAGCGGGTCGGCATTCTCTACATAGCGGAACTGCTCAGGAGAAAAGCTCGGTATGCCCTTAAAATGCAGTACCTCTCCCTCGGTCAGCGTGTCGCCGATTTTGAAGTTGCCACTGTCATAGAGGCCCACCACGTCGCCGGGATAGGCTTCGTCAATCACCTCTTTTTTTGAGGCCATAAAGCTGGTTGGGTTGGCGAAGCGCATTTGGCGGGCGTTTCGAACGTGCAGGTAATTGGTGTTTCGCTCGAACATGCCGGAGCATACTCGCAAGAACGCAATACGGTCACGGTGCCTGGGGTCTATGTTTGCATGGATTTTGAACACAAAGCCACTGAACTTCTCCTCGGTAGGCTGCACTTCCCGCTCTTCTGTCTCCCTTGGCAGCGGCGTTGGGGCGATGTCGGTGAAACAATCGAGCAGCTCCCGCACCCCGAAGTTATTGACGGCAGAGCCAAAAAAAACGGGGGAAATCTCGCCGTTTTGGTAGGCTTTTACATCAAAAACTGGATAGACCTCCTGCACCATGTGTACCTCCTCCCGCAACGTATTGGCTGCCCGCTCGCCGATGTGCTTGTCGAGCAGTGGGTCGGTGAGATCATTGATTTCGATGATTTCCTCCTCCTCCTGCTTGCCGTGGGGACGGAAGAGCACCAGCTTCTTTTCATACATGCTGTAAACGCCCTTGAAGGTGCCGCCCATGCCCACTGGCCAACTCAGGGGGCAGACCCGCAGCCCCAGTTTTTGCTCCACCTCGTCGAGCAGGTCAATGGCGTCCTTGCCCTCCCGGTCCAGTTTGTTGATGAAGACGATGATGGGCGTGTTGCGCATCCGGCAGACGTTGACGAGCTTTTCGGTCTGGGTTTCCACGCCCTTTGCCACGTCAATGACCACGATGGCACTGTCCACGGCGGTGAGGGTTCGGTAGGTGTCTTCGGCGAAGTCTTGGTGGCCAGGCGTGTCCAAGATATTGATTTTCAGGTCTTTGTACTCGAAGGCCATGACCGAGGTTGCCACTGAGATACCCCGCTGCTTTTCGATTTCCATGAAGTCGGAGACAGTGGTCTTCTTGATTTTGTTGGACTTGACGGCCCCGGCAGTCTGAATGGCCCCGCCGAAGAGCAGAAGCTTTTCGGTTAGGGTGGTTTTCCCGGCATCGGGGTGGGAGATGATGCCAAAGGTCTTGCGCCGTGCGATTTCATCTTTTAAGCTCATTTCAAACAAAGTAAAATTGAGTAAACGAATCCCGATTCGCCAAAGGCGAACGGTACTAAAGGCAAAAGTGGCGGCAGGGTAATGCCATTCACGATTCCATTAAAATTTAAGGGCGCAAAGGTAAGCGATGAGTGCGAAGGATGGCATTACAACCATTGAAGCGCTGTCTTTTATGTTTTTGAATTTTTGGGTTCAAAGAAAAGTTGGCCTAAGACAAGTTATGCCAAATAACCAAAAATGACGGCAAGCATAGAAAGTCAATTTTTTTACCAAAAATATTTGATAACCAGAACTAACTTTGCCCCACACGTTTGCCTACATGAACGCTACTATCCCGATTTTCGATTCCCCTGAGCGTATCCAACACCTACCACTAAGCGCTGTTTAGGTTAAAAAATCAAACGAACAAGGTCTTTTTGACAACAAGAGAATGGACATGAATGCAATGCTTGCATTTGCTGCATCACCTTGCGCCAATGCAAAGGCATTGGGAGGGTATAAACGGCATTCTATGGACCAATCAAGTCAAAAGTAAATCAAGGAACCAACTAATTCAACTACGCACCAAACCCTGCTGTCCATCATTGGCAGGTAGTTAATTCAAAAAAATGAAAGGTAAAAAGTACCTCTTGGCAGCCTTGCTGCTCGCTATGACAACACTAAACCCCCTCTGGGGACAAGTCTGCGATTGCGTCACAACGGGCAACTGCCCCGTGGGAATCGAAGACAACGGCACCTTCCAGGGCACCCTTGACGTGACCGTGAATGGCCCCAACGACTTAGGGCAATGCCCACTAACCTCTGTGTGTTTTACCATTGAACATACTTGGGTGGGTGACCTCTCAGCTACCCTTACCTCACCCAGCGGCCTCAATTATCTGATTATGGCCGATGCCAATAATGGCCCTGGGGGCTGCGGTACCAATGCCGACAATATTGACATTTGCATCGTGCCCGGTGCTGGCAACCCTGTAACTGGCAACTCAGAGTACATGTGCAATGGCGGTGGCTGCTCCATTGGCTCTTGCTGCCTTGTCGGATCTTGGACGATGCCTTGTGGCGGCGTGACCGATCCAGTTTCAGGGGCCGTGCAAGCTCCCAATTGCAACTTGAGCGACTTCAACCAAGCCGGTGCCCCTGCCAATGGGACTTGGACGATGACCATTAATGATATTTGTTCCAGCGACGTTGGCCAGTTGCTCAACTTCTCCCTCTCTTTCGCTTGTGGTGCCAATTGCATCTCTTGTGAAGCCAACGGCGGCACCCTGAACGACCCCGATGTGCAAGGCTGTCAAGGAAGTGCATCGCTCAACCTCAGCCCTGATCCCGTATATTCTGGCAACAATCAACAGCCCGACCAAGGATTCTACGGCTACAATTGGGTGATTGCTCAAAATGGCATCATTCAATCCGTGAACCCAACGGCAAACATGTCCAACCTGCCGCCAGGCAACTATACGCTTTGCGGTTTCTCCTATATTCTTACTTCTCAAGGACAGCTAAATACGCTTGTAGGCCAGAATTTAACCACGGCGCAAATGCTGTTTGAATCCGCTACGGCCCCCTTCTGTGGCGATTTTTCGGACGACTGTATTGACGTGACCATCGGCCCACCCATACCGCCTTCTACGCTTGACACCTTTGCTTGCCTTGGGCAATGCATTGAACTTGGGTTCAATTTGGTCTGCGCCTCAGGCCCTGTTACTTTCGAGTCGTGGCTCGGTTGTGATAGTGTCGTAAATGTGAACTTAACTATTGTTCCGCCCATTTTCACCAACCAAACAGTTACTGTTTGCTCTGGTGAATGCATTTTTGCTAATAATCAGCAATACTGCCCACCAGGCCCCGCTGTCTATTCTGTACTCAACTGGCAGGGGTGCGACAGTAACGTTACCATTAATTTTATCGAAGTGTTGACGGTAGCCATCATCAACCCGGCTGCGCCTCAGGAGCTTAGTTGCAGCAACCCCGTGGTGATACTGGATGGCCTAAGCTCCATCCCGTTTGGGGTAGATTATTTTTGGGAAGGCCCCAATGGATTCAACAGTACACAAGGGGTCATCACAGTTGATGAGCCTGGGCTTTACACCCTCACCATCACCAATGATGCGCTAAATCCATCCTGTACTTCTTCCGCTTCGGTAATGGTCGAGGGAAGTGTGCTGCCTCCTGACTTGCAGTTGAACAGCCCGCCGCCTTCTATCTGTGCTGGGGAAATGTTTGACCTAAGTACCTTGCAAATCATTGACCTAAACAACACCAACCCTAATATTACTTTCCACAGCGCCACTCCTGCTGCATCAGCCAATGAACTGCCCAGCACCAATGTGTCGCCAGCAACTACTTCCACCTATTACATCTTGGGCACATCAGGCATTTGCTCCGATGAAATTTCTGTGACATTGACGGTCACGCCTTTGCCAGTCGCAAATTTCATGGTCACCTCCCCCATTTGCATTAATGGTTCCTCAATTGTAACGTTCACGGGGTCGGCACCCCCCAACGCCACCTACAACTGGAACTTCGGGGGCGGCACTGCAACGCCCGGCACTGGCACTGGCCCACATACGGTGACATGGGGGTCAGGTGGCACCAAGACCATCACCTTGCAAATTGATGCGAATGGATGCCAATCGGCTTCTGTGAGCCATGATGTGGAGGTTGGCACACAAATGCCACCTCCCGTCATCAACTGTATTTCCACCTCAAGCAGCATTACCTTTTATTGGGATCCGGTGCCAGGTGCAACGGGCTACACCGTAAGTGTCATCAGCGGCCCGACGGGAACCATGTCTGGTCCAGAGGCTTATTTCATCGGCAACTTGAACCCCAATCAGCAGGTCACTATATCTGTGATTGCCATATCTGGCAATGCCTGCCCCAATAGTTCAGCGCAACTTAGCTGTGCTGCGCAAGATTGCCCACCAGTCACTGTCACGATTGTGCCTGTACCAAACATTTGCCTAAGCAGTTCCACAGGCACCATTCAGTTGTCTGCTTCGCAAACAGGTGGCGCTGGTGGTGGATCCTTCACGTGGTCGGGGTCGGGGGTGAACCCCATCACGGGTGTATTCAACCCAGCCAATGCCAACCCTGGGGCTAATACCATTGTGGCCTCTTACGAAGAAGGTACTTGCACCTACAATGCATCCATTATCATCAATGTGTTTGCAACGCCGACGGCTAACTTCACGGCCACGTCACCCATTTGCGGCAGCGCAGCATCCACCGTTAACTATACGGGCAACGCCTCCAACACCGCCACTTTCACATGGAACTTCAGTGGCGGTACGGCCAATCCCGGCACAGGCCCAGGCCCTCATTCTGTAATTTGGCCGGTGGGCGGTACTTACACCTTATCGTTGATGGTGACAGAAAACGGATGCCAATCCACCACTTCGACGCAGACGGTGGACGTGGACAATATGCTACCCGTTCCGCAAATCAACTGCAATACCACGACCAACTCCGTTGAGTTCGTCTGGGACGATATTCCCGGCGCAAGCAGCTACACCGTGAACGTGATAAGTGGCGGCACGGGCATAGCCACGTCCGATACCTCCATGCTGTTCAGCGGGCTGAACCCTGGCGACGCCGTCACGATTCAGGTCATTGCAATTGACCCTGGCCCCTGCGCTGACGTTTCATCGCAAGTTACCTGCATAGCGCAGGATTGCCCCAATGTAAACATCAGCATCACGCCTGTGGACGATATTTGCCTCAATGCAGGTGCAAGTCCCATTACCCTGCAAGCCAGCGTGACAGGAGGTTTGGGCGGCGGTACTTTGACATGGGCTGGTAATGGTGTGAGTTTTGATGGCGTATTTAACCCAAACCAAGCTGTTGCTGGCGCAAACCTCATTACCGCCATTTATGAGGAAGGCGATTGCAGTTACACGGAAGACATTACCATAGATGTCATCATGCAGCCCGTGGCCAGCTTCACCGCAGCATCGCCGGCTTGCGTGGGCGACAATATTTCGGTTTCCTATACTGGCACGGTGCAGCCGGGCATTAGCTTCAATTGGAATTTTGGCACCGCCACCGCTTCGCCAGGCACAGGCCAAGGGCCGCACCTCGTCAGTTGGGACAGTGCTGGCTCGCAGCCAATAACATTGACCGTCACTACGGCGCAGGGCTGTGCCTCCGAGCCATTTACCACCAACGTGCAAGTGGACGAGCCGCTCATTGCGCCAGCCATCACCTGTGTTACCACGACCAATTCCATTGAGTTCACTTGGCTGGATGTGGTTGGTGCTACGAGCTATGTTGCCACCCTTGTATCCGGTTCGCCGGGCGTTCAGGCGTCGCAAAACAGCTATATCATCAATGGTCTGCAACCGGGTGACCAAGCAACCATTTCACTTGTGGTCTCCAACGGCGGCGCTTGCCCCGATGTGACCACACAGCAAAGCTGCATCGCTCAAGACTGCCCACCCGTGACCATTAACATCACGCCGGTGAATGATATTTGCCTCGATGCAAACGTGGGTAATATTACGCTGCAAGCTACCACCACAGGTACAGGTGGCACCTTGGTTTGGTCGGGAGATGGCGTTAGCCCTGCTGGTGTCTTCAACCCAATGGACGCCGACCTCGGTGCCAATTTGCTAACGGCTACCTACACGGTTGGAGACTGCATTTATACCCAAACCACGACTATCAATGTGTACTCTTTGCCAATCGCCAATTTTGCGTTGCCTACAACAGCTTGCGAGGGCGAGGACGTCACCGTGACGTTTTCGGGCACCGCAATCTCCGGCGCTACTTTTGATTGGGACTTCGGTACTGGGACGGCCACCCCCGGCACGGGCCAAGGGCCTCACACCGTCAGTTGGGCAACCGCTGGCCTGCAACAGGTTTCGCTGACCGTAACCTCGGCGCAGGGCTGTGTATCCGAACCTTTTAACGACAATATTCAGGTGCGAGCACCTCTCGTTCCGCCGGTAATCAATTGCAATACCACGCTCAGTTCCGTAGAGTTCAGCTGGCTGGATGTTGCTGGCGCAACGCATTACGATGTGATGGTGGTAGCTGGCGCAATGGGCAACCAAACTTCGCAGAACACTTACGAGGTGACGGGCCTGATGCCCAATGAGCAAGTGACCATTGAACTTACAGTTTCCAACAACGGCCCATGTCCATCTGTGACGGTGCAACAAACCTGTATCGCTCAGGAGTGTCTTCCGATAGTGGCCAGCGTGGACCCCGTTGCTCCGATTTGCCTTGGCTCCGTGAACACTGTCCAATTGGCGGCGACACTAACGGGTGCTGCGGGCGGCGGCACGGGCACCTGGAGCGGTCCCGGCACGAGCGCCAGTGGTGTGTTAAACCCAGCAACGGCGGGTATAGGCACGCATCAGGTAGTCTATGTTTATTTAGAAAACAACTGTACCTACCAAGCCGCAGGTTCGGTGCAAGTGCTGCCGACGCCGACCGCTAATTTTACCGCTAGCGACAAAATTTGCATCACGGATGAAGCGACGGTGACCTACGTTGGCAATGCACCGAACAACGCCATCTATACTTGGAACTTCGACGGCGGAACGGCCACTCCGGGTACTGGAAAAGGCCCGCACCAACTTGATTTCGCTGCCCCCGGTAATTACGACATCACCCTCACGGTGACGCAGGGCGGTTGCACTTCCACCCAGGTTTCGCACAGCGTTCAAGTTGACCCGGAACTCGCTGTCCCTGATATTGATTGCAATACCACAGTATCGTCCATTGAATTCACTTGGGGGGCTGTTGCCAATGCCACTGACTATGAAGTGACGGTGCTGACTGCCCAATTGGGAACCCAACCCACGCCGACCAGCTACTTGCTCACCGGCCTCGCGCCCAATGAAATGGTGACCATCGAACTGATGGTGAGCGGCAACACCGTTTGCCCACCCGTGACCGTTCAGCAAACCTGCACTGCCGTTGACTGCCCAACGGTGACAATTGACCTAATGCCGATTGACCCAATTTGCCTTTCGGCAAATACGGCCAATGTGCAATTGCAGGCAACCGTGATCGGCGGCACTGGCACCGCTGGCACTTGGAGCGGCCCCGGCATGAGCGCCAACGGCAGCTTCAACCCGAACATAGCAGGCGTTGGCACACATACTATCATCTTTGTTTACAGTGAAAACAGCAGTTGCAACTATGACGAGAACACGCAAGTGCAAGTGGTAGCCGCCCCGGTTGCCGACGCTGGCCCCGGTGGTGAAATCAACTGCATGCCCGACCACAATTCAGTGCACTTAGGCGGCCCCGCCACTTCTACAGGGCCAGATATTATTCATGAATGGACTGGAGCTAATGGCAACCTACCTGAAAACCCGAACATCCCGGACCCCTTTGCGATGCTCCCCGACACCTATACGCTGACCGTGACCAACACGGCACTGGCCAATTGTTCCGCCTCCGACGAAGCTATAGTATCGGCAAGCTTGGACATCCCGCAGCCGGAGGTGACCATCAAGCCAATTAGCTGCTATGGGGAAAATGATGGGGCCATTTCCGTGGTGAACGTGACAGGAGGCGAACCTCCCTACCTCTACTCGCTCAATGGAGGCGACTATGCTTCCAATGGCAACTTCACCCCGTTGGTGCCGGGCATCTACGTGGTGTCGGTGATTGACGCATCGGGCTGTGAGGCCAGCGTGACGATTGACATTTCACAGCCGCAAGAGCTAAATGTGGAACTGATAGCCATTGTAGAAGGAGGAGGCGATGTCATCCGCCTTGGTGATACGACACAATTGCAAGCCTTGGTCAGCCTGCCGCCAGATAGCCTCGACAATATTAGCTGGTATCCCGCAGAGTTGGTATCCTGCGATTCTTGCCTAAATACTTTCACTTCGCCCACCAGCCAGACTACTTTCACCATTACAGTAGAGAGCAACGGCTGCGTGGACAGCGACAACTTGACACTTTATGTTAAGAAGGATCACCCGATTTACGTGCCTAACGCCTTTTCGCCCGATGGCGACAATGTAAACGACGTTTTCATGATTTACGGGGGAAAGGAAGTGGCCAAAATCCGGTCGTTCCTCGTCTTCAGCCGCTGGGGCGAAACGGTATATCAATATTACCTATTCCCACCCAACGAGCCAGCTTATGGTTGGGACGGTAAGTACCGAGGTGACCTGATGAATTCCGCCGCATTCACTTGGTACGCCGAAGTGGAATTTGTGGATGGCCTTGTTGAATTGTATGAAGGTAGTGTGACACTGATGCGATAAATAGAAATGGGTAGCTTGCCGGGATTCCCGGCAAGCTACCCAAATGTTAATTCATAAATGAATACCATGCGAGTAGAAACTAAATGGGCAATCGTACCGACCGCAGTCATTTTATTGTGGATGTTGATAGCACAGGCGTTGGGGCTGTTTACCGAAGAGCGTTTTGCCCTCACCCCGTTAATAGGCATCATCGTGAGTACCCTCACATTTGCAATAACCTATTTTATGGTGACGAAGGAAAAACGGGACAAAGACTACAATGGATTCATGTCTTGGGAGGAAGGCTTTTGGGCTGCCGCTCGCATGACCCTAATTTATATTCCGATCAGTTGCTTTGTGTTTTATGTATATATCCAATACTTGAACCCTGGTTATAAGGCGTTCATTGTCAGCGACAATTTTGGGAAAGACCCCGTCAGTACTTATTTGAAGGGCAACTTGGTAAGCTCATTTATGTTCGGTGGGCTTTTTTGCCTGATTTTTCCGTTTTTTACCCGGAGGTCGCTTCAACAAAAAAAATGAAGAAGTTTGCAGCTTCAATAATTCAACACATGATTTTTTTCAAAAAAATTGCGCTCATGGCCACTGCCTCATTTTTGCTCCTCTTATTCGGATGCAAGGGTGACGCAAGCAGCACCACAACTGAACCTACACCTGACCTCCAACCCTTGGCTGTGCCAAAATTTGAGCGGGACTCTGCTTTTTCCTTCGTAAAAAAACAGGTGGACTTTGGGCCACGGGTGCCTAATACCGATGCGCATAAGCGCTGCAAGGACTGGCTGGTGGCCCAACTCACTGCATACGGACTCAAGGTCACGGAGCAACCATTCACTGCTAAAGCCTACACAGGTAAGACGCTCAACGGCGTCAACATCATTGCGCAGCACAAGCCAGAAGCCGCCAAGCGCATCTGCCTTGCAGCCCATTGGGACAGTCGCCATATCGCCGACTCGCCGCTCGCTACCGAGCGCCAAAAAGAACCCATACTCGGTGCTGACGACGGCGGCAGCGGCGTAGGTGTTCTCCTCGAAATAGCAAGGGTGCTGCAAGCCAACCCTCCTGATGTCGGAGTTGACTTCGTGCTGTTCGATGCAGAAGACCACGGCGACGATGAAAATGAGAACCCCAACAGCTGGTGCCTCGGCGCACAGCATTGGTCACGCAACCTCGTTCCGTCGGGTTACAGCCCCAAATACGGTATCCTTATTGACATGGTGGGGGCGAAAAACGCATGGTTCACCAAGGAGGGCGTGAGTATGAACTTCGCCCCAACGGTGATGAACAAGGTTTGGAAGATTGGCCAGAACCTCGGCTATACGAACCATTTTGTAGAGGAAAAATCAGGGGCGGTGACGGACGACCACTACTTCGTAAATACCATCGCCAAGATTCCCATGATTGATATCATCGGCAAGTCAAGTGACACGCAGACGGGGTTCGGAGCGCACTGGCATACGCACAAAGACGATATGAGCGTCATTGACATTCGTGCGCTTCGGGCCGTTGGGCAGACCTTATTGGAAGTGATCTACCAAGAGGCTGCAGGAAGGTTTTGATGGGGGTTTGGCCATTGGCTGCAGTTAGCCAATGGCCAAAAGCCAAAAGTCAATTGCCTATTCAGTCAGCACATCTATCATTGTCTTCAAAGCAACAAACATCGGTTCCCGGCCTTCGGGCGTTAGGGTAAACGGCTCCCCTTCCTCGTTCTCAGCTTCGGCGATGAGTGAATCTTCCACGAAGGCCATGAGGTCTTCCTGTGGCGATTTTTCATAGAAAATATCCAACCGCTTGTGAAAATCGGTGGCTTTCGACGATTCCATAAGCTCCCAGTTCACCTCTTCGGCACTGGTGATTTCGTCTTCGCTGATCATTGGCAAATCGTTCATGCCAGCATCTTCCACGGATTTATAAATGACCAAGGCGAGGTATAGCAAGAAGTCTTCTTCATCTTGCGAAAAAACGCCCTCATTGTCGCCAATCAGGTAGGAGAACAGTGCTGGCTGCTCCTCGGCGAAGTCCCGCACAGCTTGTTCATAATCTAAAACTTGGGTGTCGAATTTTTCGAGCACCTTGTCAATGGTATCTTCTGAAATCATGTGTAGAAAGTAAAATTGAGTTTACGAAATCCCGATTCCGTAGATGGCGAACGGGGTAAAGGTACAAAGGCAAAAGTACTGTGCTGTAAGTTCATACTTTTGTCTTTTTGCATTGCTCCTTACTTTTTACTTTGAACGCTTTACTGCCCGACCTTCGATGCGGGATTTGGTACACTCAAATTTCCTGATGAATTTATATCGCCACGATATCCAAAACTTCCTCGGCAAGCTGACGCTGCGCCGAACTTGGAACGTGGCTAAAATCTTCGCCTCCTATCACCTCACCCGTTGGCTGCGCAGACCTGTGCAATGGGGGATGCCGATGACCATCTCGTTGGAACCGACTACTGCCTGCAACCTCCGCTGCCCAGAATGCCCGAGCGGGCTGCGGGCCTTCACCCGCCCTACGGGAAATTTGCGGGAAGATTTTTTCCGAAAAACCATTGACGAACTGCACCATGAGCTGCTCTACCTCATTTTTTACTTTCAAGGAGAGCCATACATCAACCCCAAGTTCCTCGACATGGTGCAGCATGCCAGACTCCGTGGCCTCTACACCATCACTTCCACCAACGGCCATTTCCTGAACGATGAAAACGCCCGCCGTACCATCGAATCGGGGCTGGACCGCCTCATCATCTCTGTGGATGGAACGACGCAGGAGACTTATGAAAGCTATCGGAAGGAGGGGAAATTGGAGGTCATTTTGCAAGGTGCAAGGAACGTGGTGAAATGGAAAAAACAGTTGAAATCAAAGACGCCGCATATCATTTTCCAGTTCCTCGTGGTGCGGCACAATGAGCATCAAATCCCTGAAATCTATCGCCTCGCCGAAGAAATCGGCGTTGACGAAGTCAAACTAAAAACCGCCCAAGTCTATGACTACGAGCAGGGCAATGACCTGATTCCGACCATCGGAAAATACGCCCGCTACGCCCAAAAGGCAGACGGCACTTGGCAAGTGAAAAACGAACTGCTCAACCATTGCTGGAAGCTATGGCATGCCTGCGTCATCACTTGGGACGGCTTGGTGGTGCCCTGCTGCTTCGACAAGGATGCCCTGCACCGCCTCGGTGATTTGAAGCAAAAGTCCTTTAAGGAAATTTGGAACGGCGCTGATTATGGCCGCTTTCGCCGCTCGCTGCTGGCCGGGCGGGATAAGATTGATATTTGCAAGAATTGCACGGAGGGTTGCACCGTTTGGGCAGCGTAAAACTGCCGCAAGGAGAATGAAAATTTTTTATGAAAAAATGCAACTGACCAAGCTGACTTCACGGCCTTGGCAGCAGGATTGCCTTCTCAATGACACTGGCCATTTGCCCATCATTTTCAATCATCAACCTAAAAAAGCAAATCCCTCCCGACAAATCCGCTGGCCGGTGCCAAGTCGCCTGCTGCTCACCGATGGGCAACCAGCCCAAGTCCACCTCGTCTAATTTGTTGCCGAAGGCACCAAAAACGGCCAAGCGCACCCGGCCAGCCGAGGGCAGCGTGAAGCGCAGAACGGCCTCGTCGTGCAGCGGGTTCGGAGCGATTGATTCGAGCGTAATCGATTGATTGTCAGCGGCTTCCTCTGTGGAGGCGGGAGTACATTTTGTACCAAAATCGGCGCAGTAGCAGCGCTCTGGCAGGGTGCAGTCCAACACGAAGGGGTTGGGCTTGCCGCTCTGGTACTTGGCAATGAGCCAAGTGCGGTTCCATTCCGGTTCGTTCACGGGGTCGAGGATGTGCCATGCGCAGAGGGTCTGGCGCTGGGAGTCGAAGAAATCCTGATTGGCAGCGTCGGCCTGGGCCTTGTACATGGTATAGAAATAGAACATGGCACGGGCCACGTTGCCCTTGTGGTCTTCCCGTGGTTCAAAGAATCCGGGCTTGCGCTCGCTGTACAGGTTGATATTGGAAGTGGGAATATTGGAGACTTGCTGGCCGAGGTAATACCAGTCATCGGTTTGCGAGTCGGGTATTTCGGCAAAGGGGAGGTTGCCCCGGTCGCCGTTCACGTCCACACGGGTTGGGTAGAGGTGGTGCATGTCGCCCTCGGCCTGGTTCATGGCGCCGAGGCTTTGCGGGAAGGTATGCTCCGTGTTGATGTCCTTGTCAAAGGCCGCCTGAGTGGGGTCTTGCGTGGGGTCGAGGTAGATGCGGTAACCCGTATAGACACAGGTGAGCGAGTCGTGGTAACCGTAAATGCGCTTGAATAGCGTGTCCCTGGCAAACGCCTGCGACAGCAGCACGGGGGCTTTGTAATACTTCACGAGGCTGTCCAGCAGTTCCTGACCATCAAGGCTGGGGAAGACGGGCTGGTATTGCGCCAAGGCACTGGTATTCAATAAGATAGCAAGTGAAAAAAGGAAGAAGCATTTGCGCATTGTGTGGTATTTTGGTGGTAAAAGTAATGCAAGTTGTGGTTGACAGAGGTTGATAAAGTTCATAAAGGTTGATTTTGGCCAACCTTCCCTAAAGCCAACTGTCTTATATTAGCTGCACGAAATCATCATGGAAATGAATACATCTCATATTGGCGTTGCAAGCCGTTGGCAACTTTTGGTAGTGGCTTTGCTTTTGTTGCTGCCGCAATGGTTGCTTGGGCAAAAAATCGAGCAGCCCGCCCGTTTCACCCAACTGGCCCAGCAAGCAGGCTTGGAGGTATTTGAGCCATTGGATGCTGGGTATAAGGATTTCGAGCCTTGGGAAAACCAATACCTCCTTTGCCAGCATGCCATCCGCTCCAACAGCGAAGACCTGCAAATCCTGTATTATGTGCTTCCTTGGAACGAAAAAGATTATATGTCCACAGCACCCAATTTGGCCACTTTTTTGGCCATCACCAACCTCGCTACCAATGCCGATGACGCCATCATTTCCGCCCTGCGCCCTGATAGCCAGTCACTGCGCCGGGATTTCAACGCCGATTGGGGAATGACCTATATTTTTACACCCAAACCTGCCTTCGCCGATTCGCCGATCTGCAAAATGATTGCCCTTTGCAAGGAGGGCCAAGGCACGGTCTTCGTCTTTTTCCTCTTCGACGATCCCGGCAATACTGCATTGGACATTCGGGAAATGGCGGTGCGGTTTAAGGATGAAATTGGAAATTGAAAATTATGAAATCGAAGATTCACGCAAGTAAATTCATATTGCTATTGAGCTTTCTTCCCTTGCTTTTTGGTTGCTCCGCAAAAACGCCCAATGCACCTGCAACCACCCTGCAAGGCGGCAAGGCGGCAGCGGTCGCCGATTCCCTACCCTTCCCGGTTTATATGAGCTACGGGGAATTTGAGCCGCTATTACAGCAGGATAATGACACCACCTACGTCGTCAACTTCTGGGCGACTTGGTGCAAGCCCTGCGTGGAGGAGCTGCCGTTTTTTGAGAAACTGATAACAGAAACCGCCAATCCCACAGCGGCGGGCAATCCAATCAAGGTGTTGCTGGTGAGCATGGACTTCCCCAAGGACTTCCAGCGGAAACTTGTCCCCTTCGTTGCGGAGCGCAACCTCCAGCGCAACGTCGTGGCGCTCGGCGACCTCGATTACGACACCTGGATTGGCAAGGTGAGCCAAACATGGGATGGGGCCATTCCCTTCACACTTGTTTATAAAGGCAACAATCGGAAGGAAAAATCGAATGAACTGGCCAGCTACGAAGAACTGAAAGCTTTGCTGGACAGCTTGTAATCCTGTAAGTTTTCCCTATATATTTGCCTTCCTTTTTTAAAAACACACCAAACCAAGCCCGCCTTACCACGTACAACCGATTCTGAGACGTTAGACAATAGACTTTAGACTTTAGAAAGTCGCTGGTCAGTGTCTAAGGTCTATCGTCTAATGTCTATTATCTCAAAAATGAAAGTTCTAAAATTCGGAGGCAGTTCCGTCGGTACACCGGAACGCATCAAGGGCCTAATCCAAATCCTTAAGGCATACCATGACCGTGGTGACAAGTTCACCGTCGTCTTCTCGGCCTTTAGTGGCGTGACGGACAGCTTGCTTGACATGAGTCGTCGTGCCGCCGCTGGCGATGAAACTTGGCGGGCTTCGTTCGAGGCGTTTGCGCAGCGCCACCAAGATGCCATTGCTGAACTGGTGGGCGGCACAGAACAAACGCAAATCGCTGCCGAAATGGAGCGCAGCCACCAGTCTTTGGCCAATATGCTCAGTGGTGTCTTTCTCGTCCGGGAAGCATCTCCCCGCACGATGGACTATGTGGTGAGCTTCGGCGAGCGCAGTTCGGCCTTCATCATCGCAGCCGCCATGCGGCAGACGGGCATTCCGGCGAATTTCCTTGATGCCCGCAAGGTCATCCGAACCAACGACGCCTTTCAGAATGCCAAGGTGGACTTTGCCGTGACCAACCAACTTGTTAAGGATTTTTACGCAGAAAAAATGGACGTTCAGGTAGTTACGGGCTTTATCGGTTCCACCACAGAAGGGCTCACGACTACCCTCGGCAGGGGCGGCTCGGATTATACCGCCGCCATCATCGCCGCTGGGCTGGACGCTGCCAGCATTGAAATCTGGACGGACGTGGACGGGGTGCTCACCGCAGACCCCCGCAAGGTGAAAAAAGCATTTACCATCCCCAAGATGACCTACGCCGAGGCGATGGAAATGTCGCATTTTGGGGCGAAGGTCATTTACCCACCGACACTGCAACCGGCGCTGCAAAAACGCATCCCGCTCTACATCAAAAACACCTTCAACCCCAGCTTCGAGGGCACCTATATTACCGAACAGCGAGACCCTAGCGGTCACGCCGTCACGGGCATTTCATCCATCAACAAAGTGGCGATGCTCACCTTGCAGGGCGGTGGAATGTTTGGTGTACCGGGTATTGCTGGGCGCTTGTTCAGCAGTTTGGCCGGGGCTGGTATTAGCGTGATTTTGATCACCCAGGGGTCGTCGGAGCACAGCATCACCTTTGCCATACCGCCCGAAGTGGCGACCAAGGCGAAGCAGCAGGTGGAGGCCGAGTTTGAGTACGAAATCGAAAAAGGGCTGGTCGAGCCGCTGAAAATTGAGGAAAACCTGAGCGTTATTGCCATTATTGGAGAAAACATGCGCTACCGCCCCGGCATCGCTGGTCGGATGTTCCAGGCACTGGGCAAGAACGGCGTGAACGTGGTGGCCATCGCCCAAGGTTCCTCGGAGCTGAACATCTCGGTGGTGGTTTCCGCTGCCGACGAGGGCAAGGCCATGAACGCCCTGCACGAGGCGTTCTTCCTCTCCGACACCAAGGAACTGCACCTGTTCATGGTCGGTGTCGGGCTGATAGGCTCCACGCTCATCGAGCAGATACGGGAGCAGGCTGCGTTCTTGAAGGAAAAAAGGAGCTTAGAGTTGAAAATCGTCGGATTGTGCAACAGCAAGACGATGTTGTTCGATGAAAATGGCATTGACCTCGCCAACTGGAAGGAGGCTTTGACCACTTCCGGCGAAAGCTTAAACTTGGCCACTTTCGTGGAGCAGATGCGGCGGCTGAACCTGAGCAATTCCATTTTTGTGGACAATACGGCGAGCGAGGAAGTGCCCCGTTTTTACGAAACCATCCTCGAAAGCAGCATCAGCATCTCCACGCCGAACAAGATTTCCACCAGTAGCTCGTATCTCCAGTACCAGCGTTTGAAGAGCATTGCCGCCCGCCGTGGCGTGCCGTTTTTGTATGAAACAAACGTGGGGGCTGGCCTCCCGGTCATTGGTACACTGGAAGACCTGATTACGAGCGGCGACCGCATCCTGAAAATAGAAGGGGTGCTGTCCGGCACGATGTCCTTTATTTTCAACAATTTCAAGGCAGGTGGCGAGCCATTCAGTGCCATCGTGCGGGAGGCCAAGCGCCGTGGCTACACCGAACCCGACCCCCGTGACGACCTGGGCGGGGCCGACGTCCGCCGCAAGCTGCTCATCCTTGCAAGGGAAACGGGCCTGCCGCTCGAAGCCGCCGATGTGCAAATCGAGAGCATTTTGCCAAAGGCGGCACAGGATGCGCCCAACGTGGAAGCCTTTTTTGCGGAGCTGGAAAAATCGGACGCCCATTTTGAAAAAATGGTGGCGGACGCCGCTGCGGATGGAAAGGTCTTGCGCATGATTGCCAGCCTTGATAAGCTGACTGGTCAGGCCAACATCGGACTGCGGGAAGTGGATGCGTCGCATCCCTTCTACTCGCTCAGCGGCAGCGACAATATGATTGTGTTCACCACCGAGCGCTACAAGGAGCGCCCGCTGGTGGTGCGTGGCCCCGGGGCTGGTGCGGCAGTGACGGCGGCAGGTGTGTTTGCGGAGGTGGTGCGGATCGGGAGTTATTTGGGGAATTAGCGGGAAGTTAAAACTCCTCCAACCGCTTCTGAAACTTGGCCACTAATTTTTCAAAATGGTTCTGCCCTTCAGATTTATTGAAAAACTCCTCAAACATGCGCCGGATGGACGTGCGCCCTGTGAAATAAGGAAAGGGCGACCGCAATGATTGCAGCGTTGAATCGAGCACAGTGATGCCTTGGTTGTTGGTCTTTTCATCAGAAGTGTTGGCACCGTAGAAGGCTACGAAGAATTTGCCATCCAGCGTCAAAGACGGGTCAATTTTGTCCAACGACGGCCCAAGGAAGATGCCTTGCCGCACACCAGTTTTCAACTGAATGGCAACCGTGTCGGGCATGAAAAGCACAGGTGTAAAAGTATAAATACTGTCGAAAGCTGCTTTCAGCCATAGGTTTTGGTTACGGGTATCCAGCGCTGTTTTTTCAAGCATGGCTCCCAGTCGATTACGCTCCTTTTCATTATTGGCCAATTTAATTGCCTTTTTGATGGAAGCCAACTTGCGGGTATTGGTGGCCAACCTTATCACCAACGTACCGTGCTTGAGTTCTTCCATTTGAATGATGGCATCTCGCTCGGCGTATTGCTTAGGATAAAAATTCCTCGGCTGGTCGGCTTGGCCAAGCAGCAGGGTGTTTCCCAGCAAAAAAATAGCTAAAACGCAGCTTATCAAACTTATTTTCATGGTACAATAAGAGTCTTGTTTTCAGTTATTTCAAGTCCCAAGGTCACTGCCAGCGCATTCCAAACCGGATCGTTGGGCAGTGGTGCAGTTAGCTCCACCTGCTCACCAGATATCGGGTGCCGGAAGGCCAGCTTCCAAGCGTGGAGGTGGATGGAGCGGTCTGTGTTGCCCCGTCGGGCACCGTACTTCACGTCACCTTTGATGGGGCAACCGATGGCGGCCAGCTGCGCCCGAATCTGGTGGTGGCGCCCAGTGATGAGCTGCACTTCCAGCAAATGGTAATTGTCGCTGCTTGCCAGCACCCGATAGTGCAATTCTGAGAGGTCGCCCGCCCCTTTGGGGTCGCTTGCAGCTTCGTTACCTGTGGCTTTGCCACTTGTGGCTGTGCCATCCTTCACGCCAGTACGGTTGGCTTTTTCATTTTTTTGTAAAAAATGGCGAAGCGTCCCTTCCTGCTCCTTCGGCAAATCCTTAACGACGGCGAGGTAGGTTTTGCGCACCGAACGCTCCTTGAATTGGTCGCCCAGCGAACCAACCATCGTTTTTGTCTTCGCAAACACGACAACGCCAGTGGCCGGGCGGTCAAGGCGGTGAACTAAGAAGAGCTTCGATTTGGTGTAGATTTCGGCCAATTGCAGCAGCGGCTTGTCGCCCGTCTTGTCGGCTTGCACGGGCAGCCCAGCAGGCTTGTTGAAGGCGATGAACTGGTTGTTCTTTGCAATGACCCAGTCGCCAATGGGCTGGTGTGGTGTGCTTTCAGCCGACACGGTAGGTAGTTTTTGGGGAGTGTTTGTCTTACTTAACTTCTTCATAATCAATGAATTCGCCTCCTTCTTTCTGTTTGCCGGGTGCGGCATCCCGATTGGTCGGCTGTTGCCCCTCATGGGATTGGCCCCGGTGCTGCACGAAGTCACGGAAGCGGCCCTCCTTGAGTTGTTCCTTCATCTGGAAGTAGCGGTAAATGACATAACCTATCAGTCCCCAGAAAAGTAATTTAAGCATGGTGGTGCTGTTTTTCCACAAAGGTACACCAGTCGGGCCGAACGCTCGTAAATGGGTGTACAAAAACTGTAAAAGCCCGCTATTTGTAGGTCATTTGGCCCAAGGCCAAAAAAAGATTTTAAACAAAAGCATTTTGGCATTCGTTTCTCTCTTTGAATTCTCGTATTTTTATCCGTCAAAACCCATCTTCTATTTTGAATACTTGTAACAGTCTGCCATGAGAATTGACAAATACCTTCTGTTAGTGCTGGCGTTTTCGTGCGCCAACCTCCTTGCGGCGCAAGAAACCATTCAGCCCAAGCAAATGGACGACCCCACCAAGGGTCTTGTCTATAGCAAGGAATTTGCGGCGAATTTTCGGATGCACACGCACGGCCTCGGCTTTGGCTTCAACGTCGGGAAGTTGCAGACGTACTACCGCACAAAGTATTGGCATTTTGAAATGGGCGAACTCATGCACGCCAAGGAATACCGTCAACGGTTCGATAATGCGAGCACGCTGAACAGTGGGGTATCACGGGCCTACAAGTACGGCAAGCAAAACAACCTGCTCGTGTTGCGGGCTGGAATAGGTGCCAAGCGCTATTTTTCCGAAAAAGCAAAGCACAAAGGCGTGGCGGTGGGCATCTCGTATGAGGCAGGAGCCACGCTCGGAGTTTTAAAACCTTATTATGTGGAAATAAGAACCGAAGGAGGAAACTCCAGCTATTCGGTTCGCTACAACGAAGATACCGCAGACCGTTTCCTCAATAAAGACATTATACAAGGCGCATCTGCTTGGACCAAAGGCTTTGGCCAGCTTTCTGTATTGCCCGGTGCGCATGCCCGCTTCGCCGTCCACTTTGATTGGGGGGCTTTCGACGAGTACCTCAAATCCTTTGAGGGTGGCATCATGGTGGACGCCTTTGCAAGGCAAGCCCCCATCATGGTGCAAAAGGATGGTGTGCAAAACAACATACTCTTCCTCAACCTTTTCCTAAATTTGCAGTTCGGTAAGCGTTGGTGATTTCATATCGGATTTCGGATTTCGGAATCTGGCTGGAATCCCATCTCCGAAATCAACCATGATAGAACTGCCAATCACAGAACCCGCCGAACCCCGCCGCCGCAAGCCCGAATGGCTCCGGGTGAAACTTCCCATCGGTGAAAAATACAAGCACGTCCGCAGCCTCGTGGACCATTATGGCCTACATACCATCTGCCAAAGCGGCAACTGCCCCAACATGGGCGAGTGCTGGGGCGAGGGCACTGCCACCTTCATGATTTTGGGAAATACCTGCACCCGTTCCTGCTCCTTTTGCGCCGTGAAAACAGGCCGCCCTCCCGAATACGATACCGACGAGCCACGCCGGGTGGCCGAGGCCATTATGCTCATGCAGGTAAAACATGCCGTCATCACATCCGTGAACCGCGACGAACTGGCCGACCGAGGTGCCGAAATCTGGTACCAAACCGTGCGCCTCGTCAAGGAGCTATCCCCCAGCACGACCATCGAAACGCTCATACCCGACACCAAGGCCAACTGGCCAGCATTGGAGCGCATGATTGAGGGCGGCCAAGAGGTGGTCAGCCACAACATGGAGACCGTCGAGCGGCTCTATCGCAAGGTGCGCCCACAGGCCAAGTATAGCCGCAGCTTGGAGCAAATCAAGCGAACGAAGGAATATGGCAAGCGCACCAAGTCCGGTGTGATGGTGGGCCTGGGCGAGACCCGTGACGAGATGCTGCAAATCATGGACGACCTGCGGGCGCATGGCTGCGACGTGCTCACCATTGGCCAATACCTCCAACCCACCAAGATGCACCTTGAAGTGGCCGAGTTCGTGCACCCCGACCAGTTCGCCGAGTATAAGGAAGAAGGAATGAAGCGGGGCTTTGCCTTCGTGGAGAGCGGGCCGCTGGTGCGGTCGAGCTACCATGCGGAGCGGCATTTGTAACACGGACTGGCATTCTGTGTCACATACCCAAAAACCGATTCCTGCGTTTACCCTTCCATGTGGTTTTTCAAAAAAATTGCGAAGCAAAACCGAACAAGCCATGCGGCATGGCTGGCGGTAGCATTTTTTTTGCTTTTGGTAAAAACCAGTGCCCAATCCCCCATTCGCCTTCGCCTGATTCCATTGGATACGGACAGTAGTTTCCTTCAAAAAAGAGTGAAATCACCACCCGTCCTCACTGATTCCACACAGGTTTTCAACGAACTGAAAAACATCGTGGTGCAACTCCAAGCGCAAGCCTACCTCGAAGCTTCCATTGACAGCACCGCCTGGCAGAATAGCACGACCCTCGCCGCTTGGCTGCACGTCGGGCCCGCATACGAATGGGCCACCATTTCCAATGGCAACGTGTCGTCCGATTTGCTCGACCGCAGCGGCTTCCGGCCAAAGCTGTTCAACGGCAAGCCACTCCGTTTCTCCGACATACAAAAGGTTCAGGAGCGCCTCTTGCAAGAAGCTGAAAACACGGGCTTCCCTTTTGCCAAAATCCAACTTGATAGCATAGGGTACAAGGGTTTAATGGATGTAAAATCTGACCCCGCCAATTTCAAAATTTACTTGCATGAATCTTCGATTTCCCGATTTCCAATTTCAGCGAAGCTTTTTCTTACCCCCGGCCCACTCGTCCTCTTTGACAGCCTAACGGTGGTGGGCGACGCCAAAATTTCGATGAACTACCTGCGCCAGTACCTTGGCATCCACGAGGGCGAGCCGTACAGCCGCCAGCAGGTGCTGCGCATCCGGCAGCGGGTGCGGGAGCTGCCATTTTTGCAAGAGAAAAAAAATGCTCTCGTCACGTTCCAAAGCGGCAAGGCCAACCTTCGGCTTTTCCTCGAAAAGAAGAAAGCCAGCCGCTTCGACTTCCTGCTCGGCGTGCTGCCCGACAACAGTCGGGTGGAACAAAAGCTACTGATTACTGGCACTTTCAACGCCGAGTTCCAGAACCAGTTTGGCCTGGGCGAGCGCATCTACGCCTCGTTTGAGCGGCTGCGGCCCCAGACCCAGCGGCTGGAAGTGGCGTTCACGTACCCATACATGTTGCAACTGCCTTTTGGCATTGACCTCAAGTTCAACCAGTACCGCCGGGACAGCACATATACCGATGTCATCGGCGAGTTCGGGGTACAGTACCTCTTCGAGGGTGGCAATTACCTCAAGGCATTTTGGAATACGACCTCCTCTAACCTGATTTCCGTGGACACTGTGGCCATCCAACAAGGGCGCTTCCCCCGTCAACTCGACGTGCGCAACCGGGCCTTCGGCTTGGAGGCCAACTGGCAATCACTCGACTACCGTTTCAATCCCCGGCGGGGCTGGGTGGTGGTGGCAAAGGGCAGCGCTGGCATCCGTCAAATTGAGCGCAATCAGGCGATTATCAAGGTTGCGGAGAACTTTTACGACAGCTTGCCAAGGCGCAGTTTCCGCTTTTTGCTGGAAGGTAAATTGGAGCAATACCTGCCGCTGTTGCAGCGAAGCGCCATGAAGCTGTCCGCCCGCAGCGGGGCCCTTGTTTCAGAGGAGAAAGTATATCAAAACGAGCAGTTCCGCATTGGTGGTAATCGCCTGCTGCGGGGGTTCGATGAGGAAAGCGTTTTTGCAACGTTGTATGCCGTTTTTACACTGGAGTACCGCCTTTTGATTGGCCAAAATTCTTATTTCTATGCCTTTGGCGACTATGGCTACGTGGAGGACAAGCGAATCGGGCAGCCTGACCGATTTGACCGGCCACTTGGCTTTGGAGGCGGCCTTACGTTCGAGACCTCAGCGGGCGTGTTCGGTATCAGCTTAGCGGTGGGCAAGCAGTCTGGCAACCCGCTCGACTTTCGGAACCCGAAGGTGCATTTTGGGTATGTGAGCGTGTTTTGAGGATAACCATCGTGATTGGAGGCGGTATTTTGGATATGTTGTTTGTTTGCCGAACAGTGGGGAATAAAGGGCTTTTTGGTTTAAATTGAAATTGGCTACTATCGAAAAAATTAAAAGGCTGTATATAGTTCACGATACATTAAATTCGCTTCCCTCTTTCAGCCTATATGCTGAGGGCGTCATTCCACTTTCCTTTTTAAAATAGCGATTAAATGACGCCTTATTATTAAAGCCTGCCTCATAAGCGATTTGCATAATGGTATAATGGCTGTATTTGGGCTCTGCCATTATTTTTTTGACATAATCTATTCTATATTTATTGATGAGTTCAAAAAAATTGACACCATAGTGTTCGTTAATTACCTGTGATAATTGGTGGTAGCTGACATTGAGGTATGCGGCCAAATCGGCAAGGCGCAGTTCATTTTCCTTAAACACCTGCTGCTCCTGCATGAGCCGCTCCATTTGCCGTTTTATGGACTCGCTGGCGCTGGGGGTCAGGCTGGATGATTGGTATTTCTTGACGGGCAGAAAATTGGCAATGGGTTCGCTGCTGAACACCCGCCTTTGCACGAGGCCCATATATGCAATGGCCAATATTCCCAGCCCCATGACGAGGCTAATGGAATAATCCCAAACTGGATTGAAAAATGAGCAGCGAACCAATATAAAATAGGAAATAAATGCAGCGGTGTAGGCCACCATCCCCCATGCAATTGTCTTTGTCCATATTTTTATATTGGCATCCACTTGCCACTCGTTTTTGGTCATTAGAAATATGATGGTTGTATAAAACAATAATTGACAGACGAGCAGAATGGGTGACGAACCGATTAAAAAAAAGTCATCGGGGGCGATGGTT
Organism: Saprospiraceae bacterium; assembly: GCA_031426435.1. Classification (GTDB taxonomy): domain Bacteria; phylum Bacteroidota; class Bacteroidia; order Chitinophagales; family Saprospiraceae; genus UBA6168. Next base: position 1,869 of record JANPLH010000053.1, on the reverse strand, counting down.
TTAATACCGAAATCCTGGATTATGACGGGTGCGGTTAATATCCCGCTCATGATAGGCAAGGCATAATGTGCCATTATTTCTTTCCTCGAATAATCTTCTTTAAAACTGTCGTTTAAATAAAAAAACAAGGACGGTCCAACCAGCAATGTGAGAGCTTGCCATGTGTTTTGAAGATAGGGAAATACATGCACATAACCCGTCCATATTGTCACATAAGCAGTGAGAATAAGGGCGAATGAAAAGACGACCATCGCCAGCCACCGCTCACCCGCCGAAAACCTTGATTTGCCGAAGGCAAGCAAAATCCCAATCAAAAAACCCAGCCCGGCAATGCCCGCCAGTAGGCCCGTCCATATATTGAAGGCAGGGGCAAATGATGCCTTTAACTTGGCAAAATCTGGGCGCTCCTTCAACAATTTGTCAAACGCTTCCTGCGAGAGCATCCGGTAGTTGAGGGCGCTTTGTGGCAAGGCTTGCAGGGTCGCCATTGCTTGACTGTCCTGCCCCAACGAAGCATGGCACTTGGCCACCCAAAAGGCGGCCAAGTGTTGTTTCTGCGCTTCCATTTGACGTACCTCGGTGAAAAGGGCCAACGCCCGTGGCACCTCGCCATTGCGGTAAAAGCAGACTGCCCCGTTGAACTTATTGGCTTCGCTGACGAGGGGCGTTCGATTTAGCGCTTCGGCAATTTCATGGCAGGTTTGCCCTTTCACGGCAGCTTCCAGTGCCTTGTCGGTCACTTGCCCGAAGGTCTGCCCGATTTGCAGCAGCAAGAAAGCCGCCCATAAAAATCCATTTTTCATCGCTGGTTTCATTGTTGAACGACCACTTGCTGGCGCACGGCGGTGCCATTCGGCAGCTTTGCAGTGATGTAATAGAAGCCGTTGGGCAGGCCGCTGGCGTCCCAAGTGGTACTATCCGCAAAGCTAAAACTCCTGACCAAGACGCCCGATGTATCGAACACTTCGCAGCGGATAGGGAGGCCGTTGCCGGCTGGGCTTTTCACTTGAAAGACCGCTCCAATGCTGGGCGTCACGAAATTGGCCGCTTTGTACGCCTCATGTACGGGCGACGGCGGCAGCGACTTTGGCCGCAGCACCACGGCATTTGGGGTGAGCAGGCCAAGCGTTGCCGAAGGCACGAAATCCTCGATAAATAGGCCATCGGGGGCATATACCCGAACCGAAGAGGTGCCGCCACAACCGATGACGAGGTTGCCATTGGGGAGGAAATCCACGCCCTCGCCCTGGGGTAGGCCAGCAATGAAAACGCCGAGGTAATTGCCTTGGCTGTCAAAACTTTTGACGGAGCCGCCGTTGTAGTCCACCACCATCAGGTCGCCGTTTTCACCAAACCAGATATTGGTAGGCCCGACAAGGTTGGCGCTGATGAAGTTGCCAAGGTCTTCGCCCGTTGGGCCGTATTTTCTTACGTACTTGCCGTAATACGAGGAGACGTAGAGGTTGCCCGCCGTGTCCCAATCGAGTCCGATGGCGGAGCCGGTATTGGTCTGGGTGAATTCGCCCAAGGAGGTGCCGTCGGGTTGGTAGCGGCGCACTTTGGTGATAGGTTCCCATTGTAGCACGTAAAGCAGGCCGTCGGGGCCGATTTCCATGCGGGTAGGCCCGGCGATGCCCGTGGCAAACTCCGAGATGAACTCGCCCGTGTTGGCGTGGAACTTGGAAATGGTGCCCGAGTTCAGGTTGGTGATGAGCACCGTGGTGTCGCTTTCCACGAAAAGGATGTCCTGCGGCCAGGCAAGGTGGTCCAGGGTAAGATTGTCAGCGTTTTTGACACAGAGGTTCTGGTGGATGCGGGAGGACGCGCAGAAGGAATTCTGAAGAAGGAAGAGATTACCGGACCGGATGG
>JANPLH010000052.1:0-6185 GCA_031426435.1 Saprospiraceae bacterium | reverse complement strand
GTTTTGGGAAGCTCGGATTATCCTTGATTTCGGCACCAAGACCGGGCGATTCGGCTACGTGGCCGAAGGATACACCTGCCACCGTATTGAAATCGTCCTGCAATGCCACTGTGGCCCAAATCTTGTCCCAAAGGCCCATTCCACGCAAGCTTAGTAGGTAGAGATTACCTTTGTCACCTTTAAAGATGTACAATGGATAGTGACGGTCAGCCTCCGGTTTTTTCTCTTCGGAAGCCATGCTGATTTTTTCTGCTTGCTCGCCTTCAATAGGCTTACCATTGGCATCAAGTACCACTTGCTCAACCTTGGATTTGAAAAGCTCCAGTACTTCTTTGTCGCCCATCTTGGTCAAATCCGTGCCGAGTTGGTCCTTGATGGCACCGAGAATTTCCTTTTTCTTGAAAACCTCTTCGTTGGCAGCGTGCTTCGGCTCCAAACCCTTGACCACGAAGGCAAGCACGACCGAAACTACCAAGGTCATGATAAGGGTGTAAATAATGATATATCTGTTAGTCACGATGGTGATTTTTTTCTTTTGAATAATTAATTGGCAATTGCTGCCACTCGTTTTGCCCTGCGCTTCATGTTGGAGGCCACCACGAAGTGGTCAATCAGTGGCGCCCAAACGTTCATGAACAGAATGGACAGCATCCAGCCCTCTGGGTAGGCGGCGTTCATCACCCGGATAATGATGCCCAGCATTCCGATGCCAAATCCATAAATCCATTTGCCCGTGTTGGTGCCTGCTGCGGTCACTGGGTCGGTGGCCATGAAGGCCATAGCGAACCAGAAACTGCCCATATAAAAATGAAAGTACCAAGGAATATCCATTTGTATGTCGTGGCCCCAGACATTGAACAAAAGCCCCATGAAGGCAGCACCCATTATCATCGAAAGCATGATACGCCAGCTTGCTATGCCAGTGGCAAGGAGCATCAAAGCACCAATGATGATGGCAGGCTTGCAAGTTTCACCGATTGAGCCAGGTATGTCGCCCCAGAACATTTGCAGCGTAGAATAATGGGCGGTGACATTGTCCCAACCAGTTTTTGCCAAGGCCAAAGGTGTAGCACCGGTCCAACCATCAACCAAGGGACCGCCCCCTTCACCAAAAGTGGCCACGCCAAGCCATTTGAACAGCCCGTCAAATAAATGGTGCGCCCAGCCATATACATCGCCCATAGCCGTCGTGCCCTCGAACTCAATGCCAGATACCCAGCAGCGGTCGCCAGAAATTTCGCCGGGATAGGCGAAGAATACAAAAGCTCGTGCCAGCAGGGCAATGTTTACGATGTTCATTCCCGTTCCACCGAAGGCCTCTTTGCCCAAAATAACAGCAAAAGCTACGGCAATCGCCAGTATCCAAAGTGGAATATCGGGCGGCATGACGAGCGGAATAAGCGCCCCTGTCACCAGAAAGCCTTCTTCGATACCGTGCCCCTTGCGGGCGGCGTAGTAGAACTCAATGCCAAGTCCCACCACGTGTGTTACTATGAAAATGGGAAGCATTTTGATGATGCCATGAATCAATTTAAGGTGCATCGCCGACATGAACGACGTGTGCTCCCCCAGGGCTACAAAATGCTGGTGGCCAATATTGTAGGTGCCAAATACATAGCACAGGCTGAGCGCCAGCACCACCATCACCATCGTGCGCTTGAGGTCCATCCGGTCACGGATATGTACCCCGTCATGTGTCACATGGTTCGGCGTGTACAGAAAAGTAAAGAACCCATCGTACAGCGTATGCAGGAACTTCTTCTCCTTCGGCGGTTCAAAACTTTTTACTTTTTCGAGTAAACTGCTCATTTATAGTTGGATTGCTTTTGATTGTTGAAATTGCTGGATTGCTGGAACTGTTGGAACTGTTGGAGATTTTCGGACAACAATCCAACAATATAACAATCCAACAATTAAATCACCCTTGCTCCTGCACCATGTCTAACCCGGTGCGCAGAATCTGCTGCAGCGGTTGTTTGCTGGTGCAAACAAATTCGCAGAGCGCCACGTCTTCTTCTATCAATTCATGGATGCCCAGTCCCTCCATTTTTTCGTAATCATTGGTCAAAATAGCCTTCATTAAGTGCTGTGGGTAAATGTCCATTGGAAGCACTGCTTCGTATTGTCCTGTCACCACAAATGCACGTTTCTCGCCATGCAGGTTTGTATTGGCCTTGTAAACGGTATCCGGGAAACGGCTACCAGGCAATGCCTTAGAGGCACTTGGCGTCGCCAAGTCAGGCAGCAGCCAGCCGAACAATTCATATTGGTCGCCTTCTTCAAGCACGGTGATTTGGTCGTCGTAATAGTCGAGGTAGCCATCCGTGGATGTTTTTGCCCCACTGAGCACATCACCCGATACGATGCGATTATTGCCGCCGTCAATATTGCCTTCCAGCAATTGGCCAACGTTGGCACCAATAAAAGTGCGTACATACTTGGGCGCATGAAGCTCGGCGCCCGTCAGTGCAACCACCCGATCGGCGTTAAAGCGGCCTTCGGTAAACAGCGCACCCAAAGTGATGACACCCTGCACATCCAAAGTCCAAACAGTGGTTTTTGTGCCAATTGGAGCAATATGGTGAATCTGAATGCCTACGTTGCCAGCAGGGTGCTGGCCACTGAACCAGCATTTTTCAACACCCTTTGCATTGGTGAAAACTGCGCTCGGCGGGTTCTCGCCATTGGCGTTCAGGCCGAGCCACACCTTGCCTTTCGTGAGCTTGCCCAACACTTCGAGGCCTCGTTCGAACGCAGCGCCACGGCCCTCCACCACGAGGTCGAGGTCTGGGGCAAGCGGTGCGGTATCAAAGGTTGAAATGAAGATGTTTTCTGGTATTTCTGTCTGGTCGGCCACCATGTTGTAGGGGCGCTGGCGCAGCATCGTCCAGCCCCCGGTATCAAGCAGGAAGCTGACGAGTTCTGCACGGCTGCAAGTGTCAAGGTTGGGTGCAATCAAGGAGCGGTACTGCTGCTGCTTGTCAGCCAATACCACCACATTGGCGATGGAACGGCGCTCGCCTCGGTTAATGGCGATGACCTCACCGCTCACCGGCGACACGTATTTTACATCCGGATTTTTTTTGTCAAAAAACAAATGGTCGCCCGCTTTCACGTTGGCACCAACTTCCACCTCCACTTTTGGTATTGGTGACATTCCCCTAAAATTGGATGGCTGCAAGGCAAACGTACTTGCCCCATTGGGGCTGGCGCTGCCCGCTTGCACAGGGCCTTCTGCTTTGCCTTCCAGTAAAATATTGAACCCCTGCTTGAGGGCCACATAACGGCCTTTGGCATAGACAGGGCCTTTTTTCCTTGAAAAACCTTGGATGCCGGGAATCATGGAAAAGCTATCTCCTTCGCTATCAAGCCCGCTTTTCTTGGCTTCAATGCGCACCAAGCTCTCGGAAACCTGATAGATGACAAAAAAGGCAATCAGCACTACAATGCCGAGGAGCAAAGTGGTAAAGCTACTAGAACCAGAACCGGAGGGGGTAGTTGCCTGTGCTAAATGGAATGAAAACAGAAATACTATAAATACCTGGAGCCTTATTAAACCCTTTCTCATGCTTCAATGCATTAAATGTAAGAATGGTGGTCGTTTCGTTGCGATAAAAAGCTGCTTTGAGAGAAAGAATCTGTTGCCGTTCAAAGGACAAGGCCAAACTTTCTTTCAAGGCGAGGCAAAGTTATAAAAGGTTTGAATTTACTAAACTGCCTTTAAAATCATTTCGTCTTTAAGCCTAATTTAGACTGAATCGAAATTAGACCTAAAAATTTAGGTAGGACAAAATTGTTTTTTGCCAAAACAACAGGGTTTGCGCAAAGAAATTTTGCAGTATCCATCAATTCCCTACATTTGTCAGGTTTTCATCCCATCTGACAGACTTGATGGGGCCATTTTTTCACTAAAATCCTTCAACCAGTGGACAGAGACAGAAGATTTGAGAGCGTTTTCTCGAAAAAAGTGAATGCTGGTAAACGTAGAACCTACTTCTTCGACGTGCGCCAAACCAAAGGCGACGACTACTTCCTTACGCTAACCGAAAGCACCAAGCGTTTCAATGGGGATGGCTACGAAAGGCACAAAATTTTCCTTTACAAGGAAGACTTTAACCGCTTTTTGACCAACCTGGAAGAGGTCATCACCTTTGTTAAGACTGAACTGATGCCCAACTATGACTATGAGGAGTTCGACCGGAAGCACGAAGAATGGGATGCCCAGGACGAAGAGCACCAAGAGCCTCGCCCTCCTCGCCCACCCCGCAACATTGATAAGGAGCAGCCGGATGAAGAGATTGAAGAGGATAACAGCCAACTTCGTGAAAAGCCCAGCGCTCCCCGTTTCGACGACGATTTGAGTTGGTAATTTGTGAACAATAAATGGTGGAATGCTTGCCCCCCTTTGGGAATAAATGGTTTACTCAAGCCATCCATCAACCCTGTTTCTCGAATATATAAATATCAAAAGCCCATTTTTTCAAGTGAAAAATGGGCTTTTGATTTACCTTTATTTACGTCGTTCAACCTATATAATTCATCATTTCATTAGCCACCTCGCTTACCCAACTCCACCACCTCCAAGTTCTCAATCCGTCTGTCCCTTAGGTCAAAACGCAGCAGGGTCTTCACTTTGTGCCAGCCTTCAATGCCACAGGCACCGGGGTTCATATGCAGCAGGCCGAGCGACTTGTCGGGCATCACCTTTAGTATATGGGAATGGCCGCAGATAAAAAGTTTCGGAGGGTCGGCTTGCAGTATTTCCCGCACCCGCTTCACGTACTTGCCGGGGTAGCCGCCAATATGCGTTATAAAAACATCCACGCCTTGGCACTCGAACCGCAGGTCGAGCGGGAAGCGGTGTTGGATGAGCGGCCCGTCAATATTGCCATACACCGCCTTGAAAGGCCGGAACGACTCCAATCGGTCAGCCACTTTCGGGTCGCCGATGTCGCCAGCGTGCCAGATTTCGTCGCAAGGCTCCAAATAGCCAAAAACGCTTTCGTCAAGGTGGCTGTGCGTATCTGAGAGTAAGCCGATTTTCTTCATAGTTGTTTTCTGCGATTTGCTCACTGCCATCCCGAAGAGTCGAGACAAGACCTACCCACTGCTCACTGCCCCATCTCCTCCAATTCCTTTTCCGTTTTTGGCCCGGCCTTGTACTTATTGGCGAGGATGCCACGGGCTTTTTCAATGTCGCTTTGCGAATTGTAGTTCAAGATAACACCAACCCGGTACAGGTCGCCCGCTTTTTTGGTCTTGGTGGTATAGCCGTCTCCTTTCAAAGTACTGGCGAACTTGGAGGCATTGCCTTGCTTGCCAAAGCTGTGCACCACCAGGTAAATCTTGTTGGCCGACTCAGCTTCTTTTGATGCCTGCTCCCCTGCGGGTTTCGTAGGGTTCTCAGCTTTAGGTGGCGTAGTTGCTTGTTTTTGCGGCTCCGTTTTTGGCTGCTCCGCAATGGGTGATCCCGTTGTTGGGCTATCCTCGTTGGGCGTCGCCGCTGGGTCTGAAGGCTCATTGGCAGGAGCCTCTATTGTGGTTTCTTCAGAAGATTGGTTAGGTTTTACGTTTATCCGCTCCGTTGCTTCTGGCAAATCGGCGACAGGCTCACTTGGCCCACCAAAAATATAATAAAGTGCCAAAGCTGCCAAAATGGCGGCGAGCAAAACCATCCAAGGCAGCACCTTCATCAGCATGGAGGTCGGTGGCTCATCGGGAAGGACGGCACTGGCAGCATCCGCCCCGATAGGAAGGGTGGCTTCCACGCCTTCCTCCATTAAAGGCTTGGGCGGGGTCGGCATCAATTTCGGTTTTTCCTTCACCAATGGCTGGAACTCTACCGTGGGCAGCCCAAACGATTCTGCATTAAAGTTGGTGCCTTCGGGCATGAACCGGATTTTCTGCTCATAGTCTTGATACAGCCGGCCCACCTTGGGTATTTCATAAATCTCCCTGCGCTCCAAGGTGCCTCGAACGGAAGACACGAAATTTTCCACCAATGCCTCCGCTTCTTGGTAAGTACTCAAATTACCCTTTTGCAGGTACTGTACCAGTACGCCATCGTTGATGACGAGGTTCGGGTTGAAGTCCAACTTGGAAGCGGGCGGTGTGATGACGTCCTGCACATAGTCTACCGTGGCGGCGCCAGGGGTGGATGTGAATCCGCCGAGGCCGGGAACGAT
>JANPLH010000051.1:0-3396 GCA_031426435.1 Saprospiraceae bacterium | reverse complement strand
TGACGGGCAAGGTAGGCATCCCGCTCATCACCACCAACCGCATCAACACGCCCGAAGTAGCCGAGCAGGTGCTGGCCGATGGCTGCGCCGACATGGTGAGCATGGCTCGCCCCTTCCTCGCCGACCCTGATTTTATGAACAAGGCAAAGGAGGGCCGACGGGACGAAATCAACACCTGCATCGCCTGCAACCAAGCCTGCCTCGACCATACTTTTAACCGGAAAACGGCCTCCTGCCTCGTGAACCCTCGTGCCTGTCACGAGACGTTGATGCCCATTTTGGGGAGCGAAACCAAAAAGAAAATAGCCGTAGTGGGCGCTGGCCCAGCTGGCCTCGCTGCCGCCACCACTGCTGCTGGACGAGGGCATGAGGTTCACCTCTTTGAAGCCGGTGGCGAAATCGGTGGGCAGTTCAACTTGGCGAAGCGCATCCCCGGCAAGGAGGAGTTTCACGAGACGCTCCGCTATTTTGCGAAGCAGCTGGAGATAACGGGTGTAAAGCTCCACCTGAACACCAAAGCCACCGTTGAACTGCTTGAAAGTCAAGGCTTTGCAGAGGTGGTGATTTCAACGGGCGTAGCTGGCCGCAAGGCTGGCATCCCCGGCGAAGACCATCCGAAGGTATTGAGTTATTCGGATTGTTTGCTTCCCGAAGGGACAAGCCGAAAAAAGCCAGTCGGGAAGTCCGTCGCCATCATCGGGGCGGGCGGCATTGGGTTCGATGTGGCCGAATTCCTTTCAATTTCGGATTTCGGATTTCGGATTTCGGATGACATCGAGCACGACCGAAATCCGAAATCCGAAATCCGAAATTTCATGCATGAATGGGGCGTTGACACCGAGTACCGTACCCGTGGTGCCATTGCCAAGCCTCAGCCTGAACCACCCACGCGGGAAATTTACCTCCTGAAACGCTCCGAGGGCAAGTTCGGCGCTGGCCTCGGCAAGACGACCGGCTGGATACATCGGGCCAGTTTGAAAATGAAAAAGGTTCAGCTATTGTCCAAAGTGAAATATGTGAAGATTGACGACCAGGGCCTTCACCTGCTGCACGAGGGCAAGGCGCAGGTGCTTCCGGTAGACAATGTGGTGATTTGTGCCGGGCAAAACTCCGTGCGGGAATTGTACGATGATTTACTGGCAAAAGGAAAGGCTGTGACGCTCATCGGAGGGGCGAAACTGGCGGCAGAGGTGGATGCTAAACGAGCCATTGAGGAAGGGGTCAAATGGGGGCTGGGGGTTTGATTTTTACATCTATTTTTCACTTGGGTTGTTATACTCCGGTATTCTAACACATAAATATCCATGTCAACCATACTCATTGCCGGAGGCACCGGCCTCGTTGGGAAGCACCTCAGCCAAATGCTTCAATCCGCTGGCCATACCGTGCTGCACCTCAGCCGCAAGCAAGATTTGAAAGCCAAGTTCCCCGCTTATGCTTGGGATTTGGGGAAAAAGACGATAGACCAAGCCGCCGTGGACAGGGCTGATTACATCATCAACCTTGCCGGGGCGGGCATCGCCGACGAGCGCTGGATGCCGGAGCGTAAGCGCCTCATCATCAGCAGCCGGGTGAACAGCACCTTGCTCCTGAAAGCCGCCATTGAACGCCGCCCATTACCTCCCAAAGCGTATATCTCCGCTTCTGCCATCGGATTCTATGGCAGCCGGGGCGACCAATTGCTCACAGAGACAGACGAGGCTGGCACGAACAGCTTCCTCGCTGAATCGGTATCGGCATGGGAGCAGGCCGTTGAAAAAATCGCCGAGACGGGCCTGCGCACCGTGGTCATCCGCATCGGGGTGGTGCTCTCCACACAGGGCGGGGCGCTGGAGAAAATGTTGATTCCGTTCAAGTTTTTCAATGCTACTTATTTTGGCCACGGCCAACAATGGATGTCGTGGGTGCATATTGACGACCTCTGCCGCATGTTCATCGAAGCCATTGACAATGAACGGTTTAGTGGCATTTACAATGGTGTTGCACCGTACCCCTTTCGCAATTATGACTTGGTTTGTGAGTTGAAAAAGGCACTTGGTAAGCCCGCTATCCTATTGCCTGCCCCAGAATTTGCCCTACGGATCGCCATGGGTGAAATGGCAGATGTGGTCTTTGACAGCACCCGTGTTTCCTCCAAAAAAATCGAAGCCACGGGGTTCAAGTTCCAATTCCCCGAATTGCTGCCAGCCTTGAAGGATTTGTTACGGAGAAAAATCTGACCTTTGCCCTAAATTAAAGACAATAGACAGTAGATGTTAGACAATAGAAAGAGGCCGGTCTAATATCTATAGTCTAACTTCTAATGTCTTCAATATTATGTTCCGATTCGAGCATCCAACCTACCTCTACGCATTCGCACTGCTGCCGCTGCTGGCCGTGGCGTTCTGGCTTTTTTGGCGCTGGCGCAAGCAGGCGATAGGCCGTTTTGCGGAGAGCCACCTCGCCCCGCTGCTGATGCCAGAGGCCAGCCGCTGGAAGCACCGCCTGAAATTTGGTCTCGTGTTGTTGGCATTGGCTTTCCTCATCGTTGGCGCAGCGAACCCACAGTGGGGAAGCAAGCGGGAAAAGGTGAAGCGCAGGAGCGTGGACGTGCTCATTGCCCTCGACATCTCGAATAGCATGTATGCGCAGGATATCGCTCCGAGCCGTTTGGAACGTGCGAAGAAGTTCGCTGAAAACCTCGTGGAAAAGCTCAAGGGTGAGCGCATCGGCCTCGTGTTTTTCGCTGGAAGCGCCTACCTTCAAATGCCTGTGACAACCGACTACGCCGCTGCCGAAATCTTCTTGCGCAGCGCCAGCCCAGAGCTTGCAGCCTCCCAAGGCACCGCCATCGGCGAGGCCATTGGGGTCGCCCGCCGGGCTTTTCAATCCGAAGAAAACAAGTCGCACAAGGCCCTCGTCGTCATCACCGATGGCGAAGACCACGACGGCGAGGCCATTGCGGAAGCGGAAAATGCGAAAGATGAGGGCATCATACAGTTCACCGTGGGAGTGGGTACAGCGGAGGGCAGCTTCATCCCCATGAAAGTCGGGGGACGGGAGGAATATAAACGGGACGAAAACGGCCAACCCGTGCGCTCCAAGCTCAACGAGGCCATGCTTACCGACCTTGCCAAAAAAGGTGGCGGCTCCTACTTCCATATCAGCGACGGCGATGCTGCCGTGACCGAGGCGCTGCAATCCCGCATTGACCAATTGGAAAAACAGGAGCTGGAAGTACGGGCGTTTTCATCGTACAACAGTTATTTCCAATGGTTTGTGTTCATCGGGCTGGGGCTGCTGCTGGCGGAGTGGCTGGTTTCATGGAAGCGCCACCGGTTGGAGGGGAAGGATATGTTTGGGTGAGGGGGTTAGGTAAATAAATATTGATGAAGGATAAATAGCATTAATTACTGA
>JANPLH010000050.1:0-16567 GCA_031426435.1 Saprospiraceae bacterium | reverse complement strand
ACGTGTATCAATTGGTCTTTGTAGTCCCAGGTCATGCGCCGGAGGTGGGGCATGGAAATCATGTTGCCGTGGGCGTCGTAGTGGTAAGGTTCGAGGGGGGAATTGGTGCGATTGGTGCCGTTCAGTTGGTTGTTCAGCGGGTTGTAGTGGTAGTGCCTCGTCCACCGCTCGCTGGATTCCGGACTGAGGTGGCGCATCCGGGTGATGTTCCCCGCAGGGTCATAATGGTATTGCTCGGTATAGTTGCGCAGCGTCTCGTTCGTAACGGGGAAGCCATTGAACAGGAAAATCTCCTCGTGGTTCGGCGGGCTGTCGTGGGTCTGCCCCGATTGTTCCCTTCCCGTCGCCTCGATGAGTTGGTACAGCGCATCGTAGGCATAGTGGGCATGGGGCTCCGCCACCCCATTATCGAAATAAACATCTTGCTGGGCGTTGTCGAGCATGGAGGTGATGTTGCCGACGGGGTCGTAGGTGTAGTTCAGTTCCTGAAATATCGGTCTTTGTTCTGCTGCAATCGGCGTGTCGTGGCGGGTGGTGCGCAATTGTAGCAACCGGAAAGTTTTGTCGTCGTACTCAAACTTCGTGGTGACGCCGTTGCCGTAGCGAATGCGCTCTCGCTGCCCTTTGACATCGTAGTCAATGTTTTCGATGAAAGTCCGTAGGCTTCCATGGTTGCGTATGCCATCTTCCATTTCGTCGGCAACGGCGACGATTGTCGAGCTATGCAGGTTTACTCGGAGCATATCCAGCAATCCCGCCTCGTTGAACAGGGGATACTGTACGCTCCCATCGTGGTGGTTTTGCACCCGGCGGGGTCGGTTCAGGGCATCGTAGCGGGTGGAGACGGTGAAGGTTTCCGTTTCGAGCAGGTTGGCGGCAAGGGCTTCGGCAGTGTTGGCATCCGCACCGTCCACTACCTCCCAAGTACGGACGACATCCTGCCAAACGGGGGCGGGATTTCGGTGGTCTTGATAAGGAACCCGGCTCAGTCGGCGGCTGGTTTGAAGAGGGTTGCCCTTGAAATCGAATGCTTCGTTTCGCACCAAGCCCGCCCCATCGAAATGGAGGTAGGGTTGCCCCCGCAGTTTGAGGGCTTCATCGAGGGTACTGTCCTCGCCGTAAATCATTCGCTCTACGAGCAAGGGGGTGCTGGTTTCATCATTGCGCACCCATTGGTGGGTGGGGCGTTGCAGGGCGTCGTATCGGGTTTCGTGCATCCGTCCCATGCCGTCCCAGAGGCGAATGGGGTTGCCCGCTACATTAGTCAGGCTCCAGCGGTCTCCGGCGTCCATGCTGTGCTGGAAGATTTGGGCACCGTTCATGGCGTAGCGGTAGTTGACGACGGGGTTGCCAATCAGGTCCGGACCATTTTGCAGAATGCCCATTACCTGCGCTTCGGTCCTTCCGGCGCTGTTCCTGCCGTCCCAAATTTCCAGCGGGTTGCCAATGATGTCGAAGACGGTGCGGGTGGGGATGAATACTTCGCCCGTGTCGCCGTTGGAATAGCGATAGCGGTTGTGGGCAATGGTCAGGAAGGGACGACCGAGGGTGTCCAAGTGGGTTTGAGTGGGGGTGTCGGCGTGCTGCGCCGCCAGCCACGCTGCCCGTTGCCCGATGTCGGTGGGCATGGGTGTAGCGGGGTCGGGACTTCCATGTTCAGCGTACCAGCGGTTGCCCTCTTCCAGCACGGTGTCGTTTTGGTCGAAGCTGCGCTGCATCCACGGCGTGAATTCCACCCGACTGTGAGTGCCTTCCGGGAAATTGGTGCGGATGACCCTGCCCAAAGGGTCGTAGATAATTTCAGGCGAGACGCCCGCCAACCGAAGCAGGTCTTCTTCCGTGAAAAACGGGTGGCTATCAAAGAACGGCTCGTATTGGCGCACGGGCAAACCTTTGTTGTTGAAAATGGTACGACCGTTGCCGACCCAGCGGTGGAAATTGGCGGCTTCTCCTGTTCCGGTAATCCATTTCACTACGTCGGTTCTATCCGGGGTAAGTCGCAAGGTTCTTTGTCCGTCGGCTGAAACATCGTAAGCTGGAGCCTCGCCGTGCTCCGCCTGTACCTTCGTCAAAATCTCCCTGCCGAAGCCATCGGAATAAGAAAGTACTTGTTGCAGGCGGGGATTATCACCGCCAGGGTCGGAGAGGTGGCGCTCACGGGTCATAACATGGACGTAGTTGGGCTGCGGGTTTTCCGAATTTCGGCTGTCCCAGTAGGCGAACAGATTGTAAACCAATCTGGAAGTGGCAGTTCCGAGCAAGGTTCTCGCTTCCAGTTCCCGCACGTCCATTGTCGTGTAAAGTGTTGCAGGGTCAAACGGCGGCAGGACAGCAGGCATTAGGTCGCCGTTGCCCGCATTGTCCCTCACCACCGTCATCGCCACCATGCCGAGCGTGTCGAACATCACTTCGCTGACATTGTCGTTAGGGTCGGTGACACGGTGCGGTTGCAGCAGACGGTAGTTGTTGTCGGCTACCGTTTCCAGCGTCACGCCATTTATTTCAGTGTAACTGCGCCTAAGTAATAGCGAATGGTCGTCGAAGCGAAATTCGGTGGGATGCCCGAAGGGGTCTATCTGCTGGAGCGGAAGGAAGAAATGCGCCGGGTCGAATTCCAGCCTGCCGGATTGCGACCAGAAAGTGCCTTCCAACCCTGCTAAATTGGGTGTTCCGAAAAAATTGAATGCACCGATTGGCAAGTACCCGGCTTCGGGATTTTGTAAAAGAGTGGCTGCCACCCGACCTTCAAACCAATCATTTTGGCTGTCGAGCATGGCTTGGGTAAAGGCAGCCTGATATGCTCTGAAAGGCAGGGCGTGGGCAGCTACCTCGCCAAATGGCAATTCTGCCGTTAGCCCCGGGTTGTAAAAACTGATGAGGGCGCAGTTGAGGAGGCGCTTTTGATGATTTGTACTTGGAGATAACTCATTGTGAAACGAAAGCGGTTCAGCTATATCTATAAATCCATCATCGTTTTGCGATGACAATTCTATTGCAGCAAATGGGCGAACAAAATTGTTGTTCAACAATAATGGGTCTTGTAAGTTTTGCAATAGGTCTGAGCTTAGCCCAACTTCAAAAGTTTTTTGCATCCAACCGACGCCTATACGCCGAAATCCAGGCAAGTCCCGGTTGATGAATTGACTTTCAGAATAGGTGATGTGCCAGCGTGTCTGCTCGCTCAACGCACCCATCCCACTGCGCCGGGGATATACTACTGCTGCCGATTTAGTGACATTGCCAAATCCATCTACCTCCAAAGTGAGTTGATGAGCAATGCGAGGGTCTTCTGGGTTTCGTTCATAATGATAGGTCAGCGATTCAGCGGGCGTCACGAGGAAAACGGCGTGCTCGTTTTCGTCTTTCGGTTGGAGGCGCTGGATGTTGTAGCTGTTTTCAGCAACGGTGTAAATTTCTTCCACCAAGGTCACAGGGTCTTGTGCGAACACTTCCTGACGCAAGGCGCTGCCTTTCAAAGCACGGGCGGCTTCACGGGCTTCTTCCAGCGACCAGCTTGCATCTAAAATAGTATCTTCCAATTGCCAGGCGGCGGCGTCTCCCTGAAAATATTCCGTTCTGAAATATTCCGAAATGGTTCTACGCCTGCGGTAAAATCCCGTGTGAAACCAAGTCTTGGTGTGAACGGGCGGCACATCGGTTTCTTCCGACCAGTTCGAGCCAAGCGGCTGGTAGTTGTCGTCCCTCTCAATTAGGGAAAAGTCTTCGGTGTCCCATTGCTCCACCATGCCGAAGCCCCGGAACTCCCGCTCCACGCCATCGAAGTAGCCGTGGTGGTAGGCGTAGCGGCTGATGAAGGCATTTTTGCTGATATCGTCGAAGGTCTCCACCCGACAAAGCACCTGTACGGGGAAGGGCAGTTTGGTAATCCACGGCGTACCATTGCGGCGGTCTTCTAAGTAAAATTTGGTGGAAGGCTCGTAGCGCAGGCGGGTAATGGCGCCCATATTGTTTCGCACTTCCGTGAGCAGGTAGGGCTTGCAGTTAATGCGCCTGCCCGCTTCCGTGCCGGTTTCGATGAGCGTCCCCGCCATTAGGTCAATGTACCGAACCGGGGAGTAGCCCTCGTGCGGCAGCGGCGACGACCAGACGAGGCAGGCAGTGCCTTTGCCCAGCAGGTCGAGCACCTGCACCTGGCTCAGGTTGTCGGTCTTGGGGAAGGAGGTGATTTCATGTCCCCGTACCCAGGAGTTGCCGGACTGATTGAACCAATACCGGATGAGGTCTTTGTCGAGATATAAAATGTCCGTCGTTCCTGAGCCATCAATATCTGCCAACCGAATCCTGCCGGGGTCGAACTGTTCCGGGTGGTCAAAGAGCGGGGCGTTTGACATGGTGATTTTTGGACTGAAATGCCCATAGCCCATGTTTGCCCAATAGCACACTTCGCCGTTGCGGATGCGCACCAGGTCGGTCAAGCCGTCGCCCACCATGTCCGCCAGGAAAATGGTCTGCGTCCCGTCGTTGAACACCAGCCGGGGACCATCTTCCTCGTCGAGGAATTGGGCGACCCGCTCCAGGTCGGCGTAGCCCTCCTTTGCTTTAGAGGCGTACCAAACGAGGCAGTCGTTTTCGGTGATGAGGATGTCGGCATGACCATCGCCGTCGAGGTCTATGAAGCGGAGGTTGGGGTCGCCCCAGTTCACGTTGGGCGTTTCCGGGAAAGACAGGAAATAGTCCCAGCGCCCCTCGTCATCCAATTCATAAAAGCCATTGATGCCGTTGCCGTGAATGACGAGGTTGAGTCGCCCATCGCCGTCGAGGTCGGAGAGTTGTTGGGTCGGGTTGCCCACTTGTGCCAATGAAGGTCGGGCATTGACCAGTTCTTTTGCGCCAAAATGCCCATCGCCAAGGTTGCGCTTGTAGTACCAGGCTTCGGGGTACTGCGACAGGACGCCGCTCAAGCCCTCGCCCTCCAAATCCACGAACTGGTATGCCGAATTGTCAATTCCGACAGGCAGGTTTTCGAGGCTCTCTGCATCGAGGTGGCGGATGGTGGGGTCGAGAACGGCGGCGGAATAGGTGAATTCAACCGGGGGAAGGGAGGCAGACGCTGTACCGTCGAAGCTGCGGTGGCGGACACTTAATAGTTGGGTGGCTATTCTGCTACTATCCAATTCGCTTTCAGAATGAATCAAGTCCGTTGATTTGACAAGGAAAGGTGTACCCTGTGAAATAAGATTTCCTTCTGAATCAATGGTGTGAGGAATAACATCTCCATTTGGCTCCACATGATGAAACATCAATACCCGCCTGCAAAGCCGGTAAGTGCGAATGTCAAAGCTGGAGCGGAAGCTGGAGAAAATGTCAGGGCGAACTTGCCAGGGTCTTTGAGTTGCATAAGTCGGTGGATTGGTATCGGCGTCAGTTGCTGTATGCTCGCCAAAGTCAAACATCAACTCAAACAACCATTGATTCTGTGACCAACTCGAACTGTTGTAAGGCTCGATATTTCCGTACCGGATTGATTTGAGGTAGGTTTGGGCATAGGCATTGGTGTTGTTCCGATTCAGCTCGTAGATTGAGTTGAGAATACCTTCACCGTCTTCTATCTTGTACCTATATTCTATTACGTTCCCCTTGTCGTCGAAACTGCGCTCGATGTTCCACTGGAAAATCTTGCGAGGGTCGTTTGGGTCAGTTATTCTCGATTCTTCGCTTTCCCCGTAAACGGTCGTGATGTTTTCTTTTGAAATAGAACGCCAATGGGAAATCCCGTCCGGTGCAACCCACCTTTCTATCCTTGCAAAAAGCCCCTCGATGCGGGGGCGGTAGCGGTAAACCCTAACATTGCCTTCCTGCCTCTGAAGCCTAACGCCATTTGCATCCAACTCCGGCACCAAATCTTCCGCACCTGATAATATAAAGGTGTCGCTCTCGCTAGCGTCCCTGTAGCGTGGCAAGCCTTGCTGCGTTTTTCGGGTAATGGCTGGCACCCCGACATTCCACCCCAACCCAAACGGGCTGTTCCCGCTACCAGAATCATAACTCAATCCCAAAGCCGGAGCAAATCCTGACCGACCCGGACTGATGGCAATTGGCACTGACATTGAACCCGTTCCAGTCACCGGACTCATCTGGAATTTTTCGCCAATGCCCTGAATGGCACCACCGCCTTTCGGCAGGTTGATGGAAGGTGCTGCGATGCGGTCGTTGAAGTTGGGAATGCTGGCGGAGGGGTTGCTGCTTTGACCGCCAGACGCTTTTCCCCCTTGCTCCAGTGGAGTGGGTGCTTGCCGGTCAGGTTGCCGGTTTCTTTGTGCGCCGTTGTCCGGAAGGTTGTTCATCGTCTGGCTTTAGTGGAGTTCCCTGACAGTATGATTAGTGGGCGTAAAAATACCCTGCTTTTCAGCTTAACTTTTGCACGTATGTTTCAAAGTGTTGCACGTATCTTGAAATTCGTTTGTTTTTAATAGCCTTGCCAGGAAGCCCTCACCAACTTTGTCTTTTTGTCCGTCCCTTTTGCCTGCTGCCTTTTTTTCAACCCGTTATTTGCCATGTTCCTAGTTCTTGTTTTTCAGGGGGCCGCTTCGGAGCTTGTCCAACTCTATTTTCAAGGTCGCCACTTCCCCCGCCTTGAAAGGAAGTGGTTCTTTCGATTCGTGCCGCACATTTCCCCTATCATCCAACACTTTTACGTAAATCCCCGGAGCTTGCTTGAACAGCTCCGGGAAAGTGTCGGACTGAAAATTGAACTGAAACTCGCCTTTCGAGCCAGACATTGCCCTGCCCAATCTTTCATCGAATTGATGGTGCTCGTCATGTAACAAAAGTATCAACCCCTTGATACCTTTCCTGCTTTCCTTGTCTATCACCTGCCCCTTGAGCGACCAGGTGAGCAACTCGGCGGGCGGCGGCGGAACCTCACCGTTGTTTCCGCCTTCATCCGGCGAAGATGGCGGGGGCGCTTCGCAAGTTACCTTTTCCAGCACCAACAGCCGGTAGTCCGACTGCCCTGTCACTGCCGTCACCGTTTCAGGGTCTTGAAGCAGGACTTTTTGTTTGGCATCTGTCAGGGTCAGCACCGTAGGTTGCAAAGCGTATTTTTTGGTCAATTCCGCTGAAAGCGCCAGGGTGAAATGCCCCAGCGGCCCGGTACAGGTATGCCCGGTCTCGCGCAGCCATGTGCCTTTCTTGGCGTCGAACAGCGAGACGGTCAGCCCGGCCTGGCCCTGCCCGTCGGTGCCCAGCACCTGCCCCTGCACCCGCCAAGTGCCCTGCTCAATCTGCACCGCCGCCATTTTCGAGCGCTCGATTTCCATGCCAAGGTTCGTCTTGAACTGGCCGTTGATGCCGAGCCGCTCCTGCATCTGTTTGGCCTCCGGATGGTTGGCGCCATACTTGGCCACCAGCCGCTTGTGCTCGGCCTCCATGGCGGCGGTGTTGCGCTCTTGGAACTTCGCCACCCGCTCCAGCCCGTTGGTGCGCAGGTCGTCCATGTTGCCAACAAGGCCCTTGATGCTCTCCAAAAACGATTCTTGGTTGTCGAATGAAATTTTCATGTCGTTGATAGTTTCGCTCATCTCCTCTTTAAAGGTTAAACGCTGTGATTCAGGATTAGGCTTTCCAAGTTTTTGTCCCGAAAATTTTCGGGATGGAAAGTCTTGGTGCAGACCCCATTTCACCTTATAGAAGGGATGAGCCGATTTTTTGTGAAACAACTTCTGGCAGCCCCTTGTCGTCGCCCCTGCCTACCAGTAGGCTGCCAATTTCCTAATTTCTCAATTTCCAATTTCCCGATTCCTACCTCCCTCAGCCCTGCCCACCCCTGCACTTGGCTTCTTTCTCCGCCTGCTCATTTTTGTCCTTTTCCTTCCAACTGTTGAGCTTCAAGCAGGGGCATTCCATATCATCGTGGAAGATGAGGTTGTGCTCCTCTATCCGCTTTTTACCTGCCAGCACCAGACAGTACGACGACTGGTTGCCCACCACCGTGTTCAGGTAGCCAATGGAAATAAGCGAGAGCAGCGGCAAGAGCTGTTGCCGGGTGTTGAACAGGGAGAAAAGCCCCATCGTCGTGCCTTCTTGGAAACGGTTGCTGTTCGCCCGAACCGAGATGCCCACCAAAATGGTGTTGACGAAGAGCAGGTCGGAAACCACCCTCGTAGTAACGGGGGCGCTGGCAGTGCCCGTGGCAGGGTTGTCCCCTTCCTGTCCCGACTGCAAAAAACTGAAATAGCTGGCCACCTCCGTTTGGTTGTCGGCAAAGTTGATGTCGTCGAGCGAGGCGACGAACAGCGAGCTGATGGCCAGGCTGCGCTCCGGCTCCCGCAGGTCGAGCATGCACTGGTTGTTGGTGAAAAGTACGTTGCCGGGGGGCAGCCACTGGAGGTCCAGGATGAACTGCAGGGTACGGGAAAACTGGGCGGTAATCCTCGTTTGCCCCGCTTGCCCCTTGGTAATCAATTTTTGAAAATTCAGCATCAGCGCGCCCATGATGTCCTTCGACACGCCAAGGTCGAGGATGAAAACCGACGCCCCCAGCAGCCCCAGCAGGTCTTGTGCCAAGGCTTGGTTGTTCGTGTTGGGCCCATACAGCAGCCGGAAGGGATAGACGCCGAGCGAGGTGAACTGGTTGCCCATCACCGATACCGGCCCCATCGCCATCAGCCACAGCGCATGGCCCGCGGGCTGGCACACGATGTTGCCGTGCAGCCGGGCGGCGGGCAGTTCGTCATGTACGCCCACCCAGGGGTTCTTGAAACTGAGCAGGCTGTCCGCCTTCGACTTTTGGTTGAGGCCTGCCGTGCTGGCCGTATTGTTGTTCGGCTGCCGCATTTGACGGAAAAGGCTGAACGCCATTTTCACCACGATGCCGCCCCGGTGCCCCCTCGCCACTTGCCGCCCTTCTGCCGGGAACGGCTCGCCGTTGTTCAGCACCCGGTTGTGCGAAATGTCGGTCTGTTCGGCGGCCAATATGAAAATGCCGCAGACCGGGGGCAGCAGCGCCGGCCTGTCCCGCTCGTCGTTGTCCCATTTGCCGTTGTCCTCGATGCGGTTCTCGTGGATGATGCAGTTCTCGGTGTCCGCCAGTGCGACGCCGCCGAAGCCCACGTCGTCCACCATGTCCTCCGGCAGTTCGGGCGGCAGTTGGCGGGCACAGCCCGTGATTTGGTTGCGGTAAATGGTCAGGTCAACGGCCTTGATGGCGATGCGCATTTTTTCCTCAAAAAAAGCGATGACGCCGATTCCCGCCAGCCCCGTGTGCGAGATGCGGTTGCGCTCAATCGTGATTTTGTGTACCGTGCCGAGGCTCTCCTTGTTAAAAAAATCGGTGAGCACTTTCCTTTCCAAATCGGTCGGGGCGGCAACAACATGGTTGTAGGCCAATTTGCTCAGCGACGTGAACAAAGCCACCGAATCACCGACGGAGGCCCTGATTTCCGGCAAATGGCCCAGCGTGACGCCATGCCCCCTGCCACCGATGATGTCGTTCTCAAGTATCCGCACCCGCTCCGAGGTGCCGCCCACCTGGATGCCGCCCCATGCCACATAGTTCAGCTTTCGGTTGATGGCCCAGGCAAATTGTAGCCTGCGCAGCAGCATCCGGTAAAAACGGCCCGCCTCGAAACTGCCCCGGTAGCGGCGCTCCGGCTTGTCGCAGGGGTCGTCGGGGTCGGTGGGGTCGTCCGGGTCGTCGGGGTCGGTAGGGTCGTCGGCACGGCGGGCGGGCACTATCTCCAGCTTGTTCCAAGCGATGAACACGGCGTCGGCAAGGCTGAATATGGCCACCGCCAATTCCAGCTTGTTGAGCAGCAGCAGGTGGTTGTGCAGGATTTGAATTTCGTTGTCGCCCGGCATTTCCGGCACCAACTGTACCCGGATGCAATTCACCAGCGCTACGATATGGTTGTGCGACATGGTGATTTTGCACGACGGCTTCCCGTCGTCGCTGTCGTCCACCAAAATGCCGATGCCATCCACCGCCAGTATGTTCAGGCTTTCGATTTTGATGGACTTGGAATTTTGTACCCAAAACACAGGGGCAGTCGGGCTTTGTGGCCGGGGCCGCACGATGCTCCGCTCCCCGCAGCCCACGATATGCACCTGCCGCCGCTGCGCAATGAGCACATTGGCGAGATGTTCGCCCGGCAGCACGCAGATTTTGCCGCCCTCGTCGGGCAGGTTCGCCAGCGCCTCCTCGATGGAGTCGAAGTCGCCCCGGCTGTTTACACCGTCGCCGACGGTGAAGGTGCAGCAGCATTCTTGGTCGGTCAGCGGGCGGAACTTCCGGCGGCAGTCGGTGATGATGGCGCCGGTCAACTGTTGGTTGGCGTCCATCTGCCAGCGGATGATGCCCAACGGTGCCACGAAGCGGCGGATTCCGTTGGGCGGTAGCCCCGTCGGGTCCTCCAGCGCCCAGGGCACCACCTGCGTAGGCGTCTCCGGGCGGGCAGCGATGACCCAATAGTCGCCAGCGAGGAATATCGTGCCGTCCAGCGTAACCTCTATCCCCGTGTTGCCGAGCGGCAGTGGCGTACCGGGGGTATATGGGAGGGAGGGGGCGGAGCTAAGGTCGGAGCCACGGTCCCAGACCCGCATATAGAAATAGACAGCGGGAGGGTTGGGGTCGTTTTCGTACAACTTCGACGGCAACGCCAACGCCGCCGCATCGCCGCGGGTAGTCCATTCGGCGCCAAAGCCAGCGGGCAGCGCCGACAGCAGGGTAAGCTCCTTGTCGTCGGGGTCGTAAGAGGCGGCCACCTTGCTCAAATGCCCCTGTATTTCCGCCACTTTTTCACCGTTGGGCAGCACCGCCGACCAAGGCAAAATCTCCACCACCTGCCCGGACAAGGGGAAGTGGTGCTGGTCCTTCGGCTCGGTCAGCATCGTTATCGTCGTCCGGTCGGCGCCCACCGTCACGCGATAGAGCGGCGAGGCGTTGTCGAAGCCCCAGGTGAGGTGGGTGGTGTCGAGCAACTGTACGCGGATGGCTTGGTTCTCGGCGCCGAGGTAGCCGCCCATGGCCGAGGGCGAGCAGAGGTCTTCGGCGGGGGCGTTGGGGTTGTAGCCAACCTGTAGGCGGGCATCGCTCCCTATTTCGTGCGACGGCCCCAATTTCCCCAAATTGTTTTCTGCAAGGGCGTTCCTGAAATTCACCCAAGCCCTGGGGCAGTTGCCGGAGCCGATGTTGGGGAATATTTTGACGCGCCGCATGGTGCGCACCCGCGTAGTTGTATCAGGGCCGCCCAGCGCCATCTCGAACAGCTCGCCGTCCTCCACCGCGCTCACCGACTGCTGCCAGGTCTCCAAGTAAACCAGGTCGAACTGTGGGCCAATGGGCAGCGCAAACGGGGGCTGTTGCAGCCAGTCCTTCTGCTGACGGAAGGGTTCGGCCAGTTCCAATTCGAGCCGCAAGCCGCCGAGGTGGAGGGTGCCGTTGTGGATGTCGAAGTCCACGAACCCGCCCGCCATTCTCAGGTTGGTGATTTTAAAGCCATTGTCGGGGCTGCCGAAGGCGCCGATGATGTCCACTCGGCTGCGGCGGCGCTCCTCGTTTTCGATGCGCTCGTTCTCGTTCCAATCGTCGTCGGTGAGCACCCTGCCCTGCTGCATCCGCACGCCGGCATAATGTTTTTTTGGGTCAAAACCTACCCTCGAAATGTCGTATCCTTCCATGGCTGATGTTTTTGGCCATTGGTCTTTGGCCGTTGGTCGTTGGCTGCAAAGCGCCAACTGCCAATAGCCAAAAGCCAACCGCTATGTCTCATTGATAAAAATGGGTATAAGTCCAAAGGGCATGTACTCCTCCACCTTCACGCGGAGGCTGTCCTGCAAAATGGGGTTGATGAGTTGGCTGAAAGCCCCGATTTCCGATTTGTTCTCCGCGCCCCGCCGCAGCGCTTCGGGGGCGGTTTCGCTCAGTTGCCCAAAGCCCGGCTGCCCAAAGCGGCGGGAGCTGAACCAGTGGCGGGCGTCGTCGGGGAAAAGCAGCGACTCGAAGCGCCTCGGCACCTGGCTGCACTCCCTCGCCGCGCTGAACCGGAAGCAGCCGTTCTGTGTGTCCGTCACCGTGAGCACCCCCGTCGCCAGCAGCTCGGAGGCAAACAGGCGGTGCAGTTCCGCATTGCCAAATAGGGTGGTGCGCTTCACCTCCGCCACGCCAGCGTTCAGGTCTATCGCCAGCACCGTGGCATCCACCGACTGGACGATGGAATCACTGACGAACAGCTCCGTGACCACGCCCGCCCCCTGCGTCAGCACCGGCCCGACGATGGACGACTCGATGAACAGCTTTTCCACCGCCCCCTCCACCACGAGCCGGACCGGGTGGATGGGGTTCCCGGCAAGGTCGGGCTTGGTGTCGCCGGGGTCGAGCGTACAGTTCCGCACCACCACGCACTCGTAGTCGCCCCGCAGCACAATGTCCCTCGGCGTGGCGTCGGAGCCGAGCCAAAGCCCGTCGAGCGCCAGCTTGGCGTTCAGGTTGGCGCCCGTGCCCAGCACGAGGTTGGCGGTCAGGCGCAGATATGGGCGCTGCCCGTTTTTGGCTTGCAGCACCACGTCCTGTATGCTCAACTTGGTAATGCTCACGTCGTAGGTCAGGCTGTTCTCGATTTGGGTGACGCCCGTGCCCGTGGCGAGGTCGGCAGCGCCTTTCGGCAAACCATCGGTCCAAACGGGAGTGGTCGGCTCGCATTCCTCCACCGCCCGGCGGTCGTAGCTGCCCGCCCCAATATTGCCCGAAAAACCATAGTGGTAGGTCGTGAGCACGGGCGTTGTTGGGGCTGCGCCCAAAAACAGGAGCCTTCCCTTTTCGGGGGAAACCACCAGCCGTTTTTCTGGGGCAAAGGGCGGGACGGCCCAAGCGCTGAGGCTGCCCGCCATGGTTTGCTCGGTGGGCATCCGCAGTTTGGCGGGGCTGGTGAAAACGACGACCGAGGCATCGTCTATTGGTTCGGCGGTGTCGCCGAGCAGTGCCCGTTTGCCACATTCCCCCACCATGGCGCTGCGCAACAGGGGCAGGTAGATGGCAGCGCCCAGCAGTTCGGTGCTGTTGGCCATCAAGCCGAGCCTGCCGTGCAACGCCGCCTCGCCCCGGAAGGGCAAGCCGCGAAGGCTGCGCAACTCGGCGGAGGCAGCGGCGCTCAACCCGTGGTTGTCCACCAAGTCCTGCACGTCGGCTTCCTCCACCACAAACTCCGCATGGCCCAGCAGGCGGCAGCGCATGGGCGCTGGCAGTTCCCATTCCAGCGCCGAGCCCCATTGGTCCCAATCCGATGGGCGGTTGCGGCGGTTGAACAGGGGGACTTCCCGACCGGAGGGGTCGAAGCCGAAGCGCAGGCCGTCGCCAAGTGAAAACGGCGTGGCCTCCTCCACCCGGTACGATTCCAAGCGGTACAGGTGGAATGCCAGCTTGGGAATATTGTACCTACCTTCCGAGCCGGCATGGCGGCGGAAGTCGGGGGTGTGGTGGTACTCTCCGAAGGGGCCGCCCGCCAGTTCGCTTGCCATGGGGTGGCGCAGGTCGGCGGTGCCGCCGGGCGGAGTTTTTGAAAAACGGCCCGCCAGCGGTGCGGGGTGCGGGTCGAGGCCGTGCCGGGCGCGGGCGAGTCGGCGGAAGTTTTCGAGCGCCCTGCCGTCCCAGCCGCTGATGTCGCTGATAAGTTCTTCCAGCACCCGCAAAGTGCCCTTGCGGCGGCGGTAGTAGATGGTCTTGGCCACGTCCACCCGCCTGCCGCGTTTGTTTTCTTCGGGCAAAATGCGCGTCGCCACCAGGTCGGCGATGTACGGCACTGCCCATTCGCTGCACAGTTCGATGTACTGGTCGTCCCAGAGCATGTCGTGGCTGCGGCGCAGGGTGGCCGCCTGCCCCGCCAGCACCTCCACCAGCGCCCGCAACACGCCGGGGTTTTCCGCCAGCCCATCTTCGTGGCGGTAAATCGAGGGAATCATTTCCCAGAGTTTCTCGGTAAAATAAACCTCGAAACGGTCGTCGGCTGTTGTGGTTGGGTTCATGCTTCCGTGTCTTTTCCGTTCAACAAAAGGGTGCCCTGCTCGAAGTCAAAATAGTTGCCCGCGCCGGGCAGTTTGCCGTAGTCGGCGAAGGCGCTCCCGTTTAGGTAAATGCCGCCCACCGACAGCGCTCCCGGCACGTCGAGCACGGCATCGAAGATTTGGCTGCGGAACAGCGCCCGCCCGATGCCCACGTTTTCGGGGGCGAGCAGGCCTGTTTTCGGGTTGGTCAATGCCAGCCGCACCGCCACCATCACGTCCTTCTCCACATAGCGGGCGTCGGTTTGTATGTCAATGGAAAGCGTGGTGGGCAGCCCCTTGGCCACTTCCACGCGGATAGGGGCGGCATCCTCCGACACGCTCAACAGCCGCTGGCGAACCAGCCCTTCTATTCCCGCCTCGCCCACGTAGCGGATATGGGCCACCGTGCGCTGCTCGATGCCGTGCCAGCGCCACTCCGCCTGCACCGCTCGTACCCCCGGCACCGACAGCACCACCGCAGCCATGTCCTGTATTGAGACCGCCCGGCCCAGCACCAGCGCCGACTTGGGCGCGTATTCGCGCAGTTGTTCTGGCGATTCGGCATCGGCGCCGCCGTAAGCGGGCAGGGGGTTCTTTACGCTCTGCAGGCCCACCACTGGCTTGCCTATCTGGTTGAGGGCGCCCGCGGGTGGCGCTGCTGCCCCCGCCCCGAATCGGTAGTGGCCTACCACGTTGTCCGTGCCCGTGGGCAGCCGCTCGCCGCGCTGGCCGTCCCCGAAGCTGACCCAGGTTTCGCCCTCGTCGTCCTGCCGCACCACGTACACCTGCTCGTTTTCTTTTTTGCCAAAAAAGGTCGCCACCTCGCTCCATCGGATACCGTTCACATAGACGCTGAGGGTGTTTTTCACGCCGCTGTCGTTGCCCTCGGTGGGGGCCAGCAGGTAGGTGAGGGGCTTTTTCTTCAACTTGAAGCGCTGGTTGGGCAACGAGCCGTCGCCGCTGCCGAGCAGCTCGTTTTCCACCCGCTCGCCCCGGCTTACGCCGATGAGGTTGCCCTGCACTTCCACGGGCAGGGTGAAGGGGGCCAGCCAGCCGTCCTTTTTCGTCACTTCGAGCCGGGCAGCCGGGTAGTTGATTTCGCCCTCCACGGCCACCGCCGACTTGTTTTTGTCCTCCAAAAAGAAGCGAAGCGGGCTGGGCAATGTGTCGGTCTGCTCCAACGGGCTGGTCAGTTGCAAGGGCAGGTGGCCGGGGGCGCTGGGGTCCAGCACGGTGCTGGCGGGCCGGGTTGGCCTGCCAGCCTCCCGCATCCCATAGTGGACGATGGTGGCTTGGCGGAACTGCCCCAAGAAGGCATTGCTGAGGACCAGGTTTGTCTGTAAGGCAATGGTGCTGCTCATTACCATACTTGCTGATTGCAGATTGGTGGCAGTTTGGGCGCCCGCTGCCGAAGCCGTTGCGACTGAGGCCGTTGGCACCATGAATTGCGACAGCACAGCCGTCGCCACTGCCGTTTGCAGGTTCAGGTTTGCTACCAAATTGTTCGATTCAAAGACCAGCTTGGTATGGGGCACTTTGGAGTGGATGGTCTGCTTCACGCCGTTCACGGTCACTTCGCTTGTGGCGTCCAACTGCACTTCCTGCACGGTTTGCACTTTGCGCCAGCGGTAAGCGCCGTTTATGAAAACCACCACGTCGTCGCCAGGGTAAATCTGGGCTACCGTGCCCGCGAGGGTGAGGGCGTTTTCGGTATTGTCGTTGGTGTTTTTGATGCCCACGCTTTGGGTGGGGGTAAACAGCCGTAGCCCCGCCAGCGGGGTGTCCGCCTGTAGGCTCAGGTTTTGGTAAAAAGTGACCTGAAGCAGGCTGCGCCCATCAGGGGAAGCAACGGCCTCTGTTGTTTTTGCCACCACTGCCTGCCCCCGCCCGCCGTGAGTGAGCAGCAGCAGCGTCCCGTCCTTGATTTCGGCGCTCGGCGCTAGGTAGAGGTGGTTGGGGTTGGCGGTGCCGACGGTCGTGGGCACGGGCGGCTTCACGTTCCAGCGGTTGTAAAATGAGTGGATAAAGGTCTCCACATCCAGTTCGAACACCTGCGGTGGCTCCCCATCGAAGGCTCCGGAGCGGAAGGCAGTGCCGACGGGCAGCTTCACCGGCTGCCTGCCGTCGGCGAAGGCGGCGAGGGTGGCGAGCGATGCCACCGCTGGGCGTGGCAGGTAGCCGAGCAGTTGCACGAGGCGACGCAGCGAGGGGCGGCGCAGGGCCGTGCGGAGGTATGCCTCGTTGGCGATGGCCTCGTCGTAAAACGTGAGCGAGTCGCAGATGTAGGCCCACATTTCGAGCAGCATGACGCCGTGGTCGTCCTGCCCGCGGGCTCGCCAGTTGCGCAGCGCGTGGTGCTTCCGCACATCGCCGAGCATGGCGCTGCGGAACTCCGGGAAGGTGGCCGCCTGCCGCGGCAGGCGGGTCAGCCCGGCGGGGATGTGCAGCGCGGGCGGGAATGTCCGCTGGTCGCAGGCGCAGCCCGGCTGTTTTCCCGTTTCGATATGGTCGCAAGGACAACTCATTTGCTTTGGCTCTTGGCTGTTGGCGGTTGGCTGTTGGCCATTGGCTG
>JANPLH010000049.1:0-4616 GCA_031426435.1 Saprospiraceae bacterium | reverse complement strand
ATTGTCGCCAACGAATACGCTGCGGACACCATCTGCCATTGGGTCACGGTGGATACGCTGTTGGACTCGGTGAGCGTTGCCGTGCAACAAGAAACGGAAAGGCGGTTAGTGAAGGTGCAGCCCAACCCGGCATCGAGTTATGTGATGGTGGCCCTATCGGAACCGATAGCATTACCTGCCACTTGGTCGTTGTACGACCAGCTTGGGCGGGAGGTGCGAAGTGTAATTTTGTCGGCGTGGCAGCCAGCTATGCAAGCGGATGTATCCGCCCTCCCAAACGGCCTCTATTTTTGGCACCTACATTCCAATGGCACCATACTCGGCAGCGGGAAGTTGGTGGTCGTTAAATAGGAGGTTCTCGACTTCACCATCCCTGCAACCCCACCCTATCAAAACACATACTTCCCGAACACCACCAGCCAGCCGATGACCAAGGCGGCCACCACCACCACCACGCCCCGCACGGTATTGTGCAGGTATCTTTTTTGGTAATAATTGAGGAGGAATACGTCCATTGCGATGGCAAAAATGGCGCAGGTACGCTCCCGGAACATGGGCCGGAAACCGCCGGTGCTTACCCAGCCTTGGGCTTCCAGCAGGCTGTAGGTGCCGTACAGTATGCCAAAGGCAAAAAGTGGCAGCAGCAGCGCCAAGATGATTCCAAGTGGTAATGAGTTCTTTTCAAGCATGGCAGGTACGTAATGATGAATGATAAATGATGAATGATGAATGCTTGTCTGCCTTTGGTAGGGTAAATCACAAAAAGCACTGATAACCAATTAAAGGAATTTAGTTCGTCAATGCTGGTGGGATGTATGGCGTGGGACGATGCTCCAATGGCCGCAGGGTTTCGAGGGCATCGTAACGGGTCAGGTCGTGGCCAGAGGGAACAACGGAAATGAAATTGTTTTCGAGTGCCCAAACATCCGTGTCTTCGCCTTTGTCCTGGTTCAAGAACTCGCCGGTGAGCCAATAGTATTTTTGCCCCCTTGGGTCAATGCCCTCCACATAGCGCTCCACCCACCTTGCTTCGGCCTGCCGGCAAATGCGGAAACCCTTCAGCACCGTAGCGGGAACGGCAGGAATATTGACGTTGAGCAGCTTGCAATTGCCCATGCCATGCTCCAGTACATGTAGCATGATTTCCTTTAGGAACGGCTTGCACGGCTCAAAATCGGCCCCCCATTCAAAGTCCAGCAAAGAAAACCCGATGGATTTGATGCCCTCCAAGGATGCCTCCATAGCAGCAGACATGGTGCCAGAATAAAGGATATTGATGGAAGCGTTCGAGCCGTGGTTGATACCCGAAACGCAGAGGTCGGCCTCCAGTTGGTGCAGCAGCACGTGCTTGCCTAACTTGACACAATCCACGGGCGTGCCACTGCATTCATAAGCTTCTATCCCTTCAAAAATCTCCACTTTCTTCAAGCGGAGCGGGTCTTTCAGCGTGATGGCATGGCCTTGGCCGGACTGCGGCGAGTCGGGTGCCACTACGACCACATTGCCTAATTCACGGGCTACTTCCACCAAGGCTTTTAGGCCGGGCGCATTGATGCCATCATCATTGGTTACGAAAATAAGTGGGCGGTAAGTCATGGATTCAGCTTGTCATTTGTTGTTTGGAAGAATTAGTCGTATTGGCATTAAATGGGAGGCAAAAGTAACGCTTTCATGCCTTCACAGGACAGAGCATTGTCATCAAATCGAGCAATATTTGTCGCTCCTCTAATAGCCTATCCGCTGGCCAGTTCTGGGCTTTTTGAAATGCGCCGAGCACTGCCTCCAAATGCTGCCTTGCCCGTTGGATATGGAAGTACAACAAGCCCGTCCGCCGCTCGAAGAAGTCGGTCGGCGTCAGCACCAGTTCATTTTCCAAACAATGGTACAGCTCCGCCAGTATCAATGCTTCGTCCGTTTTGTTGCCTCCGGCAAAAGCCCTTTCCACCAGTTCTACGGCGGTTCGGCCATAGTTCTCCACCAAATAGGAGGCAGTCGTTTTTGGTGAAGCCAAGCCAATCAGCTTTGCTTCGATTGTCTTCTGAAAATCAACGACTTCTGTAAAATGCTCAAAGGCATTTTCCGCCAAAGCGACTTGTTTGGTGACGCAAACAATGGCGGTTTGTCCTTGTCTTTTCAGTACCAGGTCCACCAGCTTCTGGGCCATTTTTCGGTAGCCCGTCAGTTTGCCTCCGGCAACGGAGATGAGGCCAGAGGGTGAGATGAAAATCTCGTCCTTGCGGCTCATCTCGCCCGCCGATTTTCCTTCTTCATAAATCAAGGGGCGAAGGCCCGCCCAAGTGCTTTCCACGTCGGCAGACACCAATTTGGCGCTGGGGAACATGGCATTGGCAGCTTCCAAGAGATACTGGACTTCATTTGCTTCCGCAAAAACCTGGTCGGCGTCGCCCTCAAACGGCGTGTCGGTGGTGCCGATATAGGTGGCCCGCTGGCGGGGGATGGCGAAAATCATCCGACCATCTTTTACATCGAAATAGACGGCATGGTGCAGTGGCAACCGCTCCCACGGCACCACGATATGGGTGCCTTTGGAAAGAAATATCAGCTTGTTGTTCAACGACTTGTCTTTTTCCCGAAGGCGGTCCACCCAAGGACCAGCGGCGTTTACGATAGTGGTGGCGGAGAGTTGGAATGTTTCATTTGAATCCAAATCCAGACAGGTAGCGCCCGTCAACTTGCCGTTTTCCTCCAAAAAATCTGTCAATTGAACGTAGTTCAAACAAACCGCCCCAAACCGGATGGCCGTTTTGATGACCTCAATGGTCAGGCGGGCATCGTCGGTGCGGTACTCTGCGTAGAAGCCGCCGCCGAGCAGGTTTTCATTGCGGAGCAGCGGCTCGGTGGAAAGGGTGCGCTTTTTGGTGAGCATTTGCCGTTTGTCGGCACCCTTTACCCCCGCCAAAAAATCGTAGAGCCAAAGGCCGAAGGAGGTGCCCATTTTACCAAAACTGCCGCCCCGATAAATGGGCAACAGCATTTTTTCCGGCTTGACCAAGTGCGGTGCCAATCGATGAACCGTCGCACGCTCCTGCCCTACTTCATGCACTACTTTCAGTTCAAATTGCTTGAGGTAGCGCAGCCCCCCGTGTATCAATTTCGTGGATTTGCTGCTGGTGCCGGAGGCAAAATCGCCTTTTTCCACCAATGCGACTCGCAGCCCACGAGTAGCTGCATCGAGGGCAATGCCTGCCCCCGTGATGCCGCCACCAATGACCAAAAGGTCGAAGTTTTGGCTTTTTAATTGCCCAAAAAGGATTTGTCTTTGAGTGGTCATACGATTTTCCCTACATTTCGGCCTTTAAACCAAATTGGGCAACAAGATACTGTCAATCAAATAACGCCTGTTTAAAATTTATGAGAAATCGTCGAGGACGCCTTTACGACATACTATGTGCGGGGGAACTATTGGTTGACTTTATCAGCAGCGGCTATGCCGAATCGTTGGATGAGGCCAAAACTTTTGAAAGGCACATGGGCGGCAGCCCTGCCAACCTTTGCATGAACATGGCCCGGCTTGGCAACAAGACTTGCCTTGTGGCCAGCGTAGGCAAGGACGATATGGGCAGCTACCTGGTTGACTTCGTCAAAAAAACAGGGGTTGACTGCGAGTTTGTGCGGCAAGTGGCGGCTCCTACGACCGTCATTTTGGTCACCCGTACCAAGGCCGTCGCCAATTTTGAGGCTTATCGCCTTGCAGATGCCAGCATTTCGCCTGCCCAACTCACAGACGAGCAACTTAAGCAGACCTCCATTTTTCATACTACTTGCTTTGGCCTCGGCAAAAAACCCGGCCAGACCAATATCATGAAAGCTGCCCGACGTGCGGTCGGACTTGGTTGCCAACTCAGCATTGACGCCAATTATGCCCCGAAAACATGGCCCGACCGGGAAGACCCCCGAAAATTTGTGGCTGAGTTTTGCAACCTTGGGTCCATTGTGAAGGTCAGTGAAGTGGATTGGGAGCGGTTGTACGGCAGCCCGTTTGCTAATGCGGAAGCGGCGGCCCAGCATTTCATCAATCTTGGTGCGTCAATGGTCTGCGTAACGATGGGCGGCGATGGCGCATTTGTGGCAGATAAAAAATCATGGGAGTTCCTGCCCGCCCGAAAAGTGGAAGTCAAGGACACCACCGGCGCTGGGGATGCTTTTTGGTCAGGCTTTCTCACTGCTTGGCTCGATGGCCACGGCCCATTGAACTGCGCAAAAGCAGGCCGGAGCATGGCGGAATTGAAAATTGTCAAAATCGGGCCGTTGCAGGATAATGTGGACAAGGCAGTGGTTTACAAGGATATATGACTTTGTTTCGATAACTTTTATTTAAAATTCATCTTCATCAACAACATGAAAAAGACTTTCATTCTCATTGCATTTTCCATGCTGGGCAATTGGGCGCTGGCTCAATACCAGTTCACGCTCACGAGCGATTGCAACTGCACCTCCATCAAAAACCAGCAGAACACTGGCACTTGCTGGAGCTTTGCCACTTCCTCTTTTCTCGAATCCGAGCTGATTCGCATGGGAAAAAAGGAGGAGTACGATCTTTCGGAGATGTACTTCGTGCGGCAAATTTTCATGGACAAAGCGCAAAACTATGTCTA
>JANPLH010000048.1:0-17452 GCA_031426435.1 Saprospiraceae bacterium | reverse complement strand
GCCCCAGCGGTGGACGTGATTGCCCGTGGCGTAGCCACAATCGTGAACAATGCCGCTTATGGCGATGTGACCAATTACATAACAGTACCAGCAGGTGCTTATATCCTTGATATTACACCGGCTGGTCAGCCGAATACGATTGTAGCTTCCTACAATGCCGATGTGACCAGCTTGGCAGGTGGTGCGGCAGTGGTATTTGCTTCTGGCTTCTTGTCACCGGACGCTGGCCAACCTGCTTTCGGACTATGGGTGACCTTGCCCGATGGAACGACCTTCCCATTGGAGTTCATCAGCAATATCAACAATACGGTTGAAATCGAACAACTGCAAGTGTTCCCGAACCCAGTTTCTGAATATTTGAATGTGGAGCTATCTATGAAGGAGGCCACAGATGTGGAGATGAGCCTTTTGGATTTGGCTGGCAAACAGGCCATACCAACGGTTCAAGCAGAACTGATGAGCGGAAGCATTGTCCAAAAAATTGAATTGGACGGCGTTCAGTCAGGTATTTATCTGCTGATGGTGAAAACAGCAACCGGGACGGCTGTCAGGAAGGTAGTGGTAGAATAAAGTCCCCACTCATTAGCATTAAAATGCCACAATATTTGAGGTGCAAGGCGGCTGGGTTTCCAGCTCCTTGCACTTTTTTATGCCTTGATTCTTGGGGTCTTCATGACTGCGTGTAGGTCAGTTAATCCTCAGTTAATCCATAGAATCTATATTTACCCTAAAAAAAAATGAATTGCAATTGAACATCAGTTAGCCAAGCTGGTTTTACCATCAAATAACAGCCAAGAAAACGATGACAAATAAGTGCCAGAGAGCTTAATTATAGAAGAGAAAGTTTCTACAGAATTATTTTAATTTGACTGTCGGAACTAGAGCGCATGGTTAAATTCCCAGAAATGGGAACATTAGACCATGCGCTTGTTTTTTATGCCTATTTCAGGAACCCATTCCTCTTCGCAATACCTATTGCGTATGGTACTTTGGGGAACCTATAAAAGCGAAGTATGCACGCTTATCCCATGATTCAAACTTAATTGTATTGCCCGTTTACCAATTACCCTGAACATGTGCAGGCCACACAGGTTTTAACCTTGTTATCCCATAACTCACGCTTTAAAACCGAATAACGATGAAAAAAATCTTGAAAAATCAAGCCGACCGTGTTCAGGCAGGCTATAAGCACGAGAACCCGGAACATCCAACTGAGTTCGGCAACGGCATTCCGCCCGAAAAACGAGGCGATAGCCCAGCAAAACCGGGTACTGAAGCCGATGAGGATAATACCCAGCAGCCCGAAGAATTCATCCAACCAGTCCCGAATTGGAAAGCGGAAAACAGCAAAACAAATAGTGGGGCAATATCCCAATAACAGGCTGAAATACACCTGTTTGATGCAAGAAAACATCACGGACTTCCAACTGATTTTAGTTTATTTTATCACCAAAAACGATTAAAAATCAGTTTATGAAGCATTTCTTCCTACTCCCATTTATTGTCCTTTTCTTTTCATTGGCCAATGCGCAAACCACCCGTTATTTTGAATTCACGACCGAATGCGGGCATGGCAATTGGCAGGACACATCATTTATCGCATCCACTTCCGACCAAGCCGTCATTGACTCCGTGCTTGCCAATTTGGCCAGGCCCGTAGAGGAAAGACAGTTCATTAATGGTACGATTGATTACGGGCACGGTGGTGTGAACCACAATGCCAATAATTGGTTCCTGTGGCATTTCGTACCGAATGAGTGGAACCTAGTGGATTTTGCCATAGAAGTCTGCGATGGCTGCCCTTATTCGGATGTGGATGCCGACACGGCATATTGGGTAGGCAATATTGGGCAATTCTGCCATTGGAGCAGCAAGCCCGTTCGGGAGGTCTCCTTGATTTCTGCTATAAAAGACGCTGGTTTTTAGCAAGAACAACCTTTGTTTTATCCAAATCCCACGCATGACCAAATCACACTACAATTGCTGGAAAGCGTGGGCGTGTCTGTTCATTTATTCAATGCCATGGGCCAGGAACTGGCCCGTATTCCCGATGCCCAATTTCAACAGACCATGGAAATGAGCCAACTTAAGGAGGGCATGTATTATTTGAAATTTACTAAAAACAATAGCACGGTCACACAAAAATTGGTGGTGGTTGCCGATTGAGTGGGTTGGCGGTCACGCTACTGGACATTTTTCACACAACGCCGCAATTCACGCAACGATGAAGAAACAAATCAGTGAAAATCAATGCGTTGCGAGCGTTGCGGCGTTGCGTGAAATAAAAATGTCCAGTAGTGTGTGTGTTGAGGTTAATAATTATTGGAAATCAAGAGGCAATTATGCGCGGCCGAAGCGGACTTGGCGGTTCGAAATGGGCCATCTCTTCGGCAGCGTTGATATGCTGCTTTTCAACTTGTCAGATTTAAATTGACTAACCAGTAAGCGAAATTTTGAAATACGCCCTTCATCATTACTCATCTCCTTCCCGACACCACATAATACCCATAGCTCCCCCGATGCATGCCCACCAACAAGGCCAATAGGCAGGATTTTAAATGCCCCAATCGCACTCGGTTCAGTCGCTCGCCTTGCAGCGTTTTTTTCAGGATGAACCAAGCCACGCAAAACGGCGAATGCAATACCGATGGCGCTACCCGCCATGCGATTTCCTCCGCTTTGATACCGGAGAAGCCAAGGTTTTCCAGCTTGGCGAGAAATGGCTGGAGGGAGGGAAAACAAGGCACGGCCCAGCCCTTGCTGATACTGTCCAAACAGCGGCGGAAGAGTGGGTTGAAAGCTTCCCGTGGCTTTTTGGTGAAGCCGTCCACGATGACGAAACGACCATCGGGCTTCAATATGCGGTGCATTTCTTCGAGGAACAGCCCTTTGTCTTCGCCGGGGGAATGGCATGAGCTTTCGAGGGCGTAGGTGGCATCGGCACTGGCGGTGGGGATGGGGGTGCTGAGATAGTCGGCTTGCAGGAGGCTAATCTGACGCTCCAAACCGGCGTCGGCGTTCAGTTGTTGCGCCATCTCGATTTGCCAAGGCACGAGCGTGATTCCCGTGATGTGCTTGCTGGGGTATTGCTTCGCAAAACTGCGCATGGTGGCACCGAGGCCGCAGCCGAGGTCGTAGAAAGTCTCGTCTTCTTCCGTTATCCGCAGTTTTTCAAACACAAAATGGTTCATTTCCTGGAGCATGGGTTCCCGCCGGAGGGGGTTCATCCATGGCCGCCAGTAGCCAAAGTGCATGTTGTATTCCTTGCTCCATTCCCCATAGTCCAAGCCAGTGTCTTCGTAATAATGGCGGATGGTCGCCTTGTTGGCGAGTGGCGTTTGGTGGTCGGAAGTTGTAGGCTGGTCGGCAGTGGCAGCTTGGCCTTTATTGATTTCCATATTGCACTAACTTATGGTTGGCTAATGAACAGGGGTTGAGAAGAAAGGTTTAGGAACCTTGTTACAGCCTCCCCCTCATCAACCTAATATCAATACTTGCCATTTCTCATGCGCCGACACTAACCTCCTGCTTCACCATTTCGTAGGTCAAAGGAATATGCTGGAGGTCAGCAAAGCGACGGATGTTGAAGTTCGGCTCGAAAGTAAACTTCATGCCGTTGCGCACCGTCCAACCCGTGTGCGGGTTTTCGATTTCGTTGAGCAACAATCCGATGCCATTGGCGGATTTTACCACGTCCCGAACGGAGTAGAGCTTGTCCTTGATGGGCCGGTTCGGGATTTCGGCCATTTGCTCTGGAGTGAAATTGTCGTCGATGCAGATGATGTCCATATTTTTGCTTTTTTGCAAAAATAACCCGAAGCTCAAGATTGTTCTAATGCTTCGAGTTTTTTTGACACTTCCTCTGCCTCCGCCGACTTCTGAGCATAGCCCTTGATGTCCCCCTTGCGCTGCAAATCACGGGCTTCTTCGAGCAACTTGGCATACTGTTCCCGCAGTTGCTTGGCGGGGTCTTTTTTGAATAATCCGAACATGGTGGTTGTTGTTGAAATGGTTGAAATGGTTAATTTGGTTAATTTGGTTGAATTGGTTGAAATTGGCAGGTCCCTACCCAATTCAACCAATTCAACCATTTCAACCAATTTTCACTGACGACATTCCCCCGTCCATCCCGATGACTTGCCCGGTCATCCAGCGGCTGTTTTCACCCAACAGGAAATGGGCAAGGGCGGCTATTTCTGCTGGGGTTCCGACCCTTTTTAGCGGATGCCTTGCGCCCGCTGTTTCCTTTTTTTCCTCGGAACTGAGCAGGCGGGCGGCTAGCGGCGTATCCGTCAGCGATGGTGCGATGCAATTGACTCGGATGGTGGGTGCCCACTCAGCGGCAAGCGACCTTGTCAGCCCTTCCACTGCCCCTTTTGCTGCCGCAATGGAGGCATGGAACGGCATCCCTTGGCCAACGGCCACCGTACTGAACAGCACTACGGCGGGGCTTTCGGCAGCTTTTAGCGCCTTTTGCGAGGCTTGCAAAACCTTGACCGCACCAAGCACATTGATTTGGAAATCTTCTGTGAAAGCCTCCAGTTTCAGCGAGCGGAAGGGTTTCAAATTAATGCTACCGGGGCAATACACCACGCCATCCAAAGTGGCGGGCAGTTCGCTTTCGGTCAGTTCGTCTTCCAATAGGTTTTTGGGCAAATGCGTGACGCCGGGCAGCCCATCCAAGCTGCCGCCCGTGCGGGATACGGCGAGCACTTGATGGCCTTCGGCGCTCAGTCTTTTCACCAATTCTAGCCCGATGCCCGAGGAGCCGCCTGCGATTAGGTAATTCTTCATTGAATCATTGTTTTGATTTTGTGCTGCAATTCAACAGGGTAGGGGGGAAATGGTTTTGGGAAAGGGTGGGCTTTGGATGCTTGCCTAAGATTTGAACAAAGGTTGGAGTTAAAAAAAAATACAAATCATTTACGGAAGTAAACGTAATTTGTGATGATATTTTAAGGTTTGTGCCCTGTTTTTTCTTTAGTAAACCAATATGAAAAACACTTTTTCCACGCACAATTTCATCCTGGCAATCCTATTTCATCTTTCTTTCCCTATGGCTGGCCAGCAACTTCCGCTGAATATCGGTGGCAATGAGTTTCATGGCCAAAAATCCTTGCAGCAATTCATGGTCTTGGCCACCGACCCTACTGGTAAAATGAAGGTGCAGGAAGCACTGAGCTTACCTTTCCAGCCTTTTTCGGGCAGTTTCGAATTGAAAAAAAATGGTGCTTATTGGTTTCGTTTTCCCATCAAAAACACTTCGTCCGACTCAATTCATCTTTTGCTATGTATGGACAAGTTTACCCGCTCGGATTTATTTTACAAAAAAAAACCGGGCGAATGGGAACACCGGAAAGGTGGGATGTGGACCAATTACAGCGAGCGCAGTTTTCCATTGAGTAGGTTCTGCCACCCCATCCAGCTTTCTGGCGGGCAGGAACGGACTTATTTCCTCCAACTCTCGGATTATTTTCACCCTGGGCAGGTGAAACCCAACTTTCGGTTGTTAACCCAGGCGCAGGAAAAGGAGCAACGATTGGAAGCGGCCATGCAAGAGGTTGGCTATAACATCTTTCAAGGCGTTTTTTTTGGCATATTGGCATTGCTGGTTTTTGTCTCCTTTGTTCATTTTCATCTACATCGCAACCAAGCCTATCTTTTTTATGCTGCCTATGCCATATCCATGTTCGTTTTCTATTTGAGGAGTTTGGATTTAGAGCCGCCTTTGCCCTTGTTTGGTGATTTGAAAGCCTATCATGCCAATTTGGAAGCGCCACTTGGATACATGAGCTATGCTTTTTATTTACAATTTATAAGGATATTTCTCGACTTGCCATTTAGGCTTCCGAACCTTGACCGGTTTTTGCTAGGGGGAGTGGCCACTTTTACTGCTTTGACCGTAATTGACCCCTTGGTTTTCCAGTTATTTGGGGGATGGCAAATGAGCCTGAATGTTCACCACTACGTCAAGTTGCCTTTCTTCGTACTCTCGCTATGGGCCATCGCTGTCATTGTTAGCCAATTAAAAAGCCGTCTGGCCATTTATATCCTTACAGGCGTTTCGCTGCTATTATTACCAACCATTTTCACGGTGGTCGCCGATAGGTTGCCTGGGGTGTATGAGGGTATTTGGAGCAACACCGCTCGTAGTTTTACTCCCACTGGCAGCAAGTGGACATGGTATATGTACGATGTGAAAGTGGGCCTATTGCTCGAAATGGCCTGCTTCCTACTGGGGCTTACCTGGAAAACTCGGCAGGAAAATGAACGCATCAAGGGGTTGGCGGCGGCACAAACTTCGCTGTCTTATAACCCAGCACCTGAAAATGGTGTGAAAACGGCTGTGCCAATTGAAAATCCGATACTTTTGAAAGTTAGGGAAACCGTGACTGAAAACCTTGCCGACGAGGACTTCAATGTAGAAAAATTGGCCAAGAAAATGGCCATGAGCCGCTCCAAGCTCTTCCGAAACCTCCAATCAGAAGGCATCAATGCTTCCGAACTCATCGAATGCATGCGCTTGCAACAAGTAAAAACCCTATTGGAATCCAGTACCCTGACCCTTTCACAGATTGCAGATGAGGTTGGGTATAAGTCGGCTGCGCAATTATCAAGGTCCTATAAAAGGGTTTTTGGGATGCCCCCAAGGGGGCGAAACGGCCATGTTTAGGCCCTTGCCCAACTAAGATTCCACTTTGCATCAAATCGCCTACAATTTGCAACGAATCGTGCTGACCATTTTAGTGCGATGCGGCTTCTTTGCACCCTATTGCATTAAAATTAACAGTTGTTTTCATCTAACATTTTAATGCCACCATAAAACGTGGTGTTGCAAACCCTATAATTTATTCACTGACCCGATTAGTCAAATGATTACTGCCGCAAAAAAATACTTAGACCTTGGCCATACCATCGTTCAAGCGTTTTTCTTCCTCCGCAACCTGACAAAGAATTGCGGAAAGCCTGTAAATTGGTCAAATGAAAAGTTAAAAGAATTTTTCCAAACGCTCGGTGAAAACCGCTTTATGACCAACCGCTTTTCCATAGCGGTGGATTTGAGGGTGAACCAAGCCATATTCCAAATGAATGTGGAAAATTACCTTGACTATGAGGGAGCGTTTACGATTGATAAATATTTGCGAACGGTACACCTGGATTACCTTAGGGATTACCTGAAATGGTCGGTAACCCTCTATCTCCACGCCAAAAACATCAAAGACACGCTGGTGCCGATGCAGCAGTCATTTCGGTTGGCTTTGCCCATGAAACTGAAAAAAATCGGCTACCATTGGGTCTTGATGGAGGCATTTCCAGTACAGATGGACATGGAAAACAACATGGTCACTCACCTGAACATTTTTACCCCGTTGCGGCCATTCGATTCAAAAGATAAGATTCCATTGATAGGCGATTTCTGGGATAAACATACCCGACATGAAGAATGGACCCAAGCGATTTGGAAAAAAGTATTCACCAGCCCGAATTGCTTCATACTGACTCCGGAACAGCGCCGTATTGTTGACCTTTTGCGAAAGTCGCCCGACCTGACGAATGCCGAAGTTGCACAGCACTTAGGCAAGCAGAAAAATACCATTGATGTGCAGAACAAACAGATATTGGTAAGGGCGAGGGACTGTTTTCCGCTTCACGCTTTTGAAACGGTGAAGGACGTCGTTGCCTTGCTAAATGAACTGGCTTTTTTTGCAAAGGAATTGCACGGCACCAATGAAGAGGATGGTAATCAAATTGTAGAGATATGGTAACGCCAGCTTGAAAATTGCCACATTACCTTTGACCATCTGCTCACATAATATACTTAGGCGAACAAATTGGCGATACCCCCATTGCCCATCTCAGGAACCGGTCTTGCCAGCAATCAGTAATCAACAATTTTATTTCTTAAATTAACAATTTCAACCAATGAAAAATCTAATTTACCTGCACGTGTTCAGTGCTGTCCTGTTTTTTCCAAGTTGCCAAAAGGACAGCTAAACCAGTCCTGCTGAATATGCAAACCAGCTTCCACCGACTTCCTAAACGACGACCCGAATGCTGTCACCGACTGTGCCAACTGTGTGCAATTCCGTACATGGGGGGGTGCAGGTGGATACGGGGGTGGATGCGTATTATTGAAATTATCTACAGTGTGTTTGGCAACTTTGCCAAGCACACTATTATCTTTCACCACTAATTTATTCTCATTATTATGGAAAAAAGACTTACCTTATTGGTTGTTGGTTGCTATCTTTTAAGTTTTCAAACTGGCTTCAGTCAGTGGACAAGGCTCGACGAAAACATAGCAGCTACTTTTCAAAATAACGGCATAGCATACAATGGAAAGGTTTATTTCGCTGGAGGGCCACAAAACCAGAATGTCACAACTGCGCCATACAGTAATAAGGTGTATCAACTTGACTTGGAAACTCATGATATATCCCTTGTGCAGCCAGGGCTTTCGATTGGCAGGGCTGGTATGATGTGCGCTGCGATAAGTGGTAAACTCT
The DNA here is from genome assembly GCA_031426435.1 of Saprospiraceae bacterium. GTDB lineage: Bacteria > Bacteroidota > Bacteroidia > Chitinophagales > Saprospiraceae > UBA6168. The sequence goes on along the minus strand of JANPLH010000048.1, from coordinate 8,945 downwards.
ATTTCGCTGGTGGCTTCAAATGGACGGCGAACAGCCCCGGGATGGTTACTTTTAAAATCGTTGACATCTATGATATCGCCAATGATGAATGGACGGTTCAGGAACTCTCCGTAGGCCGTGGACTCGGAGCCGTTGCAATCGTAAATGGTAAAATTATGTTCGCTGGGGGCTACGCCATCAGCGGAGGACAGGTCGTTCCAAGCGATATAATAGAAATATATAATCCTTCAGACAGTAGCTGGACAATCGAACACCTTTCACAGGCAAGGGCGGAACTGGATGCGGGGGTTGTGGGTAACCAAGCATGGTTCTGTGGAGGTTCAACCAGTTGGACAAGTTGGCAATCATCTGACAGGGTGGATATATTCGATGTTGATTCAGCTTCATGGTACACCGATACGTTATCATTGGCGCGATCGTATCCAACAGTAGCGGTGGCGTATCCATATCTTTTATGTGCAGGGGGGTATACCCCTACCGCGGGCTATTCCGATAGGGTTGACAAATTTAACTTATTGACAGGAGAACACGATGTTGAAGCTCTTTCTTTACCACGATTTGGCATGGCGGCTGCTACGCTGGGCAACAAAGCATATTTTACGGGAGGCGGCCATATTGACCTCAGCATCAGTTACTTTGATGCCTCTAGTTCGAGAGTTGATGTTTTCGACGCAGTGGAAAACGAATGGTCTATAAGCAACATGAATGATAACCGTATGACGCATTCCTGTGCTGCTTGGGGCAACAAAATCGTGGTGGGCGGCGGCTGGAATGCTGAACAGATGAAGACCATCGGCACAGTTGAAGTCCTGACGGACTCGCTGATTAGCGTTGTTGATTCGCCTACTGAAAAGCTATCTATCCGCATCTTCCCCAACCCTACCCCCGGCGAAATCACCATTGAGCTTCCTGACGGCTTCAGTGCCATTGGCACCTCCAACATGACCATTTTCGACCTGACAGGCCGTGCCTGTTTCGAGGCCAAAATTCGGGGTAACTCGGAGCGGTTCGATATTGGGGCGCTGCCACCGGGGATGTATTGGGTGGAGGTGCGAAGTGGGCAAGTCCGGTATGTGGATAAGCTGATTGTGGGTTGGTAAGCGACTAGGAATGATTTTATAATCTCTAACAAAAATCCCATGAAATTGACCCTTCCTGAACTGATAGCACCTACTCCGCAAGTGGGTGGCTGCACTGAAAAGAAGGTAACGGTACCGCACTTTTGGAAAGGTGGCACCTATGGTGCAGCCCAAGAATGGCAACAGCCAACTAACTGGTACAATTACCATGTGCCAAGTTGGTCCGATAAGGTCGTGATACCCGGCAACCTAGTTGACGATTGCCATTATCCAGTCATTGACCATTTCGTGAGCGACATCGCACAATTAATCATCGAGCCGGGTGCAAGGCTAGTGGTTTCGAGGCTTGGCCGGCTGACCGTTGACGGGCTTGGGAAAAATGACGTCGGCATCTTGAACGAAGGTGAGCTCATCGTGGAGGGTGAGCTGACCATTTGCCGCACCATATTATTTGATATTGAAAACAAAGGATTCATTCAAAACAGGGGCTCCATTGCTTTTGACCAGCCATTTGTAAAGATGTTAGGACAATGGGAAGGGTTGGGTGAGCTTTTGTTTTTGGGATAATCCATTATAGTATGACTTAAAAAATCGGGCATTATAATGAACATGGCGGCTTCGCTTTAGAAATCGGCAGATTGATTAACGTGACCGACTTTATTCTTAACTTTTTAAAACTATCAAAATGAAGAACAAGCATTTATTTTGCGCAGCACTTTTGGGAATCCTGATATTTGGATGCGCTAAAAACGAGGATACAAGTCCTCAAACGGCTACCCGTCCGCAGCAGATTAAACTTAGGACAATGGCAGGGATGGATTTTGTTCGGCCTGAAGTGCCCCCTTACGTCGGAAACGATGCTGATGTTGAATCGAGGGGCGTTACCACGGTTTCGCCGGGAACCAACCAATTGCAAGCAATCATAAACAATGCTGGCAATAATGAAACGATTCGACTATTGCCGGGCACCCACACGGAAGATGCCACGCTCATCATCAACCATAAAATAAAGCTGACTGGCGACCCTGGCGCAGTGCTGTCGTTGGGCGGTTTTATTGGGGTGCTTGTGAGTGGTGCCAACGGGACGCAGATTACCAACTTGGAAATATCCAATAGTTCAAGTAGTTTTTTAGGATTGGGCGTTGAAAACTCATCTAATGTTCAAATTAAAAATAATTACATTTCTAGCTTTGCAATTTCTGTTGCTTTGGAGCAAGCAAACCATGCGATTGTACTGAACAACACGATTATTGGAAACGGCCAAGGCGATGGCATTGACGTCATTAATGGTGACTTCGTCAAAATCACAGGGAACAGTATATCCAATTGTTCCTTTGGCATATGGGCATGTGACCGGAATGGGATTTGCACGAACAACAACATTCAAAATAGCTTCATTGGTATTATATTGTGCAAGGTTCCTGCTGGAAGTTTCCCATTGGGAAACGGCACAGGTGGTGCTGAAATGCCTGGTAATAACTGGCTTATAAGCAACAACACGGCCACAGGCAATGTATGGGGATACCTTGCGATTGATGGTTCTTTCGAGAATACATTATCCAATAACACAGGGGGAAGCAACGCCACTGACATGGAGTTGGCAGGTGATACCAACTTCCTGTTTGGCTTTTTCACGCCTACCTCATCAAATAATACTGTCAATGTTGGAGGAAGCGGCATGGATGTAATTGACTGCGGATTAAATAACGTGGTACATGGCACGACGCCTTTGTCGGGGCCATGTTCAATTTGATAAGGAAAAGCTGGTTTAGATTACAATGGAGCTTGCTTAATCTCTTTGTCAAGTTTGTTATTAATGACAATTTGCCAGCCTATTTAACTCCGAAAACCAAGCTCTAAAAAACCATTTGCAATGCACCCTTCCCATCGGAGGGTGCATTTTTTTACCACCAACCATCCCATAACTAAGCCCTAGCAGAGCGAAACATCCTCCTGAAATCAGTGAATATTCCGCCCCGCTGAGGCTGAAAAAATAGACCATAATTTTTCTACAAATATAATCGCCCCGCTGTGGATAAAGTGACAAAGTAGTATTAGGCAATGCCAACTTTGAAAGGTTGAAGACCTGACACAACAGTATCATACACCAAGCGGTGATACTATACCTTTCGGTAAGTCGTGCCGATGGCCAGTAAGATAAAGCCGACAAGCAACAGTTCAAAATTATATTTTGACAACCCGTCTACCGGGACGAAATGTACCAGAATGCCTAACAAGCCGATGATAATAGCGGCTATCCATAGCCCCTTGTTGGGCGCACTGGGTAAGAAAGTTTTACTTGCCATATTGATGTTATTTTGATAATGATAAAAAGAATAATAAAGCTCAAGCCCTGCATTTGGCTAAAGGTAATATAATTTGTGAAAATAAAACTTTTGACTTGGGTGCGCCGGCAGGAGAATAAATTTTTTACACAAAACAAATTGTCCGCAATTTCATTTTATTTAAAGGCTATCGCATTTAAAATTGCTCAACCCGAACATCAATTTCAAATGCGACAACCTATAAGACAGCCTTTCAAAAACAAAAACATGTGCGGACGCTTTTCATTAGTCACATCAAAGGAAAAACTTCAACAGCAATTGCCTTTCCTTGAAAAGATTGGGGAACTCAGGGACAGCTACAACGTGGCTCCCACCCAAAATTCTTACGTCATTACCGATGCCAAGCCCGATGTGGTGCAGGAGTTCAAATGGGGGTTGATTCCCTTCTGGGCCAAGGACGTCAAGATTGGAAATAAGCTGATAAATGCCCGAAGGGATGGAATCGAGGGGAAGCCCGCATTCCGCACCGCCATCCGCAACCGAAAGTGCCTGGTGCTGGCCGATAGTTTTTACGAGTGGAAAAAGACGGATGGCAGCAAGACGCCGCACCGCATCCTCCTGAAGAACGGCAACCTGATTTGCTTTGCTGGCATCTGGGAAACCTGGGACAAAGCTGGAGAACCGTTGCACTCCTTTTCTATCATTACCACCGAGCCAAACGAGGAAATGGCAACGATTCACGACCGAATGCCCGTTGTGCTGCACACCCCAACCTTGCAAAAGAAATGGTTGGAGGAAACAAAATTGGAAGAAACCTTGGCTTTGCTGGAAACCCCACCAGACGGAATTTTGAAGATGTACCCGATTTCAACTTTGGTCAACTCACCAAGGAACAACACACCGGAACTGCATGAAGCGCATACATGAGCGCATGCTTTTGGGTTTTGGGATACTATATGCCAACGAGAACTTGAACCAGCGTTGACGGGAATACCCTGCGCCAGCAGGGACGGTTTTCATTTGAAAAGAAAGACCAAATGCCAGCGGAAGAGCGACCCTGCACCAGCGAAGAGACGCTGCTAAAGCTAGTTTGCAAAACTCGATTTAATTCAAGTTCTTTGTGTTTTTACTTTCACTTTTAACACAATTGTATGAACAGGTTTCTTTGGACACAAAAGCAAAACATTGGACCGTCTCCCCGACATGAGGCTGCAATGACCTTTGATGCCGTCAGCAACCGAGTTGTGCTTTTCGGAGGTTATCTGGGTGTGGGAAAAGGCGATGGCACGGATACTTGGAATTGGAGCGGCAGGTATTGGACGCAGGTTGACAAAAACGGGCCAAGTGATCGGTTCAATGCCGCGATTGCCTTTGATGGAGAAAAAGTAATCCTGCACGGTGGTTATAAAAATTTGGGCACAGGGATCTGGTTCAATGAAACTTGGTCATGGGATGGCCAGGATTGGACTAAATTGAATGACCAGGGTCCTTCTCGAACCGGCCATGTGATGGCATACGATGAACGGCGCAACCGAGTGGTCTTGTTTAGTGGCGCAAATAGAGGATATTGGCCAGATACCTGGGAATGGGATGGAATGGAATGGACCCAAGTGGCTGAAACAGGCCCTTCTGCCAGGGTCGGCTCTGCAATGGCTTATGATACAGTTAGTGAAAAAATCATCCTTTTTGGCGGTTCAAACTGTCCAAATGATACCTGGGAATGGGATGGTACAGCATGGACGCAGGTAAGCGATATGGGACCCGCTGCACGGGAAACACACAGTTTAGCCTCCTCTCCTTCGGGCATCATCCTTTTTGGCGGAGGCATTCCAAAAGACGCCACAAGAAGTACATGGAATTACTTGGGCGATACTTGGTTGTGGCAAGGTAATTACTGGACACAAGTACAGAATACAGGCCCAACTGCCCGTGCAAGTCATGCAATGGCATTTGATTCCCACCGGCAATGTGTGGTATTATTCGGAGGTTTCAACGGAAATGGGATTGGAGATACATGGGAACTTTGGGAAAAATAAAAACGAGGTGTCGTGCCACAGCAGGGTTCAGTTCCCGCAGCTGCTCGAAGAAATACCTTTTCAACACCACCTCCCGCTTGTTCAGCCGTCCCAAAGTCTGAATTTGTATATTATTTGGAATTCTTCATCATGCCTACTCCGAGTTTCCCATATATAAATAGCATGATAATATCCCCAGCAACATTAGCGTATGGCCCGACAATTATTCTTCCAATTGGAAACAAAATAATGCCGATGATTAATATCGCCGTTGTCAGCATATTAATTGCTTTAGCCTTATATAAAGCTATACTCATTATAATCAAACCGATAGGAAATGTTAATCCTATTTGCCTGCTGGTACTAAAAACGGTAGGATGATGAACCGTTCTATCAATTTCAGCACTTAATCCAGCTTCATTCATAGCCCAGGCTACCCGCTCCAAGCCCATAATTGTTTCACCTGCAAGCACGCCAAATGATGTAACCAAGGTTCCCACCAGTGCCAGTTTTGTAGCATTCGACAACTGATACAGTCCATGAATCAGGCCCAGATAGGCATAAAATGATAGAAACAACAATATGCTCGTAAGCCAAAAATTTTTTGGATACTCGAAAAGCAATGAGTTCGCATCGGCCAGGAGCATCAATAAAGGCGCTCCAATCATGGCAGAACCAATCAATTTGTTGATGTTGTTCATAATTTCGTTTTTAATTTGGACACAGTAATCACAAGTAACAAGTCATGCTATCCTAACAACTGCGCAAAACAATGCAGCTACCAAGTTTCCGCTTCCTTCAGACTTGTAAAACACGGGGCAATTTAAGTTATGCAAAATGAATTTTCACCATCAACTGCTGTTTTTTAAAACAAGGTGGGCATAATGGGCATTCCAACAAATTGGCACCGTACCAACCATTTCCTATATCTCCAACATGAAAGACGGTACGACCGAAATTGCCCAATCGCTACCGGAAGCAGCAGTGCCGTTTTTTAATTTTGGAAGGGAAGCAGGAGTGGCGTTCATTGATGAATAGATGGTCGGCCAATAGGGTCAGCGACCGTAACCAGCAATGCCGTCGTGCAGCATTTCCTGCTCCTGGTCTTTGTCGTCCATGATTTTCAGGAAGCGCATCCAAGCCAATTGCTCGATGCGCTGACCATCGCCGTAGACTGTGAAACAGCGTAACTGGGAAGACTGTGCGACAGCGGATTCTTTGATGGGAAAGGCAGGGCGATGGGCCACCAGCTAGGGAACATTTCTATGAACAACCCAAAAACTGTTTTACTTTACCCCAAAATATCCACCATGAAAAAATTGCTTAGCCTTTGCCTCTTCCTTGCTGGCTGCCTGACTATAAGCTTTGCTCAAAAAAGCATCAGTTTTACCGTGTCTTTTTCAAAAAACCTGGAAAACAGCCCGCTCCAAGGGCGCTTGTTGTTGTTCATTTCCCCTAAGAATTCGCCAGAACCTCGCCAACAGGTGATGGACGCCACTGCCACCGGACAGGTCTTCGGGATGAACATTAAAGACTGGCAACCCGGCAAACCCGTCACGGTGGACGCCACTGCTTTTGGTTACCCCGTCCAAAGCTTGCGACAGCTTCCAGCGGGCACCTATTGGGCACAAGCAGTTTTGCACCGCTACGACACCTATCGGCTCGCCAATGGGCATACCGTGGATTTGCCAGCCAGTTGGGCCGCCGGGCAATCGTACAACAACGAACCGGGCAACCTCTACAGCCTTCCTGTTCAAGTGAAAATTGACCCAACGAAAGTCAATGTATTCACCCTTCAGCTCACGGAAAAAGTTCCGCCAGTAGAAGCAACAAAAGACACCAAATACATCAAGCACATCAAGATGCGGAGCGAGCGGTTGAGCAAATTCTGGGGCAGGGACATGTACCTCGGTGCCCATGTGCTGCTGCCGCACGGCTACGACGAGCACCCGGAGGCACGTTACCCACTCTTGGTAAACCACGGCCATTTCCCATCCGACTTTAGCGGCTTTCGTACCGACCCGCCCGACCCCGACCTGAAACCCGATTACACCGAACGATTCCATATCAGCGGATACAACCGCATCCAACAGGAAGAAGCCTACCGTTTTTACCAGACCTGGGTGAGCGATACCTTCCCTCGTTTCCTCATCATCGAAATCCAGCACGCCAACCCTTATTACGACGACAGTTATGCCGTCAACAGCGCCAACCTCGGCCCTTATGGCGATGCCATCACTTACGAACTCATTCCTTATATCGAAAAGCAGTTCCGGGGCATCGGCCAGGGTTGGGCACGCTTCCTGTACGGTGGCTCCACTGGCGGCTGGGAGGCACTGGCAGCCCAAGTTTTTTACCCCAATGAGTACAACGGCTGCTTCGCCGCCTGCCCCGACCCCATTGATTTTCGGGCCTATATGACCATGAATATTTACGAGGATAAAAACGCCTACTACGAGGAAGGCCCCTTTCGGAAAACCCCTCGCCCCGGTCACCGCAATTACCTAGGTCAACTCTCGGCGCATATCGTGGACATGAACCACCGGGAACTGGCCATTGGCGACCGCTCCCGTTCCGGCGACCAATGGGACATCTGGGAGGCGGTCTATTCGCCCACCGGCCCCGATGGCTACCCGGCCCGACTCTGGGACAAACTCACCGGGGAGATTGACCCGAAAATAGCCGCCTACTGGCGGGAAAACTACGACCTGGCCTATATCATGAAACGGGACTGGGACAAAATCGGGCAGCAACTCACCGGCAAAATCCACCTCTACTGTGGCGACATGGACAACTATTATCTCAACAATGCCGTTTATCTAGCAGAAGAAATATTGGAAGAAACGACGAATCCGCACTATGATGGCGAGGTGGACTATGGCGACCGTGCCGAACACTGTTGGAACGGAGACCACACCCAACCTAACGCCATCTCGCGCCTGCGCTACCACCAGATGTTCATTCCAAAATGGACGAAGGAGGTGCAGGGCAGAGCGCCGAAGGGAGCGGATTTGCAGTCCTGGCGTTATTAATGAGGATAGGAGCATGGGAGGATAGGACTCTACACATCCTCCAATCTTCCCATCCTCTTATCCTCCGTTTATGAAAAAGCTGTTCGACAATCATGGCAGACTCATAAATTACGTTCGGCTCGCTGTAACCGATCGCTGCAACTTGCGTTGTTTCTACTGTATGCCCGAAGAAGGGATCAAATATGCTCCCAAAAATGACCTGCTGACGTACGAAGAAATGCTGCGCCTGATGCGCGTGTTGGCAGAGTTGGGTATCGAAAAAGTAAGAATCACCGGCGGCGAACCCTTTGTGCGGCGCGATATGATGGATTTCCTGCGGGCTTTGCGCCAAATAGAAGGCATTCGTAAAATTAATATTACCACCAACGGCACACTTACCGCTCCACTCATTCCCGAATTAAAAGCTTTGAATATTGACTCCATCAATTTAAGTTTGGATACGCTTGACCGCGACCGTTTCCATGAAATTACCCGCCGCGATGAATTTGATACGGTGATGGAAACCTTTCATTTACTGGTAAAACACGGCATTTC
>JANPLH010000047.1:0-1566 GCA_031426435.1 Saprospiraceae bacterium | reverse complement strand
GATTTTGTAAATACCCCATTTTTGTCATTGCCGAAGGCAAACTGCGACGTCATGTGGGATGTCGCAGTTTGCCTTCGGCAATGACAAAACAAAACGTAAAGTACTATGCAAATCGTAAAATATCCTGACAATCAACAACTTGCGCAATTCCTCCAGCGCCCAGCCATTGACCAAGAAGACCTCTCGGCTACCGTTTCACAAATTTTGCGAAGCGTAAAAACAAGTGGCGACGAGGCGCTGCGAGGCTTTACCGCCCGCTTCGACGGCGTCCAACTCGACCGCCTCGAAGTGACCGCCGAGGAAGTAGCCGACGCCGGGCGCAGCCTGCCCGACGACCTGAAATCGGCCATCCGATTGGCCGCAAAAAACATCGAAACCTTCCATGCTGCGCAAAGAGAACCTGTGCGGCAAATCGAGACCATGCCTGGCGTGGTTTGCTGGCGCAAAAGCGTGGGCATCGAGCGGGTCGGGCTGTATGTGCCCGGAGGCACGGCACCACTATTTTCAACGGTGTTGATGCTCGGTATCCCTGCGCAATTGGCTGGTTGCCAAGCGGTTGTACTTTGTACGCCGCCAGCGAAAGACGGCTCTGTGCATCCGGCCATTTTGTTTGCTGCGCAATTGGCGGGCGTTCATCGAATCTTCAAAGTTGGGGGGGCGCAAGCCATTGGGGCCATGGCTTATGGGACGGAAACCGTTCCGCAGGTTTATAAAATCTTCGGCCCCGGCAACCGCTACGTGACCGCCGCCAAACTACTGGTGCAGCAGTCCGGCATCCCGATTGACATGCCCGCCGGGCCGAGCGAGGTGCTGGTTTTTGCAGATGAAACTTGTGTCCCAGCCTTCGTCGCCGCCGACCTGCTCTCCCAAGCCGAGCACGACGCGGACTCGCAGGTGGTGTTTTTGACGACCTCCGAAACGGTGCTAGAGCAGGTGATTGACGAAGTCGGAAAACAGGTCGCCACCCTGCCCCGCCAGAAAATGCTCCTCGCTGCCCTTGACCACAGCGTTTTCTTATTGCTTGAAAACCAACAAGTTGCGCTGGAGGCCATCAATCTATACGCCCCCGAACACTTGATTTTGGCCTGCGAAAACGCTGAAGCATTTGCTGAGAAAGTGGTCAACGCTGGCTCCGTTTTCCTCGGCAACTACACCCCCGAAGCGGCAGGCGACTACGCCAGTGGCACGAACCATACGCTGCCCACAAGCGGTTTCGCCCGCAACTACTCTGGCGTTTCGTTGGATAGTTTTATGAAAAAAATCACGTTCCAGCGCATCAGTCAGGAGGGCATGGCGGGCATCGGCCCAGCCATCGTCACAATGGCGAGGGCAGAGGAATTGGAGGCACATGCGATGGCGGTCAGACTTAGATTGGATAGGACACAGATTGGACTGATTTGACATGATTTACACAGATTTCAATTGATTATGCGAATTAGGGGTTGAAAACCCACAAAGCTAAAGCCGCAGCGACTTTACCAAAGATGTGGACAATCAATCCTTGATTTGAACGAACCTTCGAGGCGTTTTGGAGGCCATGGAGTTCGTTTAACCAGTTGAAAAAAG
>JANPLH010000046.1:0-8901 GCA_031426435.1 Saprospiraceae bacterium | reverse complement strand
AAACAATTTAACTACCCATACTTTTCCAAGACATAATATTTCTCCACAGAATTAATTTTGAACAGGAACAGGCCGTTTGAGCCTTGTTCCTGTTTTTTATGGGGTTAATCATAGCGTTGCCTGTCATTAGGATTAACAAAGTTGGTGATATCAATTGGGGCAAATATTTGCTTTGGCTATAAAACAACCCCCTGATTTGCAGGGGCTTAGTGTATAAAAATTTTCAGATTTTAAATAATTACAAAGCATAAAACTTATATTGTGGCTACTACTTTGACAATATGAGTCACTTTTTTACATAAAAAAACGGCTGCTCGGCGTACCGGGCAAGCCGTCCTATTTAACCCAAAAAACCAAATGAATCTTAGGCTATCAGGGTCGTTTAATCGTACTAATTCAATTGCGGTCTTATTCTGCTAATTTTTGTTGTTTGACAGCACAAAGATATATGGCCATCTCTTGATACTTTTAACCCAAATGGAAACTTAGTTAGCTCAATTGGAAGCATTTTCGATTAGTACCACTTCCAGCCAAATTCAACTACTCTTCTTCCTCACTAATATCCCTTGCGGTACGCAAGAACTCGTTCGGGTAAAGCCCGTATTTTTCCTTGTAACGACGGGCAAAATAACTTGAATTCTCGTATCCAACGTTGGAGGCAACATCCTTAATACTGAAGTTTCCACTTGTGAGCAGCCTCCGAGCCATGCGCAGGCGTTCGTTGCGCACGTAATCGTTGATGGTGGCGCCAAACATCCGTTTGAAGCCTTGCTTCAACTTTTGGCGATTCACCCCCGATTTTTTAGAAAGCATTTCTATCGTTGGTGCGTTCTTCAAGTCGCTTAAGAGCAGGTTGCGGGCCATGATGATTTTCTCCATATCGTCCGTGCGCAGCATCTTCGACTTTGCTGGAACTTTTACAGTTTCCTCTTCCCAGCGCCTCAGCTGTAGCGAAAACAGCTCAATGGCCTTCGATTCCGCAAAAGTGGCATGGATGAGTCCCTCCTGTTTATCTTGAAGCACCTGCTGCAGCATTTGTGCCCCTTTTAGCCCAAATCCGCTATTTTTAAACTCCTTCACGGTCGTGAGGCCGGCGAAGAAATTGATAGCTTCCTTCTTGACTACCTCCGGGAGGCAGTCGATATGGTGAATGTACAGATGCCTGTCCAGTTTCAGCCAAGCAAATGTTGTGTGTTCTTCTCCCTTGAATAAAATGGTTTGCGAATGCACATGTGGATGCGACACCAAGAGGGTATCCATTGGTTCTATCGCAAGAGGTTCAGCCAGCCCATTATAGCTGAACGCTACCCTACCCCGCACACTGAAAAAAAGCAGGAATGGTGATTCTTCTGGACTGTTGGTCACTATTTCCCAAGCTTTTGGCAGTACGCCATCCAGCAAGAACATCTGTACTCCATCTTCAAAATCATAAACACTTAACTTTCCTTTTGTAGGATTGTCCTTTAGGTCAACCCACTGTTGCTGGCAGCTTAGCTGAATTTTTTTTTCATGCTGTTTTGCAAAGGAAGCAAGCAGGCGGTTGAGGTCGTAACTTTTGAACTGGGATTTCATGCTTATTGGGCATTGTCTTCAGAAAGCGGAGCTCCGTCAATCCGAATTTTTATGTTCTCTACCTCTTGCACAATGGCAGCAGCTTGCAATTGCAATTGTGCATAGTTTTCACGTATCAATCGGTGCTGGTCGGCTATTTGAGCAGCATCAAGTGGGTTGCGCTCATGTTTTTTGATAAAATCCTCATTTTCATCAATCAACCGCTTTTGTTCCTTGCACATGCCTTCAAACTCGTTGATGAGCGAGTCTTGTAGCGCCACAATGTTTTGAAGCGAGTCGTTTGGGTTGTTAAGGACGTTTACTTGCTTCTTGAAATCCTGATTCGCATTTTTGAGGAATTCAAGGCGCTCCTGCATGCCCTTGTGCGATAAAAGCATGGTCTCCGTAAGTTCCACAGCCACTTTGTGCTCGGCGTCATTGTCAACACTAGATTGGTTGGATTGATTGCAGGCGAAAAAGGAAAAACAAGCAATTAATGCGGCAAGGAATAAGCTTAGAGTATTGGACATCATTTTTTTAAATTTTTTAATTTTTGGTAAAACAGGCTGGGCGACCCCATGTTCAATGAGCTTATGCGTACAGGTACCGGTGCCATTGTATTGCATTGTATCATTCGCCAATCTCATCCCAAATAAATAAACACCAAGGAGATAGATGGGTCTGGTATGTGTGAGGAATTAATTGCTTGACATTACAACGTCAGCGATTGAAGGAAAACAGGGCGATATCCTTGTTCTTTTTACCCAAAATAATGTCACGCAAAATGGCAGCGGCGGCCACGCTAAAGGTAATGCCATTTCCTCCATATCCCATAGCGAATAGGGTACGAGGGCTATTGTAGCTCCCGATGTACGGCAATCCATCTTTCGTTTCACCAAAAGTACCCGCCCAGGCAAAGTCTGTTTGAAAAGGAATATTTGGGAATATTTTTTGGAAATCCGACACCAGTTCCTGGTGCTTTTTGGGAAGCAGTTGGTCTCGTTTCTCCGGGTTGTAAAACTTTTCATCACGCCCGCCCACGATGATTCGGTTGTCGGGGGTAGTACGGATATAGAGGTAGGGCTTCTTGGTTTCCCAAATCATGCTGTTCTTGAACCAAAAATCGCCGTTTGTCGGGAGTGGCTTACTCACGATGGCATAGCTGGAGTTCAACTTGCTGACGTTTTTGGGGAGGTAGTTCTGTGATTCGTAACCACAAGCCACCACCACGTACTTAGCCTTAATGGTATGTCCCAGGGTAGTTTTCAAAACCACCTCTTTTTCGCTTGGCAACCATTCTTGCACTTCCGTCAAGTCAAAAATTTGGCAGCCCTTTTTTCTTGCTTTTTTCAGAAGATATTGGGTAAGTGCGTAAGGGTTGAGCTGCGCGCCCATTTCGGAAACAATGGCCGATGGGGCATTGAACCCGTACTTTCTGCTAATCACCTCCTCTGGCAATAGCTTCACCTTGAAACCTGCCTGTTTGCGGGCCCTGTATTCCGGCTCTATGATTTCGGTAGCGTGCTTTTTGTAGCTGGCGAACAATAGGCTTGGATGCCGCTCGAATCCAGCCCCATCAGGAACTTGACGGCTTATTTTTTCCAATTTCGAGATGGTCGCTTCACAAATTTGGTAAGCTCTAACTGCTTTCTTCTCGCCAATCATTTCTTTAAGCTTAAAAAGCGGGGTATCAATCTCGTACTGCAACAGTGCGGTGCTGGCCGCTGTGCTGCCAAAGCCCACATGCCTTTTTTCAACCAAGGCGGTCTCAAGCCCGGCCGTGCTCATTTTATGCGCAATCAACGCACCGGTGATTCCGCCTCCAATGATAAGCACATCCGTTTTTAGGTCTGCTGACAATGTGGGAAAGGCATTTTTGACACCTTCTTTGAGCATCCAAAAAGGGTAATCCGAATGTAGGTTCATTTCGAAATAATGACGCTGTTAAAAAAGGAATTAGGCGCTACCGTAAGAACAGCAGGGTGCATGAAGCTGAAGACGGACTTGGTGCTGAGCTTGATGCCCCATATCATCGGATGGTTTTTTTGGTCCGCTTCGCTGGAAGTGCCAGCGACTATTAGTAAATCATTATCTATCCAAGTTGCATCATCGAATTGGCAATAACCCCCGCAAAAGAGCAACCGCAGCTTTTTTTCGACAGCCATGCCGTACAGCGCCACTTCAGATTCGAGGTTTTGTGCAGCCAATTCAAGCTTGCCGCTCTTTTCGGGCACCAGTTGCCTGCCGTAACTGTAGATGTCAATTTGTTTTTTACCGTCAGGGGAAGTAATACGGTATTTGGCAAGGGTGGGGTCCAGCTTGGTAATGTCCAACTCGGTGAACTCCACATCATGAAAGGTATCCACCAGCACAAAATCATAGGCTTTAAAGCCTGGAATTAATTTTTCGTGGAAGGTGTACCATTTGGTTAAATGCTTTTGGGATTCATTGAGCAAATTCAAATTTTGGTTTTTATTGTTGACAACTGGAGCCTCCTCGATGGGTGGCTTGGTCTGGCTGTCCGTTTTTGCCATTTTTCCCTGCGAACAGGAGGACATGACTGTAATTAAAATGGCAAGGCAGTATAAACTTATTTGATACATCATTACAAAGGATTTTTTGGGAAAACGTTCAAGCCTTTGCCATGTTCAACTAAACGCTTGATTATGCGCTTTTGGAAATGCTAAGGCTATAGAAACAACAAGATGCAATAAGGTATGAAAAACTGATTCAGGCACTTCATTTAATTATAAAAGAAGATGAACAATAGACCACTCCTAGCTTTTTACGATTAGCCTTTGTACCACAGCAAATGGCATAGATGGTTTGATTAGCAAACCCTTCCTAACGGCGGAGCTTTACAACGCCATCAAGGAGCAGTGTGTCAGTCGTTCATCCAGTCTCAAAAGCAAAGAAGCTATGACTCCAAGCCGCCTGCTTGACTTGACCAAAATCAAGGACATGTTCGAAGACAATGATGAAGTGTTAATGGAATTTTATGAGGCATTGCTGGAAGATTTGGCAGTGGTGCGCCAAGATTTAGTGAAAGCAGCCGAAATGCGTGATTACCAATGTTTCCGAGATTCTATGCACAAACTTACTTCATTTGTGCGCCTATTTCAACCCGATGAATTAAATGCTGCTATACAACGATTGGGTGACCTGTATATAATAAAGGATTGGGAAAAATTGGCTGATGAAAATCACGCAGTTTTGGAGGAAATGGGTCACATAATATCATTCTTTAAGGAAACAATCAGGTCAATCTCCAAACAATAAAATAAAATGACACTGCCCATGCAAGCCAAAGGCCTGCATGAGCAGTGATAGGTAATCAATAAGGGGAAACCGACTTACATGTTGGTATTGCCCTTTTTACCTGTTTTTGTTTGAGAAATATCCTCATCGTCTTCCGTTTGAGGGCGGCGTGGCGTTGTGGACTTCTCTTGTTCTTCTTGCTGTCTGCGGCGCTTCTCCTGGTCAGTTTCCTGTGGACGCCCTGGATTTTTTTCGATTGGCATAATTAATAAATTTAATGGTTAGAAAATAAGAATTTCCTTGTTAAAGTAGTGCCATAAGGCACGTGTTTAAAGATAGGGACACGGTTTTTATTTGCCGCTCCTTTCTTTCTTCACATCCGTTTTTTCCAAACCAGAATAATAGAAAAAATGCACTTCTGATTCGGGTATGCCCGGCAGGGCATCATGGTCTCTCTTGTTGAAAGTCCTGCAATTTTCTATTGGTTCAAATTCAGAGATAGTTAGTTGCAGCTTGCTGTCTGCATACACTTCGGAATTGGGAAGAATTTTCATGGTCGAAAATTTTGAGCTTGTGAATACTTAATTGAACGGACTAAAAAGTTCCAATTGTTTCTGTTTTTATATTCCAAATAAGACGCCTACCGTGGCAGTTATGCCCCTGTTGGCACCATCGGCACCATTTTCAGCCACATTGAGCAGACCATGTGTGTATCCAACGTCAAAGTTGAACCAGGTTCCGCTTTCTGACAATCGAGCATTAAAGCCTGCACCTACCATGATTCCAAGGTCAAATGTGTTGAAATTGTCCTTGACATCAATCTCATTGCCGCCGAGCTTGCTGTCCCCATCGAGCAAGATGCCAATGGATGGGCCTAAAAAGAGCTTGGGGCGAAACCGGTCCTCATTTTCACGGAGGAAAAGGTATCCCTTCAAAGGAATGCGCAAATAGGTCAGGTTGGTCTCTCCTTCCAATGAGCCAGCGGTTATGTCCACGCCCTCACGGGAATAGAGTAGGCCCACGCCAAGTCCCCAATTGTTTTCATTGCTGTAGGTCAGCTGACCACCAGCAGTGACGCCCGTGTTAAACTCTGAATTGTCAATATCAGAGATTTTTGAAAAATTGGCACCGACAATAGGGCCAAAAGATAAGGTTTGTTGTGCTTGTAGCGAAAGAGTGCTAAAAAAAAGCATTAGTGCAAAAAATACGTTCTTCATGATTTAAAAATTGATTTGTTATGATTTACTGTTATTATCTTTAGCGGATAATAGCTGGATATGGGGTATAAAATTCAAGCAATTTATGATACTTACAAAGTACATCAGCTATTAAAACGCATCCTTAATTTAATGAAATAGCAGTTTCGTGAAGGTCAATTTGGATAGCTTCTTTCAGGTCTGTTAGCAATGATTCCATACCTTTAGGCACAGCAATCATCAGCGTCACGATGCTGTTGTTCCTATGCAATAGGGTCTTATAATAACGCATTTCTCCAGCATACTCAAATATAGCATCGTAAGATGTTTTACCAATATGATAAGACACGTATTTTACATCATCAGGATAATCAGAGGTTATGTCTTCAAACGTAAAATCGTAGATATCGGTCAATGACCAATTGCCTACGTTATGTATCCCAGATATTTCTGCACATACTTTACCATCCTTTGATGTAAGGCGTATGCCATCGTCGTTGTCCGCTATGATTTTTTCTGTTAGCAACAAATCTGGAAACCTAGCACAAAAGTCGAAGCGGGCGTTGCAGTATTTCCCATTATCCTTCTCAACAGTTGAAGCAGGTTCTTTTGCATTGTCATACTCAATGGATGATGAGCTTATTGCGAATGGCAAAACGAAAATTATTGCCAGATTAATTAGTGGTCGCATGGCTGTTATTTTTGGTAAAGAAAAATAGGAGTTGGGAGTAGAATAAATTTCTAACCCCAAATCCATGCCTGCGAGCAAAGGCAAAAATCTTTGTATCAGATGCTGCGCAGATTTTTAAAGTGACAACGTTTCATGCTATTGATTCTCATTTTGCAAAATATGTTTTTGGTTCTTGGCATTTGGTTCTCCCTTCGGAGGTTTGTACAGCTAAAACGTGACACCTATCTGCATGTTCAAACCAATTTGGCCTATTTCCAAAAATTTTTAGCTGCATTTGCCAAGAGGGCACTCAAAAAACAAGAACTGGCATATCTGCTTTCAGTACAAGTAACCGGGTGATTTCGTTGTCGAAAAAACGTGAGAAAAAGCCCGACTCTCGAAACGGGAAAGCAACGATGTCGGTATGGGTTATACCTGCTATTTGCAATATTTCATCGGCTGAATGGTGCAGAAAAAAGCGGTATTCATGGTTGAACTGGAACGGTAAGCTTGCTTTGAAAACATCCATCGCTTCACCTATCTTTATTTGCTCATTGTCAGAGTGCATTGGGTCAGAAATAAACCCTACAGCTACTTGGGCGGAATGTGTGTCGGCGAATTGTCGAAGGAAACGGAAGCCTTTGTATTTCCCATCCATTAGTGACTGGGCATCAGCCAAGTACATAATCCTGGAGATTCCCTTGAACTCCACACCCTCCGGAACAAATAGAACCGGGCAAGAAACATTAGCAGCTACAGAGGTTTCCATTGTACCCATGACATTGTTCCACCAGCCATGGTCACTCGTTTTGGGCATCACCAACAAGCAAGAATCGTCATCCATCCCATCCATTTTCTCTATGGTGGAAGTTGACTGAAATCCGAGGCCTTTTTCCATCTGCGTGTTAGGGTAACGCTCCTTTATTTTCTCAAAAAATTCCTCGGCAATTCGCTCTACCTCATCCACAATTCCTGGCGCATACTCCATCGTTGGATTTGCAACCTCGCTGTCTACAAGTGCCAAATGCGGCATTCCTTGCACGCTATAGATGAGCAATTCTACTTGGCCGGCCCTTGCCAATTCCTCGGCGTAGTCAACCACGTTTTGCTTGATGTTCATCGGGTCAATGCTGACAACTATTTGCTTTTTCATGATAGGAATAATTGGTTTTGGTAATAGTTTTTGGTAGCAGCTAAAACGATGTACCACATACGATGTTCATCCGTCAAGTCATGAACAGAGCTTCTACTGCTCAAGAATTGATTTGAAGGCTCCTCGTACGCAACACGTTTCATCTTCCTCGACGGGAAAACAAACATGATGCGGACGAAGCACTATACGAACTATTTAGTTCTATAAGAAAGCTCTTTTGGCCATTATTGTGAAAATACTCCATTAAATTCTCTTACTTTAGTTAAATAATTATTTATGGCGAATATCAATCCTTGTTGAACATGCAAGGATGCTGGTCGTTCTACCGCCATAGAACTTCTTTTAAAGAGGTTTTAATTTTTTTCATTAACCAAAAATATGATTATCATGACTAAGAATTCAAAAATCGCAGTTGTTGCTGGCCTCGGTGCCATCGCAGGTGGTGTTGCAGGTTATTACCTCAATTCCGACAAAGGCCGTGAGCAGCGCCAAAAGGCAGCAGAGACTGTCAAAGACCAATCAGCAAAGGCATCAAGCTATGTTGGCGACATGGCCAATAAGGCAAAAACTGTTGCCTCCGACATTGCATCCAAGGCTCAGCATGCATTGGCCACAACGGCAAACAAAGCTGACCAAGCGAAGCAAAATGTCGCCAGTGGTTTCCAAGACTTGAAGAGCAAAGCTGATAGGAACTATTCAGATGGTTACTCCAACGTAACTTCCTGATATTGACTCAATTAGCTTTAGAAAAGGAGGGTCGTCGCTGGCCCTCCTTTCTAATATTCCTATTTAATGCATCATGAAAAATACCGACGAAATACTCAGCTCAGCTGGCGAAACCTTTGAATATGCTCGCCAATACTTGAAGCAACAAGGTGACTATATCCGCTTGGAAGCTGCAGAACGCATCAGCCGGACTACCTCTGCTATGGTGACCGCACTTGTGTTGGGCATTTTTTCTATGTTAGTACTTATTATGTTGTCCTTGGCTGCAGCCTTTTGGTTGGGCAGTGTTTTGGAGTCATATCCATTGGCTTTTGTAATTATCGCTATTGTCTATTGCTTGATTGGAC
>JANPLH010000045.1:0-43304 GCA_031426435.1 Saprospiraceae bacterium | reverse complement strand
GTCCAAATTGACCAAAACATGATTGAAGGCATGCATCCAAAGGGTCATGTCCACATTCAGTTTGGAGGGAATTGCCTCTGGCGTCAAGCTGACGGTCTTCGACAGACCCACCAAGTCCTTCCAGCCCTCGTTGCTTTTGCTTTCAAGTTCGTACCATCCGCTGTAGCATTTGGCATCATCACCGACATACATCAATGAGGAGTATTCGCCTTCCTTGCAACCTGATGGCGCAGGAAGTACTTCTTCCCACTCTGGGTCGCACTTGAAGAAACTCCCGTTGGTTGTTCCAAAGGAATCATCAAGAAACTTGCTATCAATGGATTGTATGTTGGTATAAAGGCCAATAAATTCGCCATTCACATAGACTTTGGCAAAATTGCACTGCGGGGCGGGCATGTACTTTCGAGCAATCTCATAGGAGACATTTTCCCGAATGAAACTTGGGTCCATGAAAACATTGCCCAGTTTTAAAGTTTCGTACCCGCCAGCGAAACGTTGGTCCTTGTTAAGATAATTTGCCTTCATGTTGAAGGGCAACTTTTGTTTATTGCGCTTACGAGGGTTCTTGTAGGAACTATTGCCTTTGTAACGAACCCCTACCCCATCGTAAACCTTCCCATCAATCTCAACAGAAGCCACCAGGCGCTCCTTCAAGCCTTTTGATTTCAGGGAATCAAGTTGCTTGCTCCAATTGTCGGTTTTGAATTGAATCTTTATGACAGGAATTCGGCCTGAATCATAGAGGTCTTGCGCATAAGTCGCTGATAAACAAAAAATTGCGAAGCAGGAAAGCAGTATTTTTCTCATAAGAAAAGTATGGAAGCACGTAATCCAAGATGCTGTTTTGAGCCTTGTTTCAGCCCAAAACAGCATCAATGAGACAAACGATTATTTATTCAACGCATCTAACGTTGATTTATGCTTCTCCCACATATAATTTGCAGGACTATAACTCATTAGTCCTGGGTTTTCTGCGACAATATAATACTCAATGGATTGCTCCCCGTTTTGTGGCACGATGGTAACTCCGAAAACATTGTTGCTGGCAGCACCGTCGTCGAACTTGCCATCGTCGTGCATAGCAACTTGCGTGAAACCTCCCTTACCATCCAATCGGTAGAACAATTCTACCCTTTTAGGGAACTTGTCCACCTTTGCTGTGATGTGAAACTGCTGTACTTTTTGAGAGGACAATGGCTTACGTCCTTCTACTTGTACTTCAGCAATATCTGGCGGGAAGACTATGAGTTCTGGGTGCGATTTCAAGAAGGATGTTCGCTTGGTCATCAATTCCAACAAGCCAGGGATTTTGCTCTTCTTGCCTACTGTTTTGTCAATGCTTGCGTCGAATTCGGCAATCGTATAGGTTTTGTTTGGGTCATCAACTACATTTTTCCGAATCATTGCTTGCAATTCCCTGGCCCGCTTTTCAAACTTGCCACTCAGGAACCAATCCTGTAGAATGTTCTTAACATGAGACAAGTAGGTCTTCTTGTATTCAGGGTTTTCCAATAGCTTGCTAATCAAGGGTTTAGTCGTACTCGAAATTTGCAAGAGCGGGTCAAGTTCTTGCAACCCTTTAAGTTTTAAGTCGGAGCCAACTCCAATATTTTTGAAACTTCCGAAAGCAAGGTTTAAGTCCCAAATTATTGGCGTGAACCTTCCGTCATCGTCTTGATACAGGTAATAATTGATGCTGTGTTGGCCAGTGTAACTGCTCAGGTTAACTATTACATTGTTGAAAGCCAGCATCCAAAGTGCGTTGTCCACGTTGAGCACAGTTTCAATTTTATCGGTTTCTTGGTTGAGCACCTTTACAAGCTCCATCAGTTCCTTGGTTCCATGCTCGGATATTTTTTCAAAATTATGCTCATAACAACTGACCTGGGCATCATATTCCAAGGAACCGAAGATTTTGTTCTTACAGCCAGCCGGAACATTCTCACCAGCATCTTGGTTGGCTTTAAAAAGAGCATTGTCAGTACTGGTAAAATACCTGCTCAAAAAGTTGGCATCAGAAACGGACTCGATATTGGCAAAAAGGCCATAATACTTACCATTGATGGTCACTTTGGCAAAATTTGCCTTTGGCGCAGGCATGTAGGTACGGGCTATTTCATAACCAAGTACCTCCCGCAGCATACTTGGGTCACGCAGTGTGTTTGACAATTTGACAACCTGAGTGCCTTGGTAATTTTCAGTTTTGTTTTTTGAATCCAGCACGATGTGCAATGGATTGCGAGATGTTCCAGTTGCAAACGACTTATAGCCACGGTACCTCACTCCAGCATTTTCAAAGCGTTGGCCATTGATTTCAACGATTCCAGGCATCAAGCCATCACCATTGAAGCGAAGTGAGTCGAGGAAGTAGCTCCAATTGCTTTGCTTGAAGGTGATTTTGATGTCCTGCACCTTATCGGTAGCAAAAAAGTCAACAGGTACTGGTTTGTTTTGTGAGGTGGCAATTTGGATGCCGCCTAACAAGAACATGAAAAGTAAGATGGTAAAATGCCTCATGTTGGAAAATATCATTGATCAGTTTCTTTAGTCTAACAGATTGAAAATCAGCCTTTGGTTGAAATGGGCTTGAATTGCAAGACGCAATTATGGCACCCTTTCAAACCAAACTGCAATGATATAAAAAATGTTGGTAGCCAAACAGCCTGCTGGTCACGTCGTCTCTTCAAAATACCCCGTTTTTGTATTCTTCCTTACCTTATTCCAAGGGAAGTACCTGCCGTTCATCACCACGTAAACTCCTGGAGAAAGCGTTTGTAAAAACGCCAAAGCACTTCCTAAGTTGAAAAAACCATCTGAAGAAGTGCCAAAAGCATAAGGAACCATTGCTCCAGTCAACACAATGGTCTTATCATCAAGGCCATAGTTGGCAATGAACTCCGCCGTTTTCACCATTGTGTCCGTACCATGAGTAATTAGAATCTTGTCATGTTGGCATCGTTTGCAATTGTGCGCAACGATTTCCCTATCGGCATCCTGCATTTCAAGGCTGTCCAGCATCATCAGGGTTTTAACGTCAAGGTCAATCGTGCATCGGCCACGCTCCAGCATGGTTGGCACATGCGTACTTTTGAAATACAGCCCACCAGAGATGTAGTTGTATTCCTTGTCAAATGTGCCTCCTGTGATGAAAACCTGAATCATTGATAGAAATTGATGAAAGCCAATATTGGCATCCAAATAAGATTGGCTGCAAAGATTGAGAATTCCTTAGACCAATTGGGAAGTAAGCCAAAAAATATCCTTTGGATTGCATTTCAGACTAAACATTAAAATACTCCACTTATTCGGTGTAATGTTCGGCAAAGCGGCCATTGCAGGGAATTCTTTTTTATTTTTCATCAAAAAGCAACCATCTTTGTTACCAACCAGTCCTTGGGTTCGTTCTTATAAAATCACCTGGACTGTCATGGTCCGCCATTTATTCACAACAAAATTTAATCGAAATGAAAAGACATTTTCTTTTTGCCATTTCAACGTTTGCGCTGATTGCCTTTTTTAGCCAAGGTTTGCTGGCGCAACAGGAGACCACCCCCTCCAACAACAACGTCATCATCATCCAAAAAACTCAACAGGATGATGGCACCTGGACCGTAAAAAAGAAAAGTGTACAAAAAGGCCAATCCGCCGATGCCTATTTAAAAGAGGTGGAAATTGAAAACCCTGTGGAGACCATCTCTGAGGTCATCATCATGACGGGCGACGAGGCCAAGGGAGAAAACCCAGAAGCCGAAACCATTATCATGATTCGCAAAGGCAATAACAGAACAGAAATCAAATGGAATGATTCCGAGGGCGGAGAACTTCCAAAATTCAATTGGAATGACGGCGGTGAAATGAAGCGTCACCATGACCACGAAATGTCCAATTTTGCTTTGATTGGTGAAGAAAACGGGGAGCCAAAACCTTTTCTCGGCATTTATCCTGAACGCCATGAGAATGGTGGCGTGCTCGTAACGGACATCGTGCCGGGTGCCGGTGCAGCCGCAGCGGGGCTTAGGTCCGGCGACATTATTATCAGTATTGATGGCAGAACACTGGCCTCACGTGGTGGTTTGTCCAATACTTTGTCGGCCTATAAGCCAGGTGACAAAATTGAGGTGAGCTACCTTCGTGAAGAGCAGCCGATGACTGCCACTGTTGAATTGACCGCTCGTAAGCAGGAGCGCATGAATTTCAACTATAACTATGACTACAAATTTGATTTCAATGAAAAGGTCGAACGCAACCCTTGCGAAGTTTTCATTGGTGTACTGATAGGAAGTTGGGGCAGGGACGAAGATGGCATTGGCGTGGATGGCATCATCCCCGGCTGGCCTGCCGAGGAAGCTGGCCTACAGGCTGGCGACCGCATCCTATCAATTGACGGCGTAGATGTAAATACGCACAATGAATTGGTCGTTGAGCGGGACAAGCACAAGGCTGGCGAGTATTTCAACATTGAGCTTCTGCGCAATGGTAAGGTTTCGGAGGTAAAAGCTCGTTTCAAGGTTTGCCCAGGAACTGAACCAACAGAAAAGGCCGTCGAAGAAATCAAGCAGCCTGAATTGCCCGTCGTGGATAAAACATTGGAATTGGAGGAATTGAACGCCTACCCGAATCCTACCTTGGGCAACTTGAACGTGAAGTTCAAAGGTGAGGCAGTTCCGACAACTATTACCATTACGGACATCACTGGTAAGACCATCTATTCTGAAAGCCTGAAAAATTTTGATGGTTACTACGACCGCCAAGTGGATGTCAGCAAAGGCACCCCCGGTACCTTGATGGTATCTATTCTACAGGATGGCAAGGTGATTACCAAGCCCGTAGTGCTCCTGAACAGGGCTTGATTCAAGTCAGATTGAAAAACGAAAGCCCCGGCAACTTGTCACTGTTGTCGGGGCTTTCGTTTTTCAATCGAACTCATCCTAAATCTTTCATCGTCAACTGAATACGTCGTCTCTTAATATCAACATCTACGACCCTAACGTTTACTTCCTGACTTAGAAAAACAACATCTGCTGGATTTCGGACGTATTTATTGGACAACTGCGAAACGTGAACCAGACCATCCTGTTTTACCCCGATGTCCACAAAGGCTCCAAATGCAGTTACATTGGTAATGATTCCAGGCAGCACCATCCCAATCGTCAAGTCTTCAATAGTGCGCACATTGGCAAACTGGAAGGATTTCGCCTCGCCACGAGGGTCAAGGCCGGGTTTTTCCAACTCCTTCATGATGTCCGTCAAAGTGGGCAAACCGACCTTTTCCGTCACGTATTTATTCAGGTCAATTTTCTTGCGCAAATGCGGGTCTGCAATCAATTCAGGTACTTTCACACCAAGGTCTTTGGCCATTTTCTCTACAATAGCGTAGCTTTCAGGGTGAACGGCAGAGTTGTCGAGGGGGTTTGCAGCACTCCTGATGCGAAGGAAGCCCGCACATTGTTCAAAGGCTTTTTCGCCCATTCGGGCCACTTTCTTCAATTGCTGCCTCGAATCGAATTGGCCGTTTTCCGTTCGATATTTTACGATGTTTTGCGCAAGCGAAGGCCCAAGCCCTGACACATAAGTGAGCAGGTGCTTGCTGGCTGTGTTGAGGTTGATACCTACAGAATTCACGCAGCTTTCCACTGTGCGGTCGAGGCTTTCCTTTAGCTTAACTTGGTTCACATCGTGTTGATATTGACCAACACCTATGTTCTTTGGGTCAAGCTTCACCAATTCCGCCAATGGGTCCATCAATCTTCTGCCAATGGAAATGGCCCCCCTAATCGTCAAATCAAGGTTGGGGAACTCTTCTCGTGCCACTTCGGAGGCAGAGTAAATGGAGGCGCCCGCCTCGCTTACCTGGAAAATATTCACTGGGTGCGGAAATACAATGTCCTTGCAGAAATCCATCGTCTCTCTCCCCGCCGTACCGTTGCCGATGGCAATTGCGGCAATATGGTATTTCTCAACATTGTCCTGCAAAATCTTGCGGGCCATGTACTCGTCGGAATTGGGTGGGTTGGGATAAATGGTCGTGTTGTGCAACAAATCGCCAAATTCACTCAACATCACCACCTTGCAACCCGTCCGGAACCCTGGGTCAATTCCCATCACCCGGTAAGGGCCAAGCGGTGCCGCTAGCAGTAGCTGGCGCAAATTGTCCACGAAGATATTGATGGCCTCCGCATCTGCTTTTTCTTTGGCTTCACTTCGAAACTCTGATTCTATGCTCGGCCCAAGCAAACGCTCGTAGCTGTCGTGCAATGCTTCTTTTACCTGCTTCGTGGATTCGCCATTGCCACGCAAGAGCGTTTGCTCCAACCGGTAAAGCAATTCCTCTGATTCGGGTTCGATTGACAAACGGAGAAAACCCTCGTCTTCGCCCCTGCGCATGGCCAACAATCGGTGCGAGGGACAATTTTTCAATGGCTCAGAAAAGGCAAAATAATCCTGATACTTGGCAGCTTCTTCGTCTTTTCCCCTTACGAGTTTGGAAGTGATTTGTGCCCCTTTGCGAAAAGCATATCGAACCTTCTGCCGCACCTGTTCATCCTCGCTAATCCATTCGGCCATGATGTCACGAGCACCTTGAAGGGCGTCTTCAACGGTTAGCACATCGTCATTTAGGTAGGCTTGCGCAATGTGTTCAGCATCCTGTCTTCTTTGTTCATAAATGGCGGTTGCCAATGGTTCCAGCCCTTTTTCACGGGCCATGGTTGCCCTTGTTTTGCGCTTTGGCTTGTATGGCAAGTAGATGTCCTCCAGCTCGATGGGGTCCCAGCAACTCTCGATGCGATTGCGCAGTTCCGGGGTCATTTTCCCCAGTTCCTCAATGGTATGCAGCACGGTCTCCCGGCGCTTGTCCAATTCTTGGAGCTTCTTTAGCTCTTGCTGTATAGCGGCCAACTGCACCTCGTCCAAGGAGCCCGTCACTTCTTTTCGGTACCGGGCAATAAAGGGAATAGTAGCACCTTCGGCTAATAGGTCAATTGTATTCTCGACTTTCTTTTGGGGTATGTTCAACAAGCCCGAAATGATGCGAGTATAGGTCATAGTATTTGTCAAATTATATCGAAAGTTGCAATGGGAAGCTTCTTTAGGCTTGGAGGAATGGGGCGAAAAGCAGGGTTGGAACACAGAGAACGCAGCAGATTAATTTGAATTTAAATATCCTATCAATTCAATTTTCAGTGCCTTGTTCTCTGTCTTCTTTAAAGCCGGACTATTTCAAAAAACCGTTTACATCGTGGTACTCGAGGCCGAAAGCATCAGCCACACCTTGATAGACCACCTTGCCATCAATCACATTGAGGCCAAGCTTCAATGCATTGTTATCACTGCAAGCTTTTTTCCAGCCTTTGTCTGCGAGTTGTATTGCATAAGGCAATGTAGCATTGGTAAGGGCTACCGTCGAGGTGTATGGAACCGCACCAGGCATGTTTGCTACGCAATAGTGCAACACGCCATCCACCACATAAACTGGGTCTTCATGTGTGGTGGGTTTGGTAGTTTCAAAACAACCGCCTTGGTCAACAGCCACGTCAACCATCACTGCGCCCGGACGCATGATTTTCAGCATATCCCTGGTAATCAAGTGTGGCGCTTTTGCACCAGGAATCAAAATCGCTCCCACAATAAGGTCATGGTTTCTGATGAGTCTGCGAATATTCAGCTCATTGGAATACATCGTAATCACATTTGCTGGCATCACATCGGCCAAATAGCGCATACGGTTCAGGCTGACATCGAGTATGGTAACCATGGCACCGAGGCCTGCGGCCATTTTTGCTGCCTGTGTTCCAACGATGCCGCCTCCTATCACAAGGACCTTTGCGGGTTCTACACCAGGAACCCCGCCAAGCAGAATACCACGGCCCCCCATAGGCTTTTCGAGGTATTTTGCACCTTCCTGAACCGCCATCCGGCCAGCTACTTCGGACATTGGAATCAGCAGTGGCAAACTGCGGTCTGGCAGTTCGACCGTTTCATAGGCGAGGCAAACCGCTTGACTTTTTATCATCGCCTTGGTCAATGGTTCATAGGATGCAAAGTGGAAATAGGTGAAGACCAATTGGTCCTTGCGGATGAGCGGATATTCCTGCGCTATCGGCTCTTTTACCTTCATTATCATTTCTGCCTTCGCAAAGCATTCTTCGGCAGTTGTCAAAGTTTGTGCACCAGCATCCTGGTATTCTTGGTCAGTGAAGCCGCTATTCTCACCTGCACCTTTTTGAACATAAACTGTGTGTCCACGCTTTTTCAATTCTAAAGCACCTGCTGGTGTGAGTGCAACCCGGTTTTCGTTTGTCTTTATCTCGGTAGGTACTGCAATAACCATAAAATTTGGTTTTGATTTGATGATGGAATGAATTTGAGGGCGCAAAGATAGTGCAGGGTGCGAAAGGAGATGAACGATAGGCGTTTTTTTTGGAAGTGCTTGAAATTTCAACTGAAGTCATAGGTGGCTGAGCCTGATAAACAAGGGTTGTTTAACTATTTCGGCTTGATCCTATGTTAGTCAACTGGCATGCTTCAGGCAAGGACAAAAAAAAGCCCAGGATTGAAACCTGGGCCAATAAAACGAATCTTACAATTCTTTAACCAAAACTTACACGCTTTAGGTATTTTCAACATTCATGCCAAAAATTAGATTTCTTTTTAATTTAAGAAAATATCTTCTTTGTAAATTGGCACTATACCTCTTGCCCTTGCTACGTCGAACATTCGGCCAATCGCAGTTCTTCCAGCACCACCAAGGCTTTTTGTAAATTCATTTACGTATAGCTGAATATGGCTATTCATCACTGATTCCTCCATTTCTTGTGCATTTGCCTTTACGAATGCTTTAGATGAGGCAGGGTTTTCAAACGCAAACTGGACACTGCGCTGCATCACTCTATTTATTGTATGCAACACATTTCTTGGTAAATGACGACGTGCCACTATGCCGCCGAGTGGAATAGGCAATCCTGTTGACTCCTCCCAGAACTCGCCAAGGTCTATAACTTTTTTCAATCCTTTCTTTTCGTAAGTGAAACGGTTCTCGTGAATTATTAGGCCAGCATCTACCCTTCCCTCCAGTACGGCATTTTCTATGTCTGAAAATACCGTTTCAAGCTTTCTTGTAGCATTCGGAAATGCAAGGCTAAGAAGGAAATTGGCGGTTGTGAATTTTCCAGGAATCGCAATCAGCGCTTTTTCTACCGCTTCGTCGGTCATGAATTCCTTCGCAATTAGCATGGGGCCACAATTTTTACCAAGCGCACTGCCAGCATCCAATAGCACATACTTTTCCACCAGGTACGCATAGGCGTGGTAGCTAAGCTTGGTGATATCCAATTCACCTAGCATCGCCTTTCGGTTCAAAGTCTCCACATCTTCTATGGAAACCTCAAATTCAAGGCCTTCTGTATCTACTTTGCCATGAATCATAGCGTCAAAAATAAAGGTGTCGTTTGGGCAGGGTGAAAATCCGAGCGAAAGTTTCATTAATTCGATGTTTCATGGTTTCATGGTAATAAAGAAGCGCAGTTTCATGGTTACATTGAAGCATATATGCTATCAATGAAGCAATGAAGCCGTGAAGCTTTGAAACAATGAATTACCTTTGTGGCATGTTAAAAATATTGTACGAAGACAACCACTTGATTGCCGTAAACAAGCCGAACAACGTTCTTGTTCAGGGTGACGAAACAGGAGACGAAACGCTGGGCGACCAAGTCAAGCAATACATCAAAGAAAAGTACGAAAAGCCAGGCGATGTGTTCCTTGGCACCATCCACCGTCTGGATAGACCAGTTAGCGGCGTGACCATTTTCGCCCGAACGAGTAAGGCGCTGGAGCGTATGAACAAGATTTTCGAGGAACGCCACGTGAAAAAAACTTATTGGGCCATTGTCGGAAAACGGCCCGAACCTTTGTTTGGGCATCTAACGCACTATATTTTAAAAGACACATCTAAAAACGTCGTGAAAGCCTACGAGAGTCTCAGCAATCGGGCAAAAGATGCAAAAAAGGCCGACCTGGATTATGAATTGATAGGCGAAATTGGCGAACATTTTCTATTGAAAATTGACTTGCAAACTGGGCGGCCACACCAGATTCGGGCGCAGCTCGCCAAAATTGGATGCCATATCAAGGGTGATGTAAAATATGGCTCTCCTACTCCAAACAAGGATAGCTCCATACATCTGCATTGCCGCTCCATCAGCTTTGAACATCCTGTCAAAAAAGAAATTGTGAACATCACCGCAAGTGTACCCAGTGAACAGATTTGGCGGTTGTTCAAAGGGATGGGTGACGATTGATTTGGGAAAATGAAGGAATTTCATTGCATACTTTTCTAAAATCATCCCTACTTTCAAAAATAAATTGTGTATCAGATTGGAAATATTTTTGACAAAGCATTGATTGTTAACTACTTGAACCAAATGTTTTTAGTCATATTATTATTCACCTTAAACAGGGTATAGGAATCGTAACACATTGATAGCTACATTTGCATTGGAATTTTACTCATATTACATTGCGCTCAATTAACAACTATCGAGTTAAGGCGTTCCAAGTTTTTCTCCAGTTTAAATCTATCCAAAAGGGCAACTCAGCCCGACCTGAAAGTATTTTAACCATTCTGTGTTATACCAAAATTACACAAGCAGACTTTGCTGGCTGTATAGGTCTTATTTTTTGTTTGTCTTAAGCACCTGTTCACTCCAGCCGCTGGATACGAATCATTATAATTCTTTAACCTAAATCAGGTCCCATGACACGAGTGTTACTCAGCTTTATGGCGGCAATGCTATGCTTTGCCTCCACACTACTTGCACAAGATGTTACTCCGCCAACCATAAGTTGTCCGGGTAATATCGTCCTTCAACTGACTCCAGGTGAGTGCGAAACCACCTACAATTTCCTCATTACTGCTTCCGACAATACTCCCGGATGTACCCCCACCATCACTCAATATGATGGAACGGGATACACTTCTGGTAGTTTGTTCCCTATTGGGACGGTTACCTTGCAGTTCAGGGCGACAGATTGTAGCGGCAACCAATCAACTTGTCAGTTCAACATCACAGTAAACCCGTATGTTCCTGTGTCCAATGCATTAATCTGTGATGACTTCTTGGACATTTCCCTTCCAGGTTCCTGCGAAATGTGGCTTTCAGCTGATGCTGCCCTCGAAGGCAGTTACGGTTGTTATGATGATTTCGTTGTGGATGTGGAAAATACTGGCTCAAGTTACATTGGTTATTATTATGTGGGCGAAACCATTACATTCACGGTAACGAACACCAATACTGGCAACACCTGCTGGGGCGAAGCACTAGTCGAGGACAAATCAGGTCCTTTCATTGACAATTGCGATGACGTCACAATTATTTGCCTGGAAGACGTGCGGCCAGTATCAGAAGGTGGCGACATTCCTGACCCCACCTTCGAGGACTGTATGGACTTCACCGTTCAGCATGTTGATATGGTTACGCAAGGGGATTGCGATGACAACTATTCGCAACTCATCATGCGGATTTGGTCAGCCACTGATGAGCAAGGGTACAATAGCACTTGCACCCAAATGATTACAGTGGAAAGGACTTCATTGATTGACCTCAATCCGATATGTCCTGCAGAAAAGGTGATGGAGTGCGTGCCAGGTGTGCCACTAAACAAGAATCCATCAAACACTGGTTATCCAACAGTGGTTGTTGATGGTATCACCTATCAAATTACGGAAGGCGCCAACGCCGTCTGCAATATAACAGCTTCTTATTCTGACTTGGTCATCCCAAAATGCGGCGTTGGTTTCCGTATCATCCGAACTTGGACTGTGCTGGATTGGTGTTTGCCTGTTGATTTCGATGTAAACCCTTGGACCTGCACGCAAGTCATTCATTACAATGATACCTCCGCACCTCAGTTCAATGCACCAGCAAACATGACCGTGACGGCAAACCTTCCTGGGTGCCGTGCCCGCCCTGTTATCCCTGCTGTTAGCATTTCAGACTGCTCCAGTTACACTGTCGCCATTTTTACACCAGTAGGCACTATATCTGGCAATGGTGGTCAAGTTCCGCAACCGGGTTTGTCTTTTGGTCTCCATACCATTACTGTAAAAGTGACGGATGTCTGTGGCAATTCGACATCCAAAACATTCACAATCAACGTATTGGACAGCACAAAACCCAATGCGATTTGTGACCAGTTCACCGTAGTAGCATTGGATGACCACGGATATGCCTTTGCCGACGCCTTGTCTTTCGACAATGGTAGTACCGACAACTGCTGTGTGGATTACTTCCATGCAGCTCGCATGACCGACAACTGCGGAATACCTGCCAATCTCACTTTTGACCAATATGTCGAGTTCTGCTGCGCAGACGTTGGTGCCAATGTGCCTGTCATCTTCCGAGTATTCGACTGCCACGGCAATTTCAACGATTGCATGGTTAACGTTGAGGTGCAGGACAAATCAGGCCCCTCCATCACTTGCCCTCCAAATGTAACCTTGTTCTGCGGTCAGGATTATACCAACCCGACTTTGGTGGGTACAGTGGAAACCGACCCAAGCTTACAAGGCCAATTGGATGGTCTTGCGATTGACAACTGTGGATTGAATATCGTGGTAACACAATCCGATGCTGGTGCCGTCACCTGCGGTGCTGGTACAATTTACAGGACCTATGCCGCTACCGACCCAGCCGGGACATTAAGTTTTTGCGTTCAAACCATTACGGTTATTAACAACAACCCATTCACTGGTGCCAA
This sequence comes from Saprospiraceae bacterium, assembly GCA_031426435.1. Lineage (GTDB taxonomy): Bacteria > Bacteroidota > Bacteroidia > Chitinophagales > Saprospiraceae > UBA6168. Next base: position 30,548 of record JANPLH010000045.1, on the reverse strand, counting down.
TATCGTGTTCCCAACCGACATAACTTTAAACGGTTGCAGCTCGCCTACTACACCAGCAACGACGGGTTCTCCTACCTATCCTCCCTCCAATGGTTGCCATACCTTGGTCTCTGGTTACACTGATTTGCCCCTAAATAATACACCAGATGCTTGCCTAAAAATCCTGCGTACTTGGTCGGTCATTGATTGGTGCCAATACGATGTGAACAACCCAAGTGCAGGTGGTATTTGGACGGATGTTCAAGTCATTAAAGTAATGGACAGCGCAGGCCCCACTTTTGCTTCTTGTGCCAGCCGCACTTTCTGCAACTTCAAGGATGACTGCAGTCCATTGGCACCAGACCTCAGCGTAACGCCAACAGATGCATGTACACCTGCCAACCAAATTGTCCTTACCTGGACGGTTGACTTGAACGATGACGGCATTGCTGACCCTGGTTATGTTATGTCTGGCACTGGCCAGAACACCACTAACGACTACCCAGTGGGCACGCACCGCATTAGTTACCGTGCAACGGATGGCTGCGGGAATGCAAGCTTTTGCAACTTCCTTTTCTCCATTGATGATTGCAAAAACCCATCGCCAGTTTGCGTGAATGGACTTATCGTTGAAATTATGGCTTCTGGAATGGTGCCAGTAAATGCCTCGTCACTGCTCGACTCTTCCACTTCTGACAACTGCTCGGATGATGCAGATTTGCAAATATCCTTCTCGCCAGACGTGACGGATGTAAGCCATATTTATACCTGCGATGACCTTGGTCAAAACGTGGTTCAAATCTGGGTTACCGACGAAGCCGGCAATGCGGATTATTGTGAAACCTTTGTGACCATTCAGGATAACATGGGTGCTTGCACAGGTGTACCACTCATCGCCATTAACGGCAGGATTGCCAATGAAAGCAACTTAGGCTTGGAAGATGCTCAAGTTGAACTGAATGGCAACTTAACCAGCAACACCATGACTGGTACCAATGGAACCTACCAATTCACGGGTCTACCTATTGGATACGATTATACTGTCACGCCAATATTAAATAGCAGCCCGTTGAATGGAGTTACCACTTTCGACCTGCTGCTCATCAACCAGCATATTCTTGGCTCGGTGCCACTTGGTACTCCTTATAAAATCATTGCCGCCGACGCAAACAGGACAGGTTCTGTGACCGCCGCCGATATTGTTGAATTGCGCAAGCTCATCCTTCATGTCAATGACTTATTGCCAAACAATACTTCATGGCGCTTTGTGGACGCAGCTTATACCTTCCAGAATCCGAACAACCCGTTTGCTGCCATCTTCCCTGAAGTATGCAACGTGAACGACCTGACGAACACAAGCCCAAATGTGAATTTCGTGGCTGTAAAAATTGGCGACGTAAATGGCACAGCTGTCACTCACAATTTCAGTGGCGTTACCGGCGACCGCAATTCAACTGACTATGGCTTCAAAGTGCTTGACCGCAAGGTAGAAGCAGGCGAAAAAGTATCAGTTGATTTCAACGCCAATTTGGTGGGTATGCTCGGCTACCAGTTCACGCTCAACTTCGATAATGCAGCATTAATATTTGAGAAATTGGCACCTGCGGCAAGTTTGGCCATTGACAATTTTGGCCTCACAAATTTGGACAAAGGCTTCATCACGACCAGCTGGCACCAATTGGCAGCTGCTAAACAAGGTGTTGATGCAACTCAATTTACAGTGACTTTCACTGCCTTGAAGGCTGGCAAGTTGAGCGAATTATTAAGTATCAACTCCAGCCAGACGCTTGCTGAAAGCTATGAAAAAGGAGGTACGGTAAGGCCAGTGGTTCTCGAATTCACGAACGAAAATGGCTCCACTGTGGTTGGCAACCAGTTCGAGTTGTACCAAAACATCCCGAACCCATTCACGGGTGAGACCATCATTCGCTTCCAACTGCCGGAAGCCTGCAACGCAACGCTGACCATCTATAATGTGGAAGGCAAATCAGTAAAAATGGTGAGTGGAGAGTTTGCAAAAGGCTATCACGAAGTAAACATTGAGGCAAGCAGCCTTCCTTCGAATGGCATCTTCTACTACCAACTGCAGACGCCGGGCAACACGGCTACCAAAAAAATGACTTTGTTAAATTGATTGAATAGACAAACTGCCGGGCTGGAGACTTCCAAAGAAGCACAGTTCGGCAGCCAACTTTTAGTAACTCGGTTTTTGGGATTGGTCTCCTCTCCGGTTCGCCGGGGAGGGGCTTTTTTTTTAGATTAGTTGAATTGGGTGAATTGGTCGAGGACCTGCCATCTCAAATTGTTTAATCAATTCAACCATTTCTACAACCTCAATCCTCATCTTCTTCATCGTCATCAGCTATCGCAACTGCACCAGTTGGCATCGTTGATTTGTAAATCAGCCTCGAACAGTTCTCCTTTTTAAAAACCTCCTTGGCCACCCGGAGCATATCTTCGACCGTAACATTTTGGTAGAGGTTCACTTCCCGATTGATAATGGAAGCATCGCCTACAAGCTCAAAAAAGGCGAGGTTGATGGCTTTGTTCAATACACTTACCTCAGAAAACACCAAGGAACTTTCGCTTTTGTTCACGATTTTTTCCAGTTCCTGCTGCGCAATGGGCTGGTCGGTTATTAGCGCAATTTCCTCCCAAATGGCAGCTTCGGCAGCCTCCATCGAAACACCATTGGTTGGTTTTCCCTCAATGATGATAAGGCCAGGGTCGTTGCTCGCCGTGATATAGCAGTCAATATGGCTGAACAGCTTTTTCTCTTTCAACAACCTTCGGTACAACCTCGAAGAGGGACCGCTTGCCAAAACATCGGAAAGCAAATCGACAGCATAAAAATCAGGGTGGATGCGGGAGCAAGTGTGGAACACCAAATAAAGTGCATCTACCGGCACCTTTGCTTCTATCAATTTTTCACGGAATGAAAATTGCGGCGGCTCTAAAGGCAAACGGCGAATGGGTACATCACCTGAGGGAATGTCGCCGAACCATTTTTCCGCCAATTTCAGTGCTTTCTTGGGTTTTAAATTTCCCGCAATTACAAGGATTGCATTATTGGGTCTGTAAAATTTGAAGAAGAAATTCCGCACGTCATCCATCTTTGCATCCTCCACGTGCTTTGGTTCTAAGCCTATAGTCGGCCAACGGTAAGGGTGTGACTTGTAGGCAAGTTCGGAAATATGGTGCCATACATCGCCATAGGGTTCGTTAAGGCAGGTTTCCTTGAATTCTTCGACCACCACTTTTTGCTGTGTTTCCAGCACTTTTTCATCAAAATTCAGGCTCAACATGCGGTCGCTCTCCAACCAAAGTGCCACCTCAATATTCTCAACTGGCAGCACCTCGTAGAAATTGGTCATGTCGTTGTTGGTGAAGGCGTTGTTCTCACCTCCCGCCATTTGAATAGGGTCGTCGAAGTCAGGAATATTAGCGGAGCCACCAAACATCAGGTGCTCGAACAAGTGCGCAAAGCCCGTTTTGTCAGGGTTTTCGTCTTTGCTGCCAATATCGTAAAGGATGTTTACGGCGACCATCGGTGTACTCTCATCCTCGTGGAGGAGCACCCGCAAGCCGTTTTTCAGGACATGTCTTTCGTATAATATCACGTTTAACCTGTTGTAGCCGCCCATTCATTGGGCAGGCCGATTTGCAACTACTGCCATCCCAATGAATTGGGTGGCCACAAAGCCCGCAAAAGTAATAATTAGCGATTGCGAAGCACCAAAATAAACAAGAGTAGCATCTTTCAGTTTGTACCAAAATTTTAAAGCTATGAAAAGTATCCACATCTCAAAGATGGAGCGCCTGCGCTCCATCAACCTCCGCATTGGCTTTGCTGCCGCAATTTTAATCTCCATTTTCGCATTTAATTGGACGACCACACGAGAAGCTGTTCCAGTTTACTTTGATGAATCTTATCCAACTGAAGTAAGCTTAAAGCCATTCACCATCAACCAGCCTATGCAGCAGGCGATGCCAAAGACCACTGTTTTAAGGCCAAAAGATTTGATTGTCGAAGTGCCTGATTTGGCGGTTGGGTTGTTGCCAACGACGATTCCGATTGCGTCGAGTATCATAGGTTCATCGGAGCTTGGCAATGTCGAGCCAATAACGGCTACAATCATTTCACAAGCGCATACATTGTCGCCTGAAGAAAAAACCGTGGATGTGCCTTTTCTCATCGTCGAAGCAATGCCCAATTTCCAAGGTTGCGATGATGAAAACATGTCTAAACCTGATAAGCGGAAATGCACTGAAAGCAAGCTGTTGAACTTCCTTTATTCAAAAAGCCGCTACCCTGAAATTGCCCGGCAAAATGAAATTGAAGGCACAGTTTATATCAAATTTGTCATCGAAAAAGACGGCTCGATCACCAATGCTGTCATTCTTCGTGACATCGGCGGCGGCTGTGGCGAGGAAGCGCTTAGAGTGGTGAATTCAATGCCCAAATGGACGCCAGGAAAACAAAGAGGAAGGCCCGTGCGGGTCCAGTTTAATCTGCCGGTGAAGTTTAAATTGAATTGAGTTGATAAGTAATCAGACAATAGGCTTTAGACTGTGCCACCGTGCTTTTTATGGTCTATTGTCTAATTTCTAATGTCTAAGCTCCTGCACAAACGCCAGCTTGCTGTTCTTGTACTTCTCTTTTTGAAGCATTTCTTTGAACATAACCATGGTTTGCAGCGGGCCTTGGTCGGCGGCAAGGTTGACCATCCAAGCGGGGATTTTACCAGCAGGATCGGAATTTAAGCGGTAGTCCACCCTCACTTTCCCATTGCCAATAGGGGTAAAAGACCAATAAATTTCGCATTTTTTGATGCGCACAAGATCTTCGTTCTCTTCCTCCATCCAATGGACAGAAGTTGTTTTGGAATGAAGTGCAAGTGTTTTTTTATCCTGCCAAAAATTGGAATGTAGCACTAGGTCACGGTTATCGAAAGGCCAAGGAAAGTCCACTTCGGAATAGTAATAGACTTCGGTATCCGATACTTTTTTGATGACCCTTGACCCCAGTGCTCCATAGCACCAATCGTCGAATCCATCAATATGGGTCAGCACGGCAGCAATAGTGGACAAGGATGCCTCGATAGTGGTCGTGAACTTCAGCTCCTTGATATTGGTGCCGGCCTGGTCACGGACATAAACTTTTATGCCGCCTTTGTCTTTTTTTAGTTCCCAATCCTGGGCGGACAGTGGTGCCAACCAAAGCGCAAAGACCAAGGTTAGCAAGGTGATAGGTTTTAGCTTTTTTTTCATAAACAGGTTGATACCGGATAAAAACGATTTGATGCCGGGATTGTTGAGCAGGATTTTGCAAGGTTTCCTACTTTTGGGAAAAAAAGAACACGGTTGATGGTAAAAGTTAAACGATGTGCGGCAAATAAAGGCTGCATCCCAACAAGCATCAACCATAAATCGTCAACCGATTTTTATGCGGCAGTACCTTGATTTGATTCAGCACATCCTTGAAAACGGAACTGAAAAAAGCGATAGAACCGGCACCGGAACCATCAGTGTTTTTGGCTATCAAATGCGTTTCGACCTAAGAGACGGCTTTCCTTTATTGACCACAAAAAAACTTCATACAAAATCCATTATCTATGAACTGTTGTGGTTTTTGCAAGGAGACACAAATGTAAAGTACCTCCAAGACAACGGCGTAAGAATCTGGAACGAATGGGCTGACGAGCAAGGCGACCTCGGACCCATTTACGGCAAACAATGGGTAGCTTGGGAGAAAAAGGACGGCAATACCGTCAACCAGATTGCGCAAGCAGTCCAACAAATAAAGCAAAACCCTGACAGCCGCCGCATCATCGTCAATGCATGGAACGTGGCCGACCTGCCCGATATGCACCTAAGCCCTTGCCATGCACTCTTTCAATTTTATGTGGCCAATGGGAGGCTATCCTGCCAGCTTTACCAGCGTTCTGCCGATGTTTTTCTTGGCGTCCCCTTCAACATTGCATCCTATGCTTTGCTCACGCAAATGATGGCACAAGTCTGCGACTTGCAACCCGGCGAGTTCGTTCATACCTTTGGTGATGTCCACCTTTATACTAACCATATCGAACAGGCCAAGCTTCAACTGACGAGGGAACCAAGGCCATTACCCCGCATGGAAATTAACCCCGAAGTGAAGGATATTTTCGCTTTCAATTACGAAGATTTCGCCCTTTTGGATTACGACCCGCACCCGCATATCAAAGCGGAGGTTGCCATTTAAATAGGGATGAGGAACGAGGGATGAGGGATGAACACATCGCTCTTCATTCCTCACACCTCATCCCTCATCCCTCATCCCTAAAATTGTGCTTAAGCGACTTCTCCAATTCAACGGATTTCTTCTAAGACGCCTCACCAGGAAGAACTACTTGCTACTTGCCTGCATTCTGATTGGCATCGTGGCAGGCTTGGCGGCTATTTTGATGAAAACAATGGTGCATTGGGTGGAGGAACAGGTTCAGCAGGGACTCGCCACGGGACAGACCAATTATTTTTGGTTGTTCATAACGCCCGTTGTTGGCATTATCCTGAGCGTGATTTATGAAGAGCGGTTCCTTGGCGGAAAGCTCAAAAAAGGCGTCACAAAAATCCTCTACGCCATAACCCGGCGCAAGGGCGAGCTTGACCGTAGAGATATGTACGGCCACCTCGTTACCAGTGCACTCACGATAGGCATGGGCGGCAGTGCTGGCTTGGAAGCGCCCATCGTTCTGACAGGCAGTGCCATCGGCTCCAACATTGCAACGCAACTGCAACTTGGCTCAAAAGAACGCACCATCTTACTTGCTTGCGGCGCCTCGGCTGGTATTTCGGCCATCTTCAATGCACCAGTGGCAGGAGTCATTTTTGCCGCAGAAGTGCTGCTCACTGAAATCACGATTCCGGTTTTTGTGCCGTTGCTTATCTCAGCAGCCACTGCATCGGTGCTGGCGCAATTGTTTTACCAAGACCGCCTTTTCATGCTTGCCGAAGAAGGCTGGCGGCTAAAAAGTATACCGCTCTATTTTTTATTGGGTATCATTTGCGGTTTGGTCTCAGTTTACATGACCCGTGCCACCCATTTTTTGGAGAAAAAAATGGGCGATTTCAAGCTTCGCTACGGGAAGGCTATCATAGGGGGTTCAATGCTTGGGCTGCTGATCGTTGTTTTTCCGCCGTTGTACGGAGAGGGCTACACGACCATCGAAAAGTTGATTTCAGGAAACGAAAGCCTCCTGTTGCACCGCTCCATTTTCAAAGAGTTGCAGTCGGAATGGATGTTGCTGATTTTCTTGGGTAGCCTCGTTTTTCTAAAAGTGATTGCCACTTCGCTTACCGTTGGGTCTGGTGGCAATGGGGGCATTTTCGCTGGGTCTTTGTTCACGGGAGCGGTAACGGGCTTCATATTTGCCCGATTGGTCACCCTTTCTGGGATGCTAAAAATCGTTGAATCAAACTTCGTGGCAGTAGGCATGGCGGGTGTCATTGCAGGGGTAGTTCACGCCCCGCTCACGGCCATTTTCCTTATTGCCGAAATAACTGGCGGCTACTCGCTCTTTGTACCGCTGATGATTGTATCTGCGATGGCCTATTTCATCACCCGCCATTTTGACCCGACCTCGGTTTATACCCGCCCGCTGAAAGAGGACGGTACCTATTTCCAAGCTGACCGGGACAGCTTCCTGCTGAACAGTATTGACCTGACCAAACTTATTGAAACCGAGGTGGAAACGGTATCTGCCGACCTGAGCGTACAGGAGCTAATTCAACGATTTTTGCGAAGCAAACAAAACCTGTTCCCAGTGCTGGACGAGCATAAGAAGTTCGCTGGCATCGTACTCTTCGAGGATTTGAAGGACTTGCTTTTTGATGAAAATCGGACGGCAACAATGAAGGCCAAAGATGTAGCCATCCTCCCGCCTCACACCCTTATATTAGGGGAGAAAATGGCCGACGCAATGCAGAAATTCGATGAAACTTGGGTCTGGAAGCTACCCGTCCTGAGCGAAAAAGGCGCTTTCATCGGCTTCGTTTCCAAGAAAAAAATATTCACGAGGTACCGACAATTGCTCAAGCAATACAGCCAAGGGGATATAATTTCTTAGGTATGAGGTTTGGAGGTATGAGATATACTGCGCTACATACCTCATACCTCCAAACCTCATACCTCCTTAGCTCCCAATCATCCCTCAACTGACGAAGTACATCTCCACTTCGCCAACGTTTTTGGCGGGAACCTTGCCCCGATACTCGCATTTGAATTCGTCTTTTACGAAGGAATAGGTGGCGGCGGAGATATTGACCTTGCCAATGTCGCCAGTGGTTTCCATGCGGGACGCCACATTGACAGTATCGCCCCAGATGTCGTATGCGAACTTGCGGGAACCAACCACACCTGCCACCAAAGGCCCTGTATGAATGCCGATTCGGGCTTCGAAGGGTGGCTCTCCTATCCTTTTTTTCTCCTTGTTCCAATCCGTCAAAAACTGCTGAATGGCCAGTCCTGCTTTCACCACATCACGGGGGTGGCCAGAGCCGTCCTCCGGCAGGCCGCCGGCGCACATATAGGCGTCGCCAATGGTCTTGATTTTCTCCAATCCAAACTTTCCGATGATTCGGTCAAAATTCTTGAAAGCATAGTCAAGGTCGCTCACCAATTTTTCAGGTGAAAGCTGTTTGGATATGGCACTAAAGCCTTGAAAATCAGTGAATAGCACGGAAGCATTTTCATAGCGGCGGGCCACTGCGGAACCATTTTTTTTGAGTTCATCGGCGATGGTAGCAGGCAAAATATTGAGCAGCAACTCTTCTGAGCGCTTCCTTTCAGCTTCGATGATGTTGTTTTTCTCCGAAAGTACGGCGTTGTGTTTGCTCATGGTCTGATAGCGAAAAAAAATAGCACCACCCAAAATGGCCACCAGACCGACCAAAGCCAACAGCAAGTTCCGTTGGCTACTTCGCAAGTCTATTTCCGCTTGTTTCTGTTGAAGTTCGGCCTGTTGCTGTTGCACAATCATATCTTTTTGAGCCAATTTCATCGAGTCCATTGCGCCAGCAAACTGCATAGAATCAAGCATTCGGGTTTGCTCGGAGAACAGCAGTTCTTGTTTGATTTGCGCAGCCGTCATGCTTTGAATAGCCGTTTCTTTGGCTTCAATCAGCATTTGCAGGCTTTGTTGCTGCTGCGCAAGGGTTGCTTTCTCCTCAGCCAGGCTGTTGACTGTCGCCGCCAATTGCTGGTTTTGTGCCTGCGCCTTTTCGAACTCATCCTGTGCTTTTTTTCGCTTGGAAAAAAGGCCGCCACCACTGCTTGTCGTTGCTCCTACGCCATCGCCGCCATTTAAAAGGGTAATTTCACGCTGTATTTTGTCCAATTCTTTTCTTTTATCAAGTTCTACAGCGAGGTCTTTCATATGCGAAAGATTGTCCAATTTCAAGGCAGCATCTGTGGTAAGAAGGTTGCTTTCTTCAAATGATTTATAGGCTTTGGATTTCATGACTTGTCGCTTGCTGGGGATTTTCATTTGAGATTTCGCTTTCTGATTGAGGCTGATAGCCAGGTAGTTGTTATGCTTCAGCTTCTGGGCGGCCCCACCTGCTTTTTCAGCCCATTCCACCGATTTTTCAAAAAAACCTTCCTTGTAAAGCCAGTCTGCAAGGGTCAGTGCATTGTTGATAAAGTCCTCGCCAGTCACGTTGGCAGTGGTCTTTTCCAAGCTTTTAATGGCATCGGATTGGGCAGGCAGGGATATGCACTGCGAGAGGAAGGCTAAAAGGCAGATTATATTTTTCAATTGAACAGGGTTTAAATTGCGGCTAAAATTAGCACATATTTCACAATCAATTCATGCCTTGTGCCTCATGTCGGCGTAGTTTTGCCAAAACAAAACATAACCATTGATGAAAAGGCTTTATTTCTACTCAACCATCAATCTGTTGCTCATGCTGACGCAAATCAACCCGATTGCTGCCCAGGATTTCGACTGGCAAGGTCACCGTGGCTGCCGGGGCTTGCTGCCTGAAAACACGGTTCCCGCCTTCTTAAAGGCCCTCGAATTCCCACAAGTGACGACCCTCGAACTGGACCTGGCCGTTTCAAAAGACCAGGAACTAATCGTCAGCCACGAACCTTGGATGTCTGAGGGGATTTGCAGCAAGCCAGATGGCAGCCCCGTGACGAAGGCCGAGGCCATGTCGCTCAAAATCATGGGCATGACCTACGCCGAAATCAAGCAATACGACTGCGGCAGCCGGGGCAATGCCCGCTTCCCACAGCAGCAGCCAATGAAATTGCACAAGCCCTCCTTGGAGGATGTAGTGCAGGCTGTGCGGCAATATTGCGCAGCGAACAACAAGCCCATGCCTCGTTTCAACATCGAAATCAAGAGCCACCCAAGCGGCGACGGCATCTTTACACCGAAAATTGAGGACTTTGCAAAGCTGGTGGTCGCAGAGCTGGAACGGTTGAAAATCAGCAGCTTAAGTTGCGTCCAGTCATTCGACCTTCGGGCCGTGCAGGCAGTGAAACGATTGGCGCCCCAACTTACCCTGGCCTTTTTGGTGGAGAACAAAGATGGTTTTGAGCAAAACCTGCAACAGCTTGGTTTTCAACCAAATATATACAGTCCAGACTACAAATTGCTCCGCAAAAAGGATATAAGAGCATTGCACAAAATGGGCATCAAAGTCATCCCATGGACGGTGAATGACCCTAAAAACATGAAGAAACTGCGCCGCTGGAAAGTGGATGGAATCATCACAGACTACCCGAACCTGATTTCGGAAGCAGTAAAATAGATTTTCCTAACTTGGCTGGCAAATTGCAAATCTACATGCGAGCCGCCCTTCCGATTTTTATGCTTTTCCTTTTTGCTGCGCAATTGTCTGCCCAGTCAGCGAAGGCGTTTGAAAAGGCTGGAGACAAGGCTTTCGCCGAGAACGACTACTACACCGCAATTTATCAGTACCGGGAAGCCATGCAACGCTCGCCCGATGACGTTGGCCTTTGGTACAAATTCGCAGAGGCAGCCCGCCAGTTCAACGCCTTTGAGGAGGCCGAAAAATACTATGAAAAGGTGCTTGGCAGCAAAGAATCCGAAATGCATCCAATGGCTCCATTTTGGCTCGGCCAGGTCAAGAAATGCCTTGAAAAGTATCAAGCGGCAAGCGAGCTGTTTGAGGTTTTTTTGAAAAAAAACACGAGTCCCAGCTATTATACCGATTGGGCCATCAACGAATTGAATGCCTGCAAATGGGCCATGGCTGACCTTCCATCGTCGAGCGGAAAATCGGTGCGGGTAGCGCATTTGGACAAAAAAATAAACACGCCCTACTCGGAATTTGGGGCGTTGCAAGTTGGCGACTTGACCTACTATTCTTCCTTCCGTTTTGATTTTCTAAAGGACAACAATAGGCCCGCCCGGAAGCTATCGAAAGTGCTTTCCTCCGAAAAGCTCGGCAAGGGGAAGGTGTTGCCAAATGGGTTCAACGACGAACAAAAGTTGACGGCACACACTGCATTGAGTGCTGATGGCCAACGCATTTACTTCACCATTTGCGAGTACGTGAACGCATCGAGCATCCGATGCGAAATCGCCTACCGGGAAAAGGATAAAAAAGGCCGCTGGGAAAAGCAGGCAACCTTACTGCCCCCAACTATCAACATGAAGGGTTTCACAGCGACACAACCGACCCTTGTTTTTGATTCATTGTCAAAAAAAACGATGCTATACTTCGTGTCTGACCGCCCTGGCGGGAAGGGTAAGCTCGACATTTGGTACTGTGAAATGGAAAAAGAAGGGTTTTCGGAACCACTGAACCTCGAAGCATTTAATACGCCCGAGAACGATATTTCGCCGTTTTTCCACGTTGCTTCGCAACGACTGTACTTTAGCTCCGACGGCCGCAGCGGGCTTGGAGGCTACGATGTTTTTGAAACGGAAAGGCTGGCAGTTGGCGATTCAGCCATTTGGAGCGAAGCCCGAAATCTTGGCAGGCCTGTCAACTCCAGCTACCACGATATTTATTACTCGCTCGATGCCGATGGCAAAAGCGGCTACCTTTCTTCCAACCGCCCTGGCTCCTTCTACCTCGACCCCGACAACAAGGCTTGCTGCCATGATATTTATCGAATCACCTACGAGGATTTGCCGACAAATCCGGTGCAAGGAACACCACCCCCTACCATTGACTTAGCACCTACGCCCAGTCCGCCTACTTTTATAAAACTGGAGGATTTCCTGCCATTGGCGCTCTATTTCGACAATGACGAGCCAGACAAGCGCACCAACCGAACCACCACCAAGAAGTCTTATGATGAGACCTATCAGCGCTTTTACCATCGAAAAAATGAGTTCATTGAGCAATACACCAAGCCCATAGCCGACGAAGCGGAATTGGACGAAGCCACCCTAAACCTCACTGATTTTTTTGAACACGAGGTGAAAAAAGGCTTTGACCACCTCGGCTTGTTCTGTTCTATACTCCAACAACGCCTCGAAAATGGCGACCGGGTTGAAATCGTTATCAAAGGCTACACCAGTCCACGTGCCAAGACCAACTACAATGATTTTTTGGCGCAGCGGCGCATCAGCAGCCTCCGAAACCACTTCCTGACCTGGCGGAATGGCGTTTTGGAAGCCTACTTAAAGATGGATAAATTGGTCATTAGCGAAGCTCCTTATGGCGAGAGCGAAGCGGCCTCCAACATCAGCGACGACCTTTTTGATGAACGAAATTCAGTTTACAGTGTTGGGGCATCGAAAGAAAGGCGAGTCGAGATTATTGAAGTGAAATGATCCCTATCCGAATGTTTTCTTTGTTTGCAAATGAGGATTAATGTCGTTACTAAGGTTTCCGTTCAGGCATTAACTTTGCCCGCAATTTGAATTAGCTGTTTTGACAAAAGGCTGATGAAATGGTCTCCAAATCAAAACAGGATTTATCCAAAATCGAGTAAATTATGATGAAGAAACTGATGCTTCCCCTTATTGCAAGCGTGTTATTTGCTTGCCAAAATGACCCTGTGACAGAAGGTACTCCTACTGCTGCAAAACCAGAAACCCCAAATGTGGAAGCTGCCTCCGCAAATGCCTCACCATTGGAAAAGATGAAGGATATTGCGCTTGAAGAATCAGATACCTTGGGCAGGATTCGTCAGTCTTTTATTGCCTTGCAAGAAGAATTTGAAAAAGCAAAAGGTAAGGTGCCAGACGTAGGTGATGTAAAAATCTCAGTCACCGAACGCTTCGACCTTCTCATCCAGAACACCTATGGCGGTCATGTTTACATAACCAAAGTAAACATCAAAGACTTGAAAAGAAAGGATGGTGGCATGAACCTTTTACCAGATTTTCCGCCAAGGGAATTTCCTGGGCTGAAGATTTACGTAACAGAAGGTAGGCCGAATGCCCAGCGATACAAGGATGGGAAATTGGAAAAAGAAGAGAATTTCATCGAATTCTATTTAAAGGACAGGCCGTCCATTGAAAGGGTTGTTCCTGCTATCGTGCAAGCAATGAATATTGCCAATGGGCATCCTGCCAATTTCAATGGCTAATGGGTCAAATAAAATTGGACTACAGCATAAAATCAAAAATATGGCTTTCAAGATTTATACTAAAACAGGTGATGAGGGTCAAACCGCTTTGTTTGGTGGCAAGCGCTTGCCAAAAAGCCACCTTCGAATCGAGTGCTACGGCACCGTTGACGAACTAAACTCCTTTCTCGGACTGGTGAGAGACAATGCGGCAGATGGCCACATTCGGGACTTACTGTTTGAAATTCAGAATCGGCTATTCGACCTTGGGGCCAACCTTGCCACCGACCCTGAGAAAAAATTGCCCATCCCATTACTTTCAGATAGCGACGTACAACTCCTTGAGGATGAGATAGATGGGATGGAAGAATCCTTGCCACCATTGAAAAACTTCATTTTACCAGGTGGTAATACAGTGGTGTCTTATTGCCATGTAGCAAGGTGCGTTTGCCGAAGGGCCGAGCGGTTGGTGGTGGCATTGGACATGGAGGAGCAAGTGGCACCAATGGTGCTTCAATACCTCAACCGACTGTCTGATTTCCTGTTTGTGCTTGCCAGAAAATTGGGCCAGCAGGTAGGAGCGGAGGAAGTGATTTGGAAAGGCCGTTAAAGGATGATGAAAATCATTTTCAAAAATCAACAGGTTCACTGGGCATTATTTCTACCTTTGTACCCCGTAACACAAGAAAGGAAAAAGTAAAAAGTAGATGACGAGTTCGTCTCCCTACTTTTCACTTTTTCCTTTCTACATTTTACTTCTATCTTAATGGCTAAGTACATTTTTGTTACGGGAGGCGTGACTTCATCGCTTGGAAAAGGTATCATTTCAGCTTCACTTGCCAAGCTTTTGCAAGCACGTGGGTTCAGCATTACCATCCAAAAATTCGACCCATATATCAACGTGGACCCCGGCACCCTAAACCCCTACGAGCATGGGGAGTGCTACGTCACAGACGATGGCGCTGAGACCGACCTTGACCTTGGTCATTATGAGCGTTTCCTCAATACGCCCACTTCTCAGGCCAATAATGTTACAACGGGCCGCATCTACCAGACCGTCATCAACAAGGAGCGGGCAGGTGATTATTTGGGCAAAACCGTTCAAGTAATTCCCCATATCACGGATGAAATAAAGCGGCGGGCGCAATTGTTGGGTGCAACCAATAAGTATGACATCGTTATCACTGAGTTGGGCGGCACGGTAGGTGATATTGAGTCATTGCCCTATCTCGAAGCCTTGCGCCAACTGCGATGGGAGCTGGGCCGTGACAATTGCATGGTCATCCATTTAACGCTAATTCCCTACCTGAATGCAGCCAAAGAACTAAAGACAAAGCCAACTCAGCATTCCGTAAAAGAGCTTTTGAGCGCAGGAATTCAACCAGACATCCTCGTTTGCCGCACCGAGCATCCCATCAACATGGACATTCGGCGGAAACTGGCACTTTTCTGCAATGTGGACATCGGCTCGGTCGTGGAGGCCATTGACGCCGAAACGATTTACGACGTGCCTTTGCTGATGGCCAAGGAAAAATTGGATACCACCGTGATGTTGAAGCTCCGCCTTCCCGATCGAAAAGAGCCAGACCTTGGCCCTTGGAAAGCGTTTTTGGGCAGGCTAAAGAACCCAGTTCACGGCGTCAAGATTGGGCTTATCGGCAAATACCATGAGCTGCAAGACGCCTATAAATCAATTTTCGAGGCGTTCATCCATGCGGGAGCCGTCAATGAGTGTCGGGTAAAAGTCGTTCCTATCCATTCGGAATCGCTTGCCGGCAACTATGCTGAGGTCGAGCAAAAATTGGAAGAGTTTGATGGCATATTAGTAGCACCTGGCTTTGGAGAGCGGGGCATAGAGGGTAAAATCAATGCCATTAGGTATGCGAGAGAAAACAAAATGCCATTTTTTGGGATATGCCTTGGGATGCAATGCGCAGTGGTTGAATTTGCCCAAAATGTGCTCAACTTGCCTGGTGCAGCCTCCACCGAGGTCAACAAAAAGGCGGAGAACCCCGTGATTGACTTGATGCCAGAGCAACGGAAAATCACCAAAAAAGGAGGAACCATGCGGCTCGGTGCATATGATTGCGAGCTGAAAAAAGGCTCCATTGCAAACAAAGCTTATCGCTCCCTTCAAATTAGCGAGCGCCACAGGCACCGTTTTGAGTTCAACAACGAATACTTGGAGCGGATGGAGAAAGCAGGTTTGCTTGCAACAGGTATGAACCAGGAAAACAACCTCGTAGAAATCATAGAACTCAAAAACCATCCTTGGTTCGTGGGTGTGCAATTCCACCCTGAGCTGAAAAGCACGGTTGAATCACCTCACCCACTTTTTGTTGACTTTGTAAAGGCTTGTTTAAAGTGATATCGAAAGCGTTGTGGTTTTGTACCGCACTCACATTGCTGACCTATTTTGTGAGAAACGCTCCCTTTTTTTGGGATACGGTGCAACTTGCATCCAAGCATGGTCATTTTTTCTACGAGACTGATTTTCAGTCTTTTATCTTGCCGGAAGAAATAGATAGTGGCCACCCTCCCCTATTTGGTGCATATATCGCCTTTGTATGGAAAGCATTTGGAAAAACACTCCCGGTGAGCCATTTTGCCATGCTTCCCTTTTTGTTTGGCATCATCGCCTTTCTTTTTTTAATCGGAAAAAAAATATTGGGGGCGCTTCACGCTCCTTGGTTGTGCCTTATGTGTTTCGCTGACCCAGTCCTTGCAAGTCAAAGTTTGCTGGTCAGCCCAGATGTGGTATTAGTCTGCTTTTTTTTGATGGCAATCTGGGCCATTTGGAAGCAAAAGCCAATCTTGTTAATGCTGGCTGTCATCTTGTTAGGACTGATTAGCACCAGGGGTATGATGCTTTCAGTGGCGCTGTTTGGATTTTCAGTTTTTATCTCCGATGAAAAAATCAATTTGAGTGTTTTCCTCAAAAAAGTTTTACCGTTTGTCTCAGGAGGGCTTCTGGCCGCCGGGTACCTTTTTTACCATTGGCAACAAACTGGATGGTTTGGGTTCCATGCAAATTCAACTTGGGCACCAAGTTTTGAACGCATCGGGTTTCAAGGATTTATAAAAAACATTGGAATAATGACATGGCGGCTGCTTGATTTTGGACACGTGTTCGTTTGGCTGGCGATAGTGTTTTTGGCCTTTGGTTTTCGAAAAAAAATCCATCTGAACTTCGCCAATTTGAATCGGCAAAAATTGGGGGTTCAATTGATTGCACTCTGCATTTTGGTTTTTTTGGCAATTGCACCGATCCAATTGCAATACAAGGGGTTGTTGGCTCACCGCTACTTTTTACCTTTTTTCTTGGCCATGAACATGGCAGCCTTGTATTTTTTGATAAGAAACATGGGTGAAATACAGCCCGTATGGCTGCGCAAATTAGCTGTCCCCATTGTTTGCCTTGGCCTTGCAACTGGAAATTTTTGGGTCTATCCTCAAAAAGTAGCTATGGGCTGGGACAGCACACTTGCTCACTTGCCTTGGTATGGTTTGCAGGAACAAACAAAAGACTTTCTCAACAAAAATGCCATTCCCTTCAAAAAAGTAGGAACTGCTTTCCCAAACATTGGCAGTAGAGAGCTTTACGAGCTGAAAGGCAACAACGAAGGGTTCATCGAAAAAGACCTAGCCACCAATTGCTATGTTTTCTATTCCAATATCATGAACGATTTCTCAGATGAGGAGATTGACTTGCTTCACTCAACATGGAAACCTTTGTTTGAACGGGCGATTGGGGGTGTTTGCGTTGTTTTATATAAAAATCCTAACCCAACATTATGCGTAAACTGAACATGGAGGAGTTGGGCAGATTGAATCCAACAGCTTTCCATGAAGCTGAAAAGTTGCCCATAATATTGGTTTTGGACAATATTCGGTCTGCCTTGAATGTCGGTTCCGCCTTCCGAACTGCTGACGCATTTGCTTTGAAGAAGATATATCTTTGTGGCATTACTGCTACTCCACCCCATCGGGAAATCCTGAAAACAGCCTTAGGGTCCACGGAAACAGTAGAGTGGGAATACTTTCCCGATACCATTGCGGCCATAGAAGCTCTAAAAATACAAGGCACGAGAATTTGGGCGGTGGAACAGGTCGAAGGCAGCATAGCCTTACAAAACATTGATTTTCAAGCAGTTGAGAACATCGTTTTGGTCTTCGGCAATGAAGTTGAAGGAGTTGCTGATGGAGTACTTACCCTTTGCGATGGCTGTGTTGAAATCCCACAATTCGGTACCAAGCATTCCTTGAACGTGGCTGTTTGCGTGGGAATAGTAGCTTGGGAGTTGGTGAAAAAGCTCAAATTAACTTAAAATTGAACCACTATGAATTATTGGTTGGTAAAATCTGAACCTGGCGAATACAGCTTCGATGACCTATTAAATGATGGCAGTACGGTATGGAGCGGCGTTCGCAATTATGCTGCACGCAATAACCTAAGAGCGATGAAATTGGGTGACCCCGTGCTATTTTATCACAGCGTGGATGACAAAGAGGTAATTGGAATTTGCAAAGTATCAAAAGAGTTTTACCCCGACCTAACCGCCACCGATGGAGATTGGTCGGTGGTAGAGGTTGCACCGGTTGCCAAACTGAAAAAACCCGTTCACCTCACAGCAATAAAGGCTGATGAAACGCTAAAAAACATTGCTTTGGTAAGAATTGGCAGATTATCTGTCATGCCTTTAGCGAAAAGTGAGTTTGAAATAATTTTGAAAATGGGCGATACAAATTCCTTTAGATGTGACTAAACTTATGCTTACCGTCAAACGTTGCACTCAAAGGAGATTGTGACAGGGGAAACCCGACTATTTTTTCGGCCATTGACATTTTTTATTGCAAAAATTCTTGAAATTCTTTTTTTTGTGACAATGATAAGTATTGACAAATTGATGGCCATTTTATGTAAGTCAAATATTTTTCAGGTTTTTTAAGGGTTTTGCATAAAATATTGAAATGGATTGCTGTAGATTTGTGACATCGAACTGATTTGACTAAAGTTTTGATTTGAAATTTTTCCCATTACCTTTGTAACTGGATTTTTTTTTTGACATTCTTACTAAGAGCTGAATTTTTCTCCCCCGTATTTTTACCCTTAGCCGATTATATATTGGATAAAATCCAATTCTAAAAGCATTTCTCCACTCAGACCCTCGTGTGCTGTCGGCCCATTTGAATATGGCATCACGAACGGGTACTTGTCTTGAATTTCCCTCGGTCAAATCAGTTGCGTTGTTGAAACGTTAGTTAAGGGCATTTTGCTTACATTTATTAACCAAAACGAACACAAACATGAACATCGCCCGGAAAAGGATCCTGATTATTGAGGATCATGAAAGCATTCGGTTGTTGCTTGGCACTATGTTGAGCAAGACCTACGAGGTTGTGACCAAAAAAGATGGCTTTGAAGGCATGGCTTACTTGGTCAAGGGCAACCTTCCCGACCTAATTCTGCTTGACATGAGCATGCCACGACTCAGTGGCAACGATTTCCTCCGAAATATTCGCCAAAGCGGTTTCTATCGTGACATACCCGTCATTGTTGTATCCGGCAACGACCGGGAAGAAGACATGCGCAACTGTCTCCGCTGGGGTGTTGACGACTATATGACCAAGCCATTCAATCCAATTTCCTTAAAGAAAAAAATAGAAGTAGTTCTGATGGGCAATGAAGCTTACGCTCTAAATTAAATTTCTCGAAGCAGGCGTAATTTACCCCTGGTAACAAAATAAAATCGGCATTATGAACTCAAACTTACCTAAAAAAAATTCAAACTTACCACTTGACGAAATAGTAGTTCTTGGATTTGACGGCTCCTTCAATGAGTGCCTAATCAATGCTTCTGGCATTGAAAATGCGTTTAAAATTAAGGAATTCGAAAACTCATTTCTAGCCTTTCAATGGCTTCACAAGGCTGTTGCCACCACGGAAAACCTTGATTTGCCAAAGGCCATCATTTGTGAATTCGGTTCTTTGGAGGAAGAAAACTTCCTTTTACTTCAAAACGTAAAAACACACCCACAGCTCAAGTACTTGCCACTAATTGCCATGAACCGTGATGGCCTAAACCATAAAATGCAGGCAATGGAGCTTGGATTTGATGATTATTATGATGTACCAGTACATTGGCAGGTGCTTAGGGAGAGGGTTGACTTCTTGATTAGTTTCAAAAAAGAGTTTGATATTCTTAGTGATGAAGTAGAAGAGCAACTTGGCATTCAAATCTCACCTGCCAAACGTGTTTTTGACATCCTATTTGCTTCTATAGTGATACTACTGATTAGCCCTATTCTTCTGCTTGTTGCTTTAGCCATCAAATTAGAATCGAAAGGTCCTATAATTTACCGCTCTAAGCGGGTTGGTACTGGCTATCAAGTATTCGACTTCTTGAAGTTCCGTTCTATGTACCAGAATGCCGACCAGCGCTTGAAGGACTTGGCACATCTGAACCAATACATTGCAAATAGTAATGGCCCACTATTTACGAAGATTAACAACGACCCAAGGGTTACAAAAATCGGTCGTTTCATCCGCAAGACAAGTTTGGATGAGCTTCCCCAGTTGTTCAACATACTCAATGGTGATATGTCAATCGTTGGCAACAGACCGCTGCCCATGTATGAGGCTGAACAGCTTACACGGGATAGTTGGGCCAAACGCTTCCTTGCACCTGCAGGTTTGACTGGACTCTGGCAAGTGACCAAAAGGGGCAAAAACGACATGTCAACCGAGGAGCGAATCAATTTGGACGTGACTTATGCTGATAAGCATTCTTTTTGGTTCGATATGAAAATCATTGCGAAGACCCCGTTTGCAATCATTCAAGAAGAAAACGTTTAAAACTAGTTCGAATTTTGGATTTTGGATTTCGGTACTCAGCTGCAAGCTTTGAAAAGTTAGCCGCAAACCGACAAAATCTGAAATCTGAATCCGAAATCTATATGGTTTCCATTATTACCATAAATTTCAATTCACTGGAAGTTACCTGCGAATTGCTTGAATCCGTGCGTAAGTTTGGAGGCAAAGACGTAGAAGTAATTGTAGTGGACAACGCCTCGGTGGAAGATCCGGGCGAATACTTGAAAAACCATTTTCCGGAAGTAATATATGTCAGAAGCGAAAAGAACCTTGGCTTTGCAGGTGGCAACAACCTTGGCATACGGGCAAGCAAGGGCGACTTCTTGTTCTTCCTCAACAACGACGCTGAATTGACAGATGGAGCGCTCGAAAAGCTCCTGAAACTGTTCAGCGCAAATTCCGGAATCGGCATCGCAAGTCCGAAAATTTGTTACCATAACGCTAGACCGGGTAGTGAGCAGGACGTCATCCAGTACGTAGGTGCTACGCACGTCCATCCGCTCACTGCCCGGAACAGCATTCTCGGCGAGCGAGAAGTGGACTTCGGACAGTATCAAACCGCACAGTCTACTGCTTACGCCCACGGTGCTGCCATGATGGTGCCACGTGAGGTTCTGACCAAAGCAGGATTGATGTCGGAAGACTTTTTCCTCTACTACGAGGAGTTGGATTGGTGTGAGCAAATCCATCGGGCAGGCTACGATGTTTGGGTGGAACCGAACGCAAAGATTTACCACAAGGAAAGCTATTCCGTTGGCAAAATCAGCGCTTTGAAGACCTACTACATCAATCGCAACCGCCTGTTTTTCATGCGGCGCAACCGGACAAAGGCTCAATGGATGGCGTTTTGTGTTTTCCTGTTCCTATTCACCATCCCAAAAAATACGCTGTTGTTTGCATTTAAAGGCGAGTGGACAAACTTAAAAGCATTCTTGAAAGCAATTCGGTGGAATTTCACCGACCAAAATATAAGTCCAGTCTCTACCCCCCTTACTTTTTCTCTTAAGGCAACTTAAGGAAAGAATTGGCCTCGAAAAACCTAAAATTTAAACCAGTCTCTACCCCCCGAACTTTTTTTCCAAAAAATCTGAAACCTTATGTCATAAATCTGGAATCAATACACCCAAAAAACCGCAAGAAAAGCCAGTCTCTACCCCCTGAATTTTTTTTATAAAACCCAAAATCCTAAAATACCAGTCTCTACCCCCCGAACTTTTAAAACAATCTCGCCGGCTCCCTTCCCGTGCAATTCAAGATATGACCAGTCTCTACCCCCCGAACTTTTTTTCTGACAATTCTTACAACACACAATGGGCCTGACAATGCCCGAAACCCATTTAAGGGGAAACAATTATTTTTGCCAAAACACTAAACAACACAATGGAATTCATTAGCCTAACTTACGTCACAGTATCTGTCGTCCTGATTTTCTTTTTGGTATTGCCAACGCTGAACACGTTTTTATCGCTGTTCACCACCGAAAAGCTAAAGAGGCCTGAACAGCCCCAAAACTTCGATTTCGGCAATATCATCACCTCCTACAAGAACGTTGACATCGCTAAAGGCCTCGTAAAATCCCTCCTGCGACAACGCCATACCAACCATCATATCTACCTCGTGGCAGATGGTTGCGACCTCCGCAACTGGGACGTCGAGGACGAACGACTAACCGTGCTGAGGCCAGCAGAAGCCCTCAACCTAAAGGCAAAAAGCATCATCTTCGGCATCGAAAACTTCGTGAGGCCGCACGATTATATCACGGTATTTGATGCCGATAACTTGGCGCACCCTGATTTTCTTTCGGAAATGAACCGCTACGCCAATGCTGGTTACAAGGCCATACAAGGGCAGCGAACCGCCAAAAACTTGGATACACTAATGGCCTGCGCCGATGCACTGGGCGAGTTTTATAAAAACTTCATTGATCGGGTGGCTCCGTACCGCCTCGGTTCGTCGGCGGTGATAAGTGGCAGTGGCATGGCGGTAGAAGCAGAACTGTACAAGGCGTATTTAGCCAGCCCTGAGATTGAGCAGGGGAAACACCTTTGGAAAAAGATGCTCCAAGAAGACAAGATTTTGCAGAATTTTTTGCTCCGCAAAAACACAAAAATCGCCTACGCCTGGGACGCCATTTGCTACGATGAAAAAGTGACCAACGCCGATGACGTGGAGACGCAGCGCAGCCGCTGGTTGTTCAGCTACTTCCAAAACATCCCGAATTCATTGGGCATCCTGCGCCGGGGCATCCTCAATTTCAGCTGGAACCAGTGGCTGTTCGGCCTCGTGACCATCGCCCCACCGATGTTCATCATGCTGGCAACGGCAGTTGCATTGGCCATGGTTGGTTTATTTATCAATCCGTGGGTATCTTTGGCGCTCATTTTGGCCGATGTGGTTTTCGTACTGACCATTTTCTGGACGCTGCAACTGAGCCGTGCGCCAAAACAGGTTTGGAGTGCCGTGGCTGCAATGCCATCGTTCGTACTGCGCCAAGTAAGGGGACTTTTCAAAATGGCCAATCCGAACAAAAACTTCAAGCACACGGAACACAAGGTGAGCGTGACAATTGAGGAAGTGCTTAAATAAACCGATTTCTAAAATGCAATACTCTGCCGAAGAAACGATAGCCGTCATCAACGCTTGGGACGAAGCCACGAAGGCCCATTTTCACCGCTTGGTGTCGGTGAACCTAACCATCTCCATTCGGGTGATGATGGAAAACGACGACATGACCGCCGAGCAAAAGCTCTCGGAAATCAACCTGCTCAACGAGTTCCACCACCGACTCCTGAGTTGGTGGCGCAGTGGGGATGGTGAGTGGCAGTCAGCTGAAAAGCTGTTCGGGCTGCTCCATTTTTATGCGGAAAAAATGCTGAAACGGGGTGCGGTAGAATTCCCAGTGGCATCGGCGTTTGAAACGGTGCAGGGTCTAAGGGCAGTGAATAACTGATGAAAATATTGAATTATATCTCGCTGGTTATAAACCTGTTGTGCTTGGCTGGCTTCGCATTTGCCCTCCAAAAATACGGCGGCCCCCGCAACCTCTGGGCAAAAATCAACAGCCGGGGCATCGAGAAGACCTATTTTCATCGCAAAAACATATTTGAAATGATGCCTCCCAAAGACGGGGCCATCGTCATGCTCGGCAACAGCATCACCGCTGGCGGCGAGTGGACGGAACTGCTCGGAAACCCAAACGTTATCAACCGGGGCATCCCCGGCGACCACTGCGATGGGATGCGGGAGCGCCTCGATGAGGTGCTGCGCCACCGCCCCTCGAAATTGTTCCTGATGGCTGGCGTGAACGACCTTGCATTCCTCCCCCCACCCAAGGTCTGGCCGAAATACGAACGGCTCGTCATCGAGATTCTGACAAAATCCCCTGATACTAAACTGTACTTGCAATCGGTGCTGCCTGTCAACAACATAGTCAGCCCGACGCCGGTGGACAATGGGGACATAGATGCTCTGAATGCGAGAATCAAGGAATTTGCGTTGGCGAAAAACCTGATTTTCGTGGATGTGAACAGTGTGCTGCGAGATTTGGACGGAAATTTGGATGCTGCCTACACGCTGGATGGAATCCATATAAATGGGGCGGCCTACCAAAAATGGGCTAAGGTGTTAAATGGAGAATTGAAAATAGAGAATTGAGAGTCAAGGGTTCGGCCATTCTCAATTTCCATTCTCAATTCTCAATTGAGAAAACATGATTTTCAATAGTTTACCATTCTTTGTTTTTATTGGCATCTTCCTGCCTTTGTTCTTTTCGACCAAACGCAGTGAGAGTCTGTGGACTTGGGCCAGTATCGGTTTTGCGACCTTGGCCGAGGCCGTTTTGTGGTACGGAACAAGCCAGGGCTGGTGGAACTGGCCGATTCATGGGCTGATTCTGGCAACCACCATCGGCTCCCGCATTTTGGGACCGCTCAAGGGGCAGCATCTAATCAGCCTCGTGGGCAGCTATGTTTTTTACGGCTGGTGGGACTGGAAATTCCTGTTCTTAGTGGGGTTCTCTACCCTACTCGACTTCACGCTCGGCCTGCTCGTTGACCGGGAATCGGAGAAAAAAAGGCGTCGGAAGATGATGATTCTTAGCATCTTCATGAACCTGGGCTTCCTCGCCTTTTTCAAGTATTTCAATTTTTTCATTGATTCTGCTGCGCAATTCCTGCTCGCACTCGGCTTTGAGCCGCACATGACCACGCTCAAAATCATCCTACCCATTGGCATCTCGTTTTACACGTTTCAGAGCATGAGCTACGTGATCGACGTGTACCGCCGACACATGCCCGCTGAAAAAAACTTCCTGAAATACGCTGCTTTCGTGTCGTTTTGGCCGCAGTTGGTGGCCGGACCTATTGTGCGGGCAAAGGATTTTCTACCACAATTCAACCACAACCACGGCTTCGATTGGGACCGTGTGATAACTGGCACTGGGCGCATTCTTTGGGGCTTTTTCAAAAAATGCGTGGTAGCCGACTCGCTCTCGCCATTCGTTGACCAAATCTTTATGGAGCCGGACGCCTTCACGAGCATCAACCTGCTTATCGGCGTCATCTTTTATTCCTTCCAAATTTACTGCGACTTTTCCGGCTATTCTGACATTGCCATTGGCTTCGCAAGGGTGCTGGGCTTCAAGTTCAACGAGAACTTCCGCACCCCTTATTTCAGTCAAAATTTCAGTGAATTCTGGCAACGTTGGCATATTTCCTTGTCAAGTTGGCTGCGTGACTACCTCTACATCCCGCTCGGAGGCAACCGCCAAGGCAAGCTCGGCACCTATCGGAATAACATGATTACTATGCTGCTCGGTGGCCTTTGGCACGGCGCCAATTGGACATTCATGTTCTGGGGATTCCTGCATGGCATGTATCTCATTGCGCAGCGGCAACTTGGAAGGCCGTTCGGCACTTTAATGACTGGGCTGCATTTCCCGAAGGCCATGAAAGTAGCCTTCAACATCGCCCTAACCTACTTCTTCACTTGCTTAGCTTGGATTTTTTTCCGTGCAACGAGTTTCGACAAAGCCATAGATGTTATTGTCGGGCTGACCACCTGGAGTGGCTACACGATCGTCAGCATGATGAATAAGTTTTGGGTGGTTAAAGGCGTGCTGCTCATCGGCCTACTCTTGGCAGTTGAGGTCACTGACTTAAAAATGCACTGGAATTGGTTGGCGCATCGCAGCATAACTTTCCGCATTGCGGCCTATGCGACCTTGCTGGCATTGATTGCTTTTTTCGGGTCATTTGGCAGCGGGGCGTTTATTTACTTCCAGTTTTAAAAGATTACGATGAAAAAATCGCTTTGGATACTCGGCACCATTGCCTTGGCACTCTTAATTGACCGGGCATGTGGTATGTTTTTGTCAAAAATTACGAAGGAAAGCCAGTTCCGTTATTCCAGATTGTACAACGGAAACGAGGAAGTTGATGTGCTTTTCGTTGGCAATTCAAGGGGCTTGTCCTTCTTCCAACCATATACTGAGGAGAAAACGGGCCACAGCACTGCCAACCTAAGCTACAATGGCATGCCGATTGAACTTGCCGCTACGCTTGTTCAGGACTATCTCGATCGGCACAAAGCACCCAAGGTAATGGTCATGGATTTGACGCTGTTGGACAGTGTTCGGATGGACAATAAGCTGGCTTACCAGTTCAATCATTATTCGCCTTACTCTGGGCGGCTTTCGAAGCTTTTGAAGCAGGAGTTTAAAAATGACTACTACGCTGGCCAGTTGAGCCAATTGTACCGCCACAACAGCGAGGTTTTTCAGCGCACTTTTTTCTATTGGAAAAAAACGGACAAGGACTGGCTACTCGACCGGGTGATTTCGCAGGAAATGTTGGCAAATGTTGCGAAGCACGAAAACCTCCGATTTCATTACGATTCAAAGATGCTCAACCATTTGACCGAAATGGTAAAATATGCCCAAAACAAAGGAACCAGGGTCGAGTTGGTGGTGAATCCATACTACCCTGAATTCATTCCAAAACTTACCAATATTGACACTTTGGTCATGGATGTTGAACGAACTTCTGGCGTTACAGTGAGGCGCTACACCAGTGCCGTACAGCCCGCCGAAGCATTTGGCGACTATCAGCACGTGAATAAAGTCGGTGCTAAACTTTATGTTGATAAACTGGTTGAAGATGGCGTCCTTTCCAAATGGACAAAGTGAGGGGATTTGCACCGCTTAATTGCTATCATTGCGGGAAAAATCGAACGACTTGAAAAATTACCTTTCCCTTGTCAAATTCAGCCACACCATTTTTGCCATGCCCTTCGCGCTGCTGGGGTTCTTCTTGGCGGTGCTGTCGGGTCAGGGCGAATTAAGTTGGAAGCTATTTGGGCTCGTGGTGCTTTGCATGGTCTTTGCCCGCAGCGCTGCTATGGCTTTCAACCGCTATATTGACAGGGACATTGACGCCAAAAACCCAAGGACGGCGGTTCGGGAAATCCCTGCCGGGGTGGTCAGCCCTAAATCTGCGCTTGCCTTTACGATAATCAACTGCCTACTTTTCGTCGCCACTACTTATTTCATCAACAGAGCATGTTTTCAACTGAGTTGGGTAGCCCTGTTGGTGGTGCTGGGTTACAGCTATACTAAACGGTTCACGCCGTTTTGCCATTTCGTGCTTGGCTTGGGCTTGGCACTTGCTCCGTTAGGAGGATATCTTGCCGTTGCAGGAAAATTTGACCTCGTGCCCTTACTTTATGCTGTTGCAGTTTTCCTTTGGGTATCCGGGTTCGACATCATCTATGCCTTGCAGGACGAGGCATTTGACCAAGCCAACAGATTGAACTCAATGCCAGCTTATTTGGGTAAGTCAAAAGCACTCCGATTGTCGGAAGTGCTACACTTGGTCTGTGCCGTTGTAATGGTGATGGCTACTTGGTTTGCATCCAGCCAAGTGTTCGAACTCGGTTGGGTGAGCGTTTTGGCGGTAACCATTTTTTGCGGATTGCTATTTTATCAACATAGATTGGTTAAACCCAATGACCTCAGCAAAGTAAACCTTGCGTTTTTCACCACCAATGGCATTGCCAGCCTTGCTTGTTGTGGATTGTTGGTTCTGGACTTGTTTGTTTGAAAATTATAAAGCCAATTCTAAAAAGGATAGCCAATGGCCAATTGGAAGCTGGTATTGTTCTTGAACCTTTTCCAAACGTCTCCTGCCTTATTTATTTGCCAGGTTTTTGGGTCAACAAAATAGCTATTGTTGCGGCTCGGGTCAGGGTAATTGTTTCTAATGGGTGTGCCAAGGTCCAATCGAACAACAACATAGGAAACGTCAACCCTAAATCCATAACCCACAGCAAGGGCAGTTTCTCGCAAGAATAGGTCTTTTACGATTAGGCCATCCTCATCCACTTCCTTTTGTAACGAAAATTGAGAACCCTTTCGTGAGGGGTCGTTTTCCGTGGTCCAGATATTTCCGCCATCCAAAAAAACAGCCCCATACATGTTGAACATGCCAAATGGGCGTGACATTAAAAACCTGTATTCAAGATTGAATTCCATTTTCAAAGCAGCAGCCTGATAGAACAAATTGCGGCTCAATGTATTATCGGAATCGCCTTTGTAAAGGCCAGGACCAAGCTCCCTGGTGTACCAACCCCTTATACTATAAGGCCCACCCACGTAAAACTGTTTTACATAAGGAACCGTTTTTGAAGAATAATAAGGCAGGACTGCACCAAGATTAAGCCTTGCGATAAAGCTGCGATTAGTGGTCAATTGCCAATAGCGGCGGCCATCTAATTCCAATTTTGCGTAGTGCGAGAATTCCACATCATTACCAACTTTAAATACCTTGTTTGTTTTGGCAATGGTGTTGTAAACGAGATTGGCCGCCATTAATTCAATGCCAGAAATATCGAAGTACCCCCTAAAATACCATGATTTGCCAGTGGTTTTTGGCGGGCTTGTATAAACGAAATTTATGTCCCTAAACAAAAGACCTGTGATGAATTGTGGTGAAAAGCTTGCTCGAAGCGCTGGGTTCCTATCCAAAACAAGGTCAAAGATGGAGCTGTCTATGATGGAAGGCAGTACAATATCCACTCCAAAATGGTTGATGCTGACCCGGTGATTGATGGACACGGGCACATCATATCCAAACGAAAGATTGACAAAATGCAGTTTATAATTGTCAAGAAGGTTCAAATAATTGTAACCTGCCGACATGCGGCTGGTGGCTTTTTGCCGTAGATTCTTGTTGAAATTTGGACCGGTAATCCCCCACTTTCGCAATCTGCGCCATATTCCGAGGTAATCGGTAAACCTTGGGAAATAAAGGTCATTCTGAAAATTAAAGTCAAGGGAGTTCAAGAACTTTTGGTTCTTGTCAAAGAAGTTTGCCTCTGGCACAAAATTGAGGTTGCTTACGAGCAGTTCGGCACCTTTAAGCACATTCCTATTGCGAAGAGAAGGGTTGATGTTCAAGCCTATCAATAACCTACGACCGGCAAGGTTTGACGAACGCTCAGTGAAACTTGCAGAGATGTCCCAGCCTATTTCCCATTTCTTATTGCCGCTCAAATAGATTTTGAAGTTCAAGGTGCCAAGGTGGAGGCTGTCCTCCTCAGTCTTTAGTGTGGGTGGCTTGAAAACCCCTAATGCTCCCAATTGCCGTATGGAATTATCGAGCGCCTCTTGGTTATAAACCTCACCGGGGCGGATGTAAATAGAGCTCGCCAAGGTTCGGAGATTCACTCGAAAAGGCTGCCCACCAGTTCCAAAGAACAAGCCGTCAATTAACGTATCAGGCTTGATATCCGCAAGGTTAGGGTCATAATCTGGGAAGACGTAAATATTGCCTATGGTGTATTTTCGATGAGCATTTTGATTATTGGGAGTTAAAACCTTTAGCCTGATACTCACCGTTTTTTTTACGTTTGAGCTGTCAAAGCCCTCTAAATTGGACACGTATTGGGGGTTAAAATAGGCATAGCCATTGTCCCTTAAAAATCGGGTAATCCTAACTACTTCTTGGTCATAGAGCTTTACATCTACTGGGGCACCAGGTTTTAAAATTGACTTGCCGATTGTATTGTTCAACAAACGCAACAAAGCTGTGTCCTTGCTCTGAAACTCAAATTTATCAATGATGTATCTGCTGTCTGGTTGAACCGTGTAGGTAACGGTTGCCTTTGTGGAGTCTGAATTCGACTTGATTTTGTAGGAAACATTTGCATAAAAATACCCTCTTGATTTCAAATAGGACTCCATTGAGCGAACTGATTCGTATGCCGATATGGTATCTATAAAAACAGGTGCTTCTCCCCTTTTTGCGAGCCAACGATTGAAGGCTATTCCGATTTTTGTCCTGTCAAAAGTGTCTTGCGCCATGTAGTAAAAATATTGCCTCGGAATCCTGAACATCTCCTTGTTCTCTCTTTTCACCAATAGGTTGGTCAGTTCCGATACAAGACTTGACTTGTTTTTTATTTTACCTGATTTTTCTTCAATCTTGATTACATTCTTATGAAGGTATTGCTCGCCTTTTGATTTGTCGAGAAACTGGGTAGTATTGCAGCCGCAAAGCACCACTATCAGTGCAGCAATAGCGAATAGGTAAGAAGCATCGAGTCGAATTGGCATCATTTCTCTAAAAGCGTATTGAACATTAACTGCGATTATCAGATGAAATTATCCATCAATCAGTTAAGGTACCTTAATTCTTTGCACGAGCGCAAGTACCGTCAAAAGTACCAAAATTTCGTCGTGGAAGGCGTGAAGTTGGCCAAAGAGGTCTTAGAAAATGGTGTTTTCGAAGTTGAAATGGTGGTTGCCCTGGCTACTTGGTTGGAGGAGAATAAGGCGTTGCTTCGAAATATTGAAACGATATTGCCAGTAGAGGAAGGTGAACTGAAAAAAATTTCCCTGTTGACCACACCCAATCAGGTATTGCTGGTGGTGAAACAGCCGGTTTTTGAATTGGATGAAAAATCAGCGACAAATGGACTTTCATTGTACCTCGATGACATTCGGGACCCCGGCAACCTTGGCACCATCCTTCGTATCGCTGATTGGTTTGGCATACAATGGGTGTTTTGCTCCCCTGGCAGCGTAGAGGTATTCAATCCAAAAGTCGTACAATCGAGCATGGGTGCATTCCTTCGGGTCAAATACATGGAAATTTCCTTTGA
>JANPLH010000044.1:0-6734 GCA_031426435.1 Saprospiraceae bacterium | reverse complement strand
GCTGAACACGGGCGTGAAGCACAGCATGAGCCTCGGCAAAAAGGGCCTGCTAAACTCCGCTGCGACCTACTCGAACGAGGGCATTCAGGACGATGTTTCCGGGGCGGGCATCGTTAAGATTTACGATGAAAACAACGAGTTCGTGCGGGACTCGGTCATTGCGAAGCGACAGAACTTCGAGGGGCGTTTTCGAAAGCCAACTTACAGAGGCTCAATGACTTACAGCCACAAGTTCAGTGCCCGGCACCGGTTGCAGGTGGGCACGAAATACACGTTGTTCGACTACCGTTTTGAGCAAAGCCAATGGCTCAGCGAGGGCACCGGGCGGGTCTCGCTGCTCGATTTCAATGAAAAAGTCGGGACGGTACGCAACTTCGCCAGTTGGAAGTGGCGGGCAAGCGAACGCCTCACCGTCGTCGGCGGGCTGCATAACATGAACGTGCTGCTCAACTCGAAAAGCACCCTCGAACCCCGCCTCGCCGTGGACTGGAAGCTGACGCCAAAGACCTCGCTCCACGCTGGCTACGGCAAGCACAGCAACATGGAGAGCATCCACCATTATTTTGCGAAGGTGGAACAGCCCGACGGCAGCTACACGGAACCGAACCGGGACTTGGGTTTGCTGAAAGCCGACCATTTTGTGATGGGTTTGGAGCAGCGGATAGGCAAAAACCTGCGGGCAAAACTGGAACTGTACTACCAGCACCTCTACGACCTGCCAGTGGAAAACAACGATACGAGCTACTTCGCCACCATCGTCGAGAACCTCGATTTCCGCTATGTGGACCTCGTGAACGAGGGCACGGGCAAGAACTACGGCGTGGAGTTGACCCTCGAAAAATTCTTCAGCGACAGCTACTATTTTATGGTGAACGCCTCCATTTACCAATCAAAATACACGGCGCTGGACGGCATCGAGCGCAACACGCCGTTCAACGGCAACTACCTCCTCAACCTGCTATGCGGCAAGGAATTTCCGGGCATCGGCAAGAAGAAAAATCAGACGCTGGGACTGAACGCCAAGGCATATTTGGCAGGAGGCAGAAAAATCATCCCGCTGCTGCGGGACGAACAGGGCAACCTCGCCGTGGACCCGGACAAGGGACAG
The DNA here is from genome assembly GCA_031426435.1 of Saprospiraceae bacterium. Lineage (GTDB taxonomy): Bacteria > Bacteroidota > Bacteroidia > Chitinophagales > Saprospiraceae > UBA6168. The sequence goes on along the minus strand of JANPLH010000044.1, from coordinate 5,626 downwards.
TTTTGGGACTATTCAAAGGCGTTTGAAAGCAGCCTGGAAGATGCCTACCAAATCCAGGTTTCCGCCAGCTACAAATGGAACAAGCCCCGTGCGACGCACGAGCTTTTCCTCAACCTAGACAACCTGACGAACCACAAGGGACGCATCACGGAGTTTTACGATGAAAGCGAGCGGGGGAAGGTGGGGCACATGACGCAGTTCGGATTCTTCCCGAACCTGATGTACCGGGCATATTTTTGACGAACTTGGGGTTCCCGCCAATTCAGAGACCGTGATTAAACCTCCGGGAAGTGCCAGAAACACCCCTCTTTCTGATTGTTTTTTTTTCCAGATGGGAGGTTTTCAAACAGTCTCTCAGCGCCGCCCTTTATTTCAGCATTATCCGCTTCCGAATCCTGCTCAACGACTCCGGCGTGACGCCGAGGTAACTCGCCAACTGGTACTGTGGCACCCGGTCGAGCAGGTCGGGACGGCTCTGGAGCAGGTTCAAGTAGCGGTCCTCCGGGCTGGTCATGATGTACTCGGCGAGCAATTCCTGGCTTTTTTGAAGCTCCAATTCCACGCCTACCCGGTTGAGGGTCTCCATGCGGGGCATTTGTTCAAAAAACGCCTGCTCGTCTTCGGGCCTGCCTTCCACCAAGATGCAGTCTTCGTTACAGACGAGGTAAGACTTGGAGCGGTTGTCGCCAAAGGTGAAGGTGGTGCTGACGGGCATGCCCTCGGTAAAAAAATTGGTGGTTTTTTCCACGCCATCAGTCAGGTAGTATTGGCGGACGCAGCCCTTGAGGACGAAGTAGCAGGTATTGTTCAATTGCCCTTCCCGCAAGAGTATTTTGCCTTTTTGGTGGGAGCCTGTTTTTATCGAATCAAGGATATGGCTGATTTCGGCGTCGCTCAAGGGGGCAATCTGGGAGATGTAATCTATCAGCACCTGTTCGGTCGGCGTCAGGCTGGCTTTTCTGGTTTGGGCGGCTGCTGGTTGCATTGATATTGTGGTTTCCATTTTCATTTTTTTTGAGGGATAAATATAGGCGTTCAACGGGCAAACGCCCGGCCAAATTTCGACGAAATGGGGTGTTCTTGGGTTAGGGGTTTAGTGTGATGATGGCCTTGTGTTAGTTTTTTTCAATTTTTGACGATGGAAACTGGAGGCGCTCCATGTTGTTGCCCTCATTTACGATAACCCAAAATGCTGCCCCTACCGACACCACCAGAAACCCCACAAATATCCACGTCCAAAGGCCACTCAACCCAAACCAATCTCCGCCCTGCCACCACAGCAGCCCAAAACCAAAACCCGCCCGCACTGCCTCCGCCAGCAGCGCCCAACGGCTTTTGTCCATCAGCGTGGTATAGCTGAAAATGCTGACGAAAAGGAATGCCCCGTACCACAAGATGCCCGGCATCCCGATATTGGCAATTTGGTTGAAAAGCCAAAACATCAGCGCCAAAGTGACGAACAACTGCACCCACGACCAAGCGACGAGCGCACGGGATGGATGCGTATCGTATTTTTCCAAATGCAAAACATCATCTACAATTTGGATGGGATAGGCCGTCGAAACGTCGGCGGGGCGCCAGCCGGTGGGCATGAACCAAAGCCGAAGCTTGTCCCACCACGAGCGGGTACGCCAGGCGTCGGTGAGCAAAAGCCAGAAATGTTGCCAACCGATGATGATGGGGTTCCAGGTATGCACGGGCCGTTTTACGCCATAAACAGGTGGCACCTCTGCCAACTCAGGCTGAAAAGTACCGAACAACTTGTCCCAAATGATGAAGATTTGGCTGTAGTTTTTGTCCAAATATTCCTTGTTCATGGCATGGTGTACCCGATGGTGACTTGGCGTGACGATGATGAGTTCGAGCGGACCCATTTTCCCAATCAACCTCGTGTGGTACCAGAACTGCAAGAACAATTGAATTGGCCCGATGACGGCGATGACCTCCACGGGGATGCCCAATATTGCCGCAGGCAGCAAAAGGAAAGTGAAAAACTGGAAAATCTCGCTGATGCTTTGCCGCAAGGCGCAGCTCAAGTTGTACTCCTCGCTGCTGTGGTGTACGACATGCCGGTTCCAAAGGAAATTGATTTCGTGTGCCCAGCGGTGCGTCCAATATCCAGCGAAGTCCTTGGCGATAAAGGCGAGCACGAACACCAGCCATGTACTTTTTATGGTAAAAACGGCGAGGTGCTCCACCATCCAGCCGTAGCTGAAAATACCGATGCTGAGGCCGAGCACGTCTTTCACCACGTTGGTGACGCCGCTGCTGAGGCTGCTCACGGCATCGAGGCCACGGTTAACGGGCAGACCCATGAAGCGGGAAGCCACTTCCTCCATTATAATTAGGAGTAAAAAAATCGGGACAGCGATGTTGAGGGCTTGGGCGTAGGCTTCCATGCTTGGTGGAAATTGGAAATTATGGAAATTGAAAATTGTTTGACGCCCACGAAGTTCGACCATTCCCCCCAATTTCCAAATTTCAAATTTCTAATTTCCAATTCCCAGCCCCACCACTACCCTTTCCGCCAGCCCCAAGTTCGTGCTTTGCGACAACCGAACCCGGCGCACGGGCCCCAAAGGGGCAAGCGGATCCCATGCATCGGCAATAGCCGCCCAGACGTGATAGTTGCCGCTATTGTCCCGCTCGCAATAGACACCGAGGGGTAGGTGGCAGCCGCCGCCAATGAGTTTCAGCACTTTGCGCTCCACATTGGTCACGGCAGAGACATCGGGTGTATGGAGGCAGCGTTGGATGATTCGGCGGGTTTCGAGGTCATCCTCGCAGCACTGGAAGGCAAGGACGCCTTGCGCCGGGGCGGGGACGAACTCCCGCACGTTGAGGTTTACCGTTTCAATGCCGTCCATTTCCAATCGGAGGCGGGCAATGCCAGCAGCTGCGAGCATGATGGCATCGAAGTCGCCATTGCGGAGCTTGTCGAGGCGGGTAGGCACATTTCCCCGAATGTCAACGAGTTGAAGGTCGGGTCGGTAACCGAGCAACTGGGCCTTGCGCCGGGAGGACGAAGTGCCGACGATGGCACCTTTTTTTAACTTAAACAATTGGTTGTCAACGGATTCGCCTTTTCGGATGAGCAACTTGTCGGCAGGGTCTTCCCGGTAGCTGACGCCCGCCACAACGAGGCCATCAGGCTGCGTAGTGGGCAGGTCTTTCATGGAATGAACGGCCATGTCCACGTCGCCCCGCAGCAGGGCGTCTTCAATTTCTTTCGTGAAAAAACCTTTTCCCTCGATTTTGTCAAAACTGAGGTGTTGAACGAGGTCGCCCGTAGTCTTTATGATGACGAGTTCAGCTGCTATGCCGTGTTCTTCGAGGGAAGCCTTTGTGTAATTGGCCTGCCAAAGTGCCAGTGCGCTGCCCCGTGTGCCTATTTTGATTTTTTTCAAAACGATTGAATTTGAGGTCAAAATTAGTCGTCTTAAACCGATTAGTTGACTAAGTTGCCAAAAAACTGCCAACTGCCAACTGCCAACTGCCAACTGCCAACTATCTTTGCCGCCTATGCAGTTAGCAGCCAAAGAAATAGCCCACATGCTTGGAGGCACGCTCGAAGGCAACGGGGATGCGCTGGTGAGCAGGCCAGGTAAAATCGAACAAGGAGGCCAAGGCACGTTGACGTTCCTTGCCAACCTCCGCTACGAACAGTTCGCCTACACCACCCATTCCACGGCAGTGCTTGTGCCTCGTGACTTCCAGCCCTCGCAACCCTTCGCCGCCGAAGCCGTCATCCGGGTGGACGATGTCTATAACAGCCTCCGTATTTTAATGGAAAAATTCGGTGGGCAAGTGTACACGGATGCTGGCGTCTCCGAACGGGCTTCGGTGCATGGTTCAGCTGTTTTAGGTGAAAATGTCGCCATTGGAACATTTAGCGTACTGGAAGAAGGCGTGAAAATCGGCGGCGGCACAACCATCCACCCCCAGGTTTTCCTTGGAAAAAACGTGGATGTGGGCCAAAACTGCACGATTTACCCCGGCGTAAAGATTTACCACGGCTGCAAAATTGGCGACAACTGCATTTTGCACAGCAACGTGGTCATCGGCAGCGATGGCTTCGGCTTTGTGCCACAGTCCGATGGCAGTTTCTTGAAGCTGCCGCAATTGGGCAACGTAGTGGTGGAAGACAACGTGGAAATCGGTGCAAACACCACCATTGACCGGGCGACGATGGGCAGCACCTTCATTCGGCAGGGCGTTAAGCTCGATAACCTCGTGATGGTGGCGCACAATGTTGACCTCGGCGAGCATACCGTTGTGGCAGCGCAAGCGGGCTTTGCAGGCAGCGCCAAAATCGGCAAACACTGTCGAATAGGTGGCCAAGCGGGCTTCGTTGGGCATATTGAAGTGGCAGACGGCACCCAAGTGCAAGCCCAAAGCGGCGTTGCTGCTTCGGTGAAACAACCCGGTACGGCACTCTACGGCTCCCCTGCCCTGCCCTATAATGATTACCTTCGCTCCTATGCCGTTTTCAAAAAACTGCCCGAACTGTTTAAGAAAATCAACGAAATGATTAAAAAGGTATGAGGGATGAGGGATAAGGGATGAAAGCCGTGCGAGCATCATCCCTCATCCCTCATCCCTCACTCCTAAAATGACTATGAATCAGCACACCATCCAACAGCCTGTAACCATCAAGGGCATTGGCCTCCATACTGGCCATGAGGTGACCATGACTTTCCGCCCGGCGGAGGCAGGGCACGGCGTCAAGTTCCAGCGGATAGATTTGACCGAAAAGCCCCTCATCAAGGCCGATGTCAGCCAAGTAGTTTCGACCCTGCGAGGCACCACGATACAGCAGGGGGAAGCCCATGTCAGCACAGTGGAACATGCGCTCGCAGCCCTTTTCGGCATGTGCATTGACAACGTGCTTATTGAGATTGATGGCCCAGAAGTACCCATACTCGACGGCAGTGCCATCGCATTTGTGAAGGTGCTGGAAGAAGCTGGCCTTACCGAGCAGGCCGAGGAACGGGAATTCCTCGAAATCACAGAGCCTATCCGCTACTACGACGAAGCCACCGGCACGGAGCTGGTCGCCATGCCCGCCGAGCATTTCCAGGTAACAACGATGATTGATTTCAACTCGAAGATACTCGGTCAACAGTACGCTTCGCTGGCTCGGGTGGAGGATTTCATCGCAGAAATTGCGCCTTGCCGCACCTTTGTTTTCTTGCACGAGCTGGAGTACCTCGTTGACCACAACCTTATCAAGGGCGGCGACCTGAGCAACGCCATCGTCATCGTTGACCGCTTGATGAACCAGGACGAACTCGACGCTTTGGCCAAAAAGCTGAACAAGCCGAGCGTGAAGATTGACAAAGAGGGCATCCTGAACACGATTGAATTATTCTTCAACAACGAGCCTGCCCGCCACAAACTGCTCGACGTGCTTGGCGATTTGGCGCTTGTCGGCAAACCCATTAAAGGTAAAATAGTGGCGACGAAGCCCGGCCACACGGCAAACGTGGAGTTTGCGAAGCTGCTCAAAAAAGCTTGGGTGGAACAGCGCCGCCTCAAGGGCGTGCCCAAGTACGACCCCAATGCCGAGCCAGTTTACAACTGTATGGAAGTGGCAAAGTACCTGCCACACCGCTACCCCTTTCTG
>JANPLH010000043.1:0-4514 GCA_031426435.1 Saprospiraceae bacterium | reverse complement strand
GAGGCCCCACTTGAAGCGGGAAATCAGGCGCTCCTCCATGCCGTCGAGGTCTTTCGGCGGACGGTCGGAGGTCAGGATGATTTGCTTGCCACCTTGGTGCAACTGGTTGAAGATATGGAAGAAAATCTCCTGTGTCTTCTGCTTGTTAGCCAGAAACTGGATGTCGTCCACGATGAGCACGTCCACCATTTGGTAGAAGTTCACAAAGTCGTTGACAGCATTGTTCTTGATGGAATCAATGATTTGGCCCGTAAACTTCTCGGAAGAAACATACAGCACCGACTTGTTCTCGTGGATTTTCAACACTTCATTGCCCACGGCATGGGCAAGATGCGTCTTTCCGAGGCCCACATCGCCAAAAATGACCAGTGGGTTGAAGGCAGTGCCGCCAGGCTTCTTGGCAACGGCATGACCAGCAGAACGGGCCAACCGATTGCAATCACCTTCTATAAAGGTGCCGAAAGTATAGTTGGGGTTCAGTTGGGACTCAATCTTGAGCTTCTTGATGCCGGGTATCACGAAGGGGTTCTTGATACTGTTGGTATCAATGCTTCCTGGGTTCACGCCAGTAGTTGAAGTACCGTTGCTTGTTGCAACGGCATATTCAGCCTTATTGGCCGGCTCCTCCACCCGTTGTTGGCGGAGGTTGCTGGAGAGTATTTGGTATTCCAAACGCCCTTTATCGCCCAATTCCTTGCGGATGGACATTTTCAACAGCGACACATAATGCTCTTCAAGCCATTCATAGAAGAACTTGTTGGGCACTTGTATCGTAAGTGCATTGTTTTCAAGTCGGATGGGTCGAATAGGTTCAAACCATGTCTTGAAGCTCTGCCCGTTGACGTTCCGTCGGATAACATGCAGACAGCTATCCCATACTGTTACGCAATCCTTTACCATTCTCCAAATTAAGTTGGCAGTTATAAAATAAGGTTTAGGTTCCCGTCCTTATCGGGTAAATAATAGTATCAGTAAATCAGGAAGTGACTCCGAGTGAATGCTCTGGGTATGTGTTGCTAACACAATCTTTGATTGTAAGCACCTTCATGCTTCATTGATTGGAGAGACGCAAAGGTGGGTAAATTCCACCAATTCGGCCTTCGATTCTTTCATCTTTTTTCAGATTTTTTTTGAGAAAAAAAGTCCTCTAAGGCGAAAAAAACATAAACCGTTCAGAATCAGCGAGATAGCGTTTTGAAGTCACAAAATATTGATAATCAATAAATTAGAAAAACACGCATTGATAATCAGCAAGTTATGAACCGCCATTTACATCAACAGTGACGCCTCTTTCTTAATAGCTGAAAGAGCCATGTTCAGCGAGTTGGCGGACTGGCTTTCTGTCTGTGACAAAAGCACTGAGGCAAGCTCCTTGGAAGGCCCACGAGGGTCCACTTTTTCGTACAGCCCATTGATGTCCATCACGGTGTTGTCCCTCGATATTTTGATGATTTGCCAAAGCTGTTCGCTGACGTAAACTTGTTGTGTGATGTTATACTCAAATTCCTGTTGAATAGTGATGAGCATGGCCATTCGCAGGGCAGCATTTGTTTGTTCCTCCTCCCGTAGCCGTAGCATCATGCTCGGCACCGCAATCCGCTCACAGAAAAGTGACAGCCGCTCATAAGCTTGAAGTCTTGACGGGATGGTGGTATTGCCTTGTGCCTGTTTGAACTCCAGCACCCGAAGCTGGTACTGTTTGTCGAGGTAGGTCTTCATCAGGTGGTGTACCGTGAAGAAAACAATCAAGGCAGGTACGGTGATTTTGATAATCTCAAGTAGGGCCATCAACCAGTTTGACATAGCGATTTTTTTTTGTTCTTAACGTAAATGCCCCAAAACGAAACAGGGTCAGATTTTTGAGGGCGCAAAACTAATCCAATCCCTGAAATTCAAAAATCATTTTCCTCACCGCAACCTTAGCAAGCTTCGGTTTGTTTGGAGAAGGAAATTCACGTTTTTCCCTAAATTTGCAGTCAAAATTTTCAAGAATATGCAACCTATAGCTGCCGTACAGCCCATTTCACTTACGCAAGGCGCCATCAGCCAGTTGCGCTCCATCATGGAAAGCCAAAACGTACCCAAGGACCACGGCTTGCGAATTGGCGTAAAGGGCGGAGGTTGCTCCGGCTTTTCCTATATGCTGGGCTTCGACGCCAAATCCGAACAGGACGACGAGTTCGAGATTGACGGCCTACGGGTTTTTATGGAAAAGGCCCACGCTATATACCTCCTTGGGATGGAAATTGACTGGGTGGAGGGCCTCAACAACCGTGGCTTTTCTTTCAGCAACCCCAACGCCACTTCCACCTGCGGCTGCGGCACGTCATTTTCTGCCTGATTTTTTTCAAAAAAGACATTATTCAAAAGCCCGGCGGGTTTCCCCGCCGGGCTTTTTCGTTGGTCAAAGCCAATAATCAAATTGGGTGTTCTAACGTAAAGCCGGTTTCATCAAAACAGGTTCACCCTCGAACCGACGATTGGAAATCAAAACACAATTTTTGCTGTGTTCTGATGATACATGACTGATTCGCTTGAAAAAAAAACGGAGGGTAAAAGGAGGTAAAAGAAACTCTTGCCGAAAAAATGTTACCTGTCCGATGGCAGAATTTTCCTTACGACGGCGTCAAAGATACACCAATTTGATAGCCAGCTTCCCTGGGCCTTGATTTTCAGTAGAAATACGGAGCATTGTATGAAACACGGAGAGGCACTGCGGCGCAAAGACTTATTTTCATCTCTGCACCTCCCTTCCCCTACGCCTCCGTTCCTAAGCGTTCATTTTACATTGCGCCGATGGCGCAGCAACCTAATTTTTCAATTTTTCTTCCAATGAAACCTCATCTGTCGCTGCATCATCAGGGTTGACATGGCTGGCATCCAATTTAATGATTTTGCTGGCCAGCAACCTTGCCTCCACCCCTGGGTTCTTTAACCAATTGACCGACCAAATTGGCAGGTAAGCAAAACCGGATTTTTCAATGGTCGTTCGTTGGCTTTGCTCCCATAGCGGCGAGGTAAAATCCGTTGCGGCAAAATGCCCGTCGGGGTGCAGCACCACTGCCCTACCCCCCTCAAAACTTGGCCTGACCATCAGCGGAAAATGCACGGCGTCCGTAGATACCCTGGTCGAAATGCGCTTCGTGTCCATGAAGGGTTCCAAGGCGTTAATCACCTCGTTGGCAAATAGCGAATGTGGCAACTCATCGCTCGTTCGCTTGCCAAGTGCCTCCATCGAAATCATGATTTGGGGCTTGTTGTCGTTCTTGCTCGCCTCTGCCAAGCGGATAAAATGCGCCAGCAGCCAAGTGCCTTCTTCCCATTTCTTCCCCTCTATTTGTTGCAAATAATCTTCCGGCAACGAATGTACTATATGGTAGGACTGCACGGGCTTGTTGACCAGCATTTTCAAATGACCTACACCTGCCGCAGTGTTCATGAATATCATTTTCTTGGTCATTTCACCCTTTAAATTAACAGCACCATAGGTACAGGAAACAATAAGGATGTCAAAATACTGCCCGAACAACTCGTCCACATGGAAAACCCCCATTCCGTTGCGCTCCAACTGCTGTATTTTTTCACTGCCAAGCACATTTTGCTGCTTGAGTTTCAGCAGGTAATTGGCGATGAGGTCACGCTGTTCGACCGTAAAAGTGACGATGCCCACCGATGGGTATATGCGCTGCGGCGTCTGTTTGATTTGGTTCAGCAATCGGACGATGTGCTGCGCCTCTGTGTCGTTGGTGCCTTCCAGTTCATGGAACCGCCCCTCAACATTGTCCACTTGGAAAGCAACCCGGTAACCGTGGTGCAATGCCGATTCATCCTCCACCAAACCCGTGATGGGCGCAGGTGGCTCGTATCGGTTGGAGACCAAGGCAGCAGGCACCCCATTTTCAAGTGCATATTGCAATAGGCTGGTTTCATTTCCAAAGCTGTCGTTGCTGCCCATGATGACCAACTTTTGCCCCACCGGGGCAATGGCAGTCGCTGTTTCCACCGGGAACTTGTTGGCTTCATCAAAAACAACATAATCGAAATAGCCTTGGCTGGTGGGCAGTTCGTTCAGGGCCACATGCGGCGTCACGAAAAGGATGGGCAGGTAAGCGGTAACTGCGTCAAAGCCATTCTCAAAAATGGTCGAAAGCGGCAGGTTATTGGCGCTTTTTTGCCCCGATTTATCAAAAATCCACTGCCAAGTCTGCTTGTTTTTCTTTTTGAGCGACTTCAGTTCACTCGCTTGGCGCTCTTGCCATAAAGTCGTTAATTGGTTGAAAATCAATGGCCTAAGCTGACCCCACGCTTCGTTGAACTGTGCCAATGCCTTGCCGTCTTCAGGCAGCGCCGCCGATTGCACTTTGGACAAAAGGCTGTTGAAGTACCAGCTTTCAAACGCCGCAACCCAGTCGCCAGGCTTCACTTTTACCAGCGCCCGCAGCACTTTTTGCCCCAAGGCACCAAGGCCCAGCCAGTTACTATGCCAAGCATGGAACTGTGGAAAGTCACGCAAG
>JANPLH010000042.1:0-2228 GCA_031426435.1 Saprospiraceae bacterium | reverse complement strand
AACAAGAAATTGGTCGAATGGCTTTTCGAGCAACTTAGCTCAGAAGCTAAGTTTGACTTAAATCATCCTGCCGTGCAGAAAGCCTTGGGTTTTGGGGCAGTCAATTATGCCTGATTCTCATTTTCTGCATGGACTATTGATAATAGCAAATTTATATTTCTAGGAGTTGCTACTCCTCCGCCAACCTTTTCAACTCATTCAACCTATCAAACACTCCACCGGCGTCATCGTAAACACGTCCATTTCCAGCAAGATTACCACTCAGAACAACTCCAAACAGTCAATTCCATCATTCAGCAGAAAGTCATGAATTGTCGCTGTATTGTCGAGCAGAGCAGTAGCGAGTGCCGCAGTAGAACAATTGCCCATGCGCATCCAAATTATTTTGGGCGGTGTGCCGTGCTCCAATTGAATTTTGTAAAAATCTTCGTCGAGGCTAAGAATAGCTGTAAACTGGTGTTTCCGGGCATACTGGAAAATTAGAAAGTCGTTGTGGTCTATCAGACCAAAGTCTTTGACATGCGCAGCGCCTGGAAATTGCTCAAGAATCCGGGGAACCAGCCGAAAGGAGATGTTTTGGTCAACAAGGATTTTCATCAGCTTGGCATCGGTTTATGCTGCAACTGCGATGCGCTGTTGGCGGTTTGCGGAAAACTCCAATGAAACAAGTATGTCCTGCCGGGTGAGTTCAGGAAAATCTTCCAAGATTTCTTCGATGGACATGCCCGAAGCAAGGTAACGGAGGATGTCTTCCACTGCTATGCGCATATTTCGGATGCAGGGCTTGCCGGAACGCTTGCCCGGCTCAATGGTGATGATGTTTTTATAAATGAACATGCGTTTTTTTACAAAATTAAATAAATTGTGTACGAAACCAACGAAATTCTGGTTGGTTACTCCTCCGCCAACCGCTTCAACTCATTTAACCGCATCAAACACTCCACCGGCGTCATCGTATTCACGTCTATTTCAATCAATATCTCCTTTATCCGCCCCACCTTCGGGTCAAACGTCTCGAAAATGCTCAACTGGTAAGTCGGCGCTGAAATATCGTTGGTGGCGGCTTTCTTGGCCTTTGGCTGGCCAGCCTTGGCATCCCCGACGGGTGCTTCGATATGCTGCTGCTCCAACTGCACCAGAATATCGTTCGCCCGCTCCACGATGCTGCGGGGCATCCCGGCCATCTTCGCCACATGGATACCGAAGCTGTGCTGGCTGCCGCCGGGCAGTAGTTTACGAAGGAAAATCACTTTTTGGCCCAGCTCCTTCACCGCCACGTTGAAGTTCTTGATGCGGGGGAACTTGTTGGCCAGTTCGTTCAGCTCGTGGTAGTGGGTGGCGAAGAGCGTCTTGGGCCGCAGGTCGTTGTGCGAGTGCAGGTACTCGGCGATGCTCCAGGCAATGCTGATGCCGTCGTAGGTGCTGGTTCCCCGCCCGATTTCGTCGAGGATGATGAGGCTGCGCTCGCTGATATTGTTCATGATGCTGGCCGTCTCCGTCATTTCCACCATGAACGTGGACTCGCCGCCGGAGAGGTTGTCGCTGGCGCCCACTCGGGTGAAGACCTTGTCTATCAGGCCGAGGCGGGCGCTCTGGGCGGGCACGAAGCTGCCCATCTGCGCCATCAGGCTGATGAGCGCCGTTTGCCGCAGCAGGGCGGACTTACCGCTCATGTTCGGGCCAGTGATGACGATGATTTGCTGCTCCTCGTTGTCGAGGAAGACGTCGTTGGGCACAAAGCTCTCGCCCAGCGGCAGGTGCTGCTCGATGACCGGGTGGCGGCCATTCCGTATGTCAATCACTTGGCTGTTGTCGAGCAGGGGGCGGGTGTAGTGCTGCTTTTCGGCCACTTTTGCGAAGCTCAACAGGCAGTCCAGCCGGGCGACGATGCTGGCGTTGTGCTGCACGGGCTGTATGTACTCGCCGAGGGTCAGCACCAGCGCTTCGAAGATTTGCGTTTCGAGTTCCTGCATCCGTTCCTCGGCCCCTAATATCTTGGTTTCCAGCTTTTTAAGTTCGTCGGTGATATAGCGCTCGGCCCCAGTGAGGGTCTGTTTGCGTACCCATTCCGGCGGCACGAGGCCCTTGTCCTTGTGCTTGTTCGTCACTTCGAGGTAGTAGCCGAAGACCGAATTGAAGCCGATTTTCAGGTTGTCGATGCCCGTGCGCTCGGCCTCGGTCTGTTGGATTCCGACGAGCAGGGCCTGGCTGTTGCGGGCGGTGTTGCG
>JANPLH010000041.1:0-16301 GCA_031426435.1 Saprospiraceae bacterium | reverse complement strand
AACTTTTTCCAAAACGACACAACATGCTTGGTGCAAAATCAAAACAACCTACAGAAAAGACCTTAACCGTGGTGGGCAACAATGCCAAAGACGCACAAGACACCTGCGTGGTGGCTGCCGGCACGACCATCGAAGGCAAATTCAACGCTGCTGAAAACGTCCGATTGGACGGCTTGCTAAAGGGCGAGGTCAAATGCGCTCAGCGCTTGGTCATGGGCGAAACGGGCCGGGTGGAGGGCAATATCCGCACGAAGGACGCCATCATCATGGGCAAAATCGAAGGAGAGTTAGTAGCGGAAGGCACGCTGCACCTGAAAGGCACGGCAGTTATTAGGGGCAGCATCACCGCCAAATACATGGTGGTGGATGAGGGTGCCCAATACATCGGAGACTGCAAGGTTGGGTAAATCGCAATTTCCCGAGGAGCATTATTGGCTTTTTTTATAAAAATCAATGCAGGTTCCCACCAAATTTTCACCATTTTGCATCTGTTCGCAAGGCAACAGCCTTGCGGCGGCGGCTTGTGGCATATTGGTTCCAACATAAAAAAAATATCGCCTACTGAAAACCGAATGATTCATTAAAATTGCAGCCTCAAAAGCCATTCAGTTAAAAAAAACTTCTAACATTGCATCAAAACAGACCGGAATGAAAAAGAGAACGATTTTCAATGCGCTGATGTTCCTGCTTATCCTGGGCCTTGGTTATATTCTTTACCAGCAGATAGAGGAGCCAATAGCTTTCCAGAAAATGAAAACTGAGCGAGAAAAGGCCGTAATTGACAAGCTCGTCAAAATCCGCAAGGCACAGGATGCCTACCGTGGCGTGACGGGCAAGTTTGCGGGTTCTTTCGAGGACCTTACCAATACGCTCAAGACCGGCAAGTTCACCATCGTGAACATCAAAGGAGACGCCGACGACATCAACAACACTAAAATGACATACGACACCTCTTATGTCAATGCGATTGATTCTATCAATACAATGGGCATAGAGCTGGATGGACTGGATGTTGTGCCCTATGGCGACGGTGCCAAGTTTAACATCAAGGCCGATACAGTGACCTATCAGCAAGCACTGGTGGATGTTGTAGAGGTCGGCACCACTTATGAAACTTTCATGGCGCAGTTCAAAGATGCCAAATTTAAGAAGTACGATGAAAAGTACGATCCGAAGAAGAAAATCAAGTTTGGCGACTTGAGCAAGCCCCTCTTAACTGGTACCTGGGAGTGAGCTACGACATCCTTGAATCTGGTTTCAACAAGAAATTATCAACTGCTTACCAACTGTCCATCCTAATTGGGGTGGACAGTTTGGTGTATTTTGCATTTGACACCAATAACAACGAGGCGCTGTTGTTGCGGGCAATACCTTATAGCCAAGCGCCCGGTATCGCCAATTTCAGCCTCACCGAAGAGCTAAAGAAAATCTTTGCAAGGGAAGACCTGCTCACTTACCTGTTCCGTAGGGTGAAAATCACCCTGCCGGACATTCAGCCCGTGCTGGTGCCAGCCCGGCTCTATAACGAGTACGAAAAGACGACCTACTTCACCGAGTTGATGAGCGACACCAAAAGCGACGGCATCCACAACGATGAAGTGGATGAGCTGGCGCTACAAATCCTCTACCCAACCGACCCGGCACTGATGTCGGTGCTGAAAAAACAGTTTCCAACAGCCAAGTTTTACAACAACGCCACGCCCTACCTGCTCGGCTGCCGCAAGACCGTTGACGAGGAGCGGGCACAGAACCTGTTTGTCCATTTTACCCAAAACAACATCTATATCTCGCTTTTTGAAAAAAAGAACCTTCAGTTCTTCAACACCTTCAAGTATCAAACTGCGGGCGACGTGCTGTACTACGTGCTGTTGACGTACACCCAGCACAACCTCGACCCTGCGCAGCAACCGCTAAACATCTCCGGTCAGCTGCTCAGCAACGCCGAGATATACAAGACCCTGTACCGGTATATCGGCGAACTGAAGTTCTTGCCCTTTCCCAGTTTCCTGCAGTTCAGCCGAAAGTATAGCGAGGTGCCAACACACTTCTTTTTTGACCTGTACGCACTGGCGCTCTGCAAGTAATTATTCAATTTCCCAATTCCTGCTCCATGCGCATCATTTCCGGCAAGTTCAAAGGCCGCCGCTTCAACCCGCCCGCCGACAAGTGGCCCACCCGCCCCACCACCGACATGGCAAAGGAAGGGCTGTTCAACATCTTGCAACATTCGTTGGATTTTGAATCTTTGAAAGTGCTCGACCTGTTTGGCGGCACGGGGAGCCACAGCTACGAGTTTATCTCCCGTGGCTGCGAGGAAGTGACCTACGTGGACAAGTTTCCAGCTTGCGCAAAATTCGTGGAGCAAATCGCAAAAACGCTTGACATTCAGCAGTTTATAAAAATCGTGAATGCCGACGTGTTCAAGTTCATGGAGCGCTCCGTGGTGCAGTACGACTTCATCTTCGCCGACCCACCTTTCCAGATGCCAGCCATAGACACGCTGCTAAACCTTGTTTTTGAACGAAAAATGCTCGCCCCCGGCGGCTGGTTTGTGCTGGAACACAACGGGCTGCACGACTTTGAGACGCATCCCCAGTTCCTGAAGCAGCGTAATTATGGCAGCACGCATTTCACGTTTTTTGAGATGCCGGAGGGCGACCCAACGGAAAGCAGCAAATAAAAGGCACTGTATACCTGTGTGGATTGTCCAGCATCTGCTTGTTTTGGCGACTACAATGGCGAGGAATGGGGTATCATGTGGGAAAAAAAACCCCTCCTACACGCTTTTCCGTATTCTTTCTGTAGCTTTGTTCAATAAACAAGTGGCACCCCCGCCACATCAAGCCAGTTCTTGACACTTTTCCCCCCACCCAAAATTTGTGATGAAAAAAGCACTAAAAGTGCTGCTGCTCAACGTCTTATGGGCAGGCACCTCATTTTCCCAGTACACGGCATTAGCACCGCTGCCAGCCGCCGTCTCCAACAACGCAATAACTGCTGCCGTTGCCAATGGCAAATCCTACGTCTATTCCTTTTGCGGCATTGATTCCACGAAGCTTTGGTCGGGCATACACCTCAAGGCTTGGCGCTACGATGTAGCATCGAACGCTTGGGCTGCATTGCCGCCCGTGCCCGACCCCAATGGAGGCAAAATTGCAGCAGCGGCTAATTTCCTGAAAGGCAAAATCTATGTGGTGGGCGGTTACCATGTAGCGCAGAACGGCAATGAGGCGAGCAGCGACCGGGTGCATGTTTTTGACCCGGTGGCCAATGCTTGGCTGCCCGATGCCGCCCCCATCCCTGTGCCGATTGACGACCAAGTCCAGGCCACTTGGCGGGATAGCTTGCTATATGTCGTAACTGGCTGGAGCAATACTACAAACGTACCCAACGTACAGATTTTCAACCCTTTAGCAAATACATGGGCAGCAGGAACGCCTGTGCCGAACAACACGGACTACAAAGTATTCGGAGCAAGCGGGGTCATCATTGGCGATACGATTTTCTATGCAGGTGGGGCTAGGACGGGCAGCAACTTCCCGCCCACCAGCTTCTTCCGCAAGGGCGTCATCAATCCAGAAAACCCGATCGAAATCACTTGGACAGGCTGGGATGAACCTTCGGCAAAGGGCTACCGCATGGCCGCTGCCACCCTTGGCCACCAAGCCGTTTGGCTCGGCGGCTCTGACGTGACCTACAACTACAATGGCATCGCCTACAACGGCAGCGGCGGCGTCTCTCCGCTCGACCGCACTACTTTGTACGACCCATTTGGCGGCAATTTTCACCAGACCAATGGCAACATGCCCGCCGTGATGGATTTACGGGGTGCTGCGCAAATTACTGATGATGAGGTGATTATCGTTGGCGGAATGACTGCCGGACAGCAAGTGACCACCCAGGTTTGGAACATCTCACTGGGCAGCCTATCCGGGGTGGAAAGCAACGCCGACGAGGCCGCCTTTTTCAAAATCTTCCCAAACCCCACGGCGGGCGGCCTAACGGTGGAGGTGCCGGGCAAGTTTGAAGTGGAAGTTTACGACGAAACTGGCCAATTGATTTGGCATGAAAAAGGCGAAGGCAGCCTCCAGCTTTTTACCAAAAACCTGCCGACGGGGATGTACTATGTGGAGGTGCTGGCCGAAGATGGGTTGAGGGGGACGAAGCAGGTTTTTGTGAAACAGTAGCCACTTACCTCAACGCCTCCATGTACAATATCGGCACGGTCATTTTTAGCTCGCCGTCCCAGTCTGCCTGTTCGTTCAGCTTTTTTTCAAGGTGGGTAAAAACACGTTGCTCCTCCTCCTTTGGCACCACGCTGCGCCAATTGGGCAAGAAGCCGATGAGCGTAAGGAAGTGGTTGAACAGTGCCGTGCCATTTACATAGCGCAGGTGAAACTTGTCCCGCACGGTTTTCACGACGCTAAATTTGGCATCTTCGAGCAGGTCACGCACGGTCTCGTCCGTGCCTCGGTGTTGTTCCTGGGCCTTCAGTTTCGGCAAATGCTCCTCCAACCCAAGTTCCCTTAGCGTAGCCTCAAACACCGAATAAAACTCACGAAAATGCCCCTCCGTATTGGTAGTGATGCAAAGACGGCCATCCCTTTTGAGCACCCGGTGGCACTCCTTTACCACCTTGGCAGGGTCGTCGAAATTGTTGATACCAAGGTTGGAGGTCAAGAGGTCGAACTGCTTATCGAGGAAGGGCATCTTGGCTGCATCGCCGAGGATGACCTCGACCTTGGGCAGCAATTGATGGTGTGCCAATTTCCATTTTGCCCGCTCCACCCCAGCTTTCCAAGGGTCGAGGCCAGTGAGCGTTGCGCTGTCGTCGAGGCGGTTCGCCAATTCGAAGAGCGGGAAACCAGCGCCACACCCCACGTCGAGCACGGCCATGCCCTTGCGAAGCGGCACCTGGTCGAGTAATATTTTGCCAAAATAAGAGGACCAAAGCGAAAGCTCCTCGAACAGCAGCACGGTGTCGGGGCTTTCTATGGGGAAGTTTTTGTTGAGAAAGGTCATGTATGTTGTTGCCGAGAAGAATCTGGGACAAGCTAAGACTTTACGAATTTTTCAGCCTTATTTAGTTGCCCAGTTTTATCAAAGAATGAAATCAAATAAGTGCCCGAAGCCATTGGTATACAATCAACTTCGGTAGTAAACAAGGACTGGTAGATTATTCGAGTCATAGATGCCAATGGATTCAATGACAGAATTTTCTGTAATTGCTAAGTTCACCCAAATTTCTTATACTTCCCAATCATCACAAAGGTTTTCTTTGACAATTGGTTCAAGTCTGGTGACACGTTCCACCAAAGCACCAACCCCAAAAATACCGTTGAAAAAATGCCACCTCGGATGACCGCATCGAGGAGGGCAAAATGGGTAGATGGGAGATAATTCGATGCCAAGAAAGCTGCCCCAGCCGCACCGAGCACAAACACGGTTTCTTTCGAGAACGGCTGCATGTTCAATTTCCATTTTAGCACTGTCAACTTTGCCAAATTGTACAGGGTCAGCGTAATCAACGTTGCGATACCAACCCCAATCAAACCGTATGTTTTTATGAAATAAATATTTGCGCCTACATGCACGACAGCCATGAACAGGACGAGGTAAAAATTGAACCGATAATGCTTTGAATAGCTGAGTATCTCGGAATTGGCACCGGTCATCATGTCCACTATTCGAGCGATGCCAAGGAGCAAGACCACTTGTTTACCAGCCTGAAATTTCTCGCCGTTGGGCATTATCTCGTATATCTGGCCAATGGACACCCATACCGCAAGGAACACCAGCAGCCCAACTATCAATTGGTTGATGGCAGTTTTGTGATAAATATCTTCGACTTCGGCCAATTTTCCTTCCTTGAACTTGTCGGCCAGCAGCGGCGATACGATGCGTGAAATGGCCTTCCTTGGCACGTCCACTACATTGGCGATGGCATAAGCAATTGCGTAAATGCCCGTATTGGCCAATGTGGAGATAGTGCCTAACATGAAGAAATTCAGAAACTCGGAGGAAAGGCGGCTGCCAAGGCTGCCTAAAAAACCGAACATGCTGAACTGCGCCATTTCTTTTACTAAGCTTTTCCTCAATGCTTTGAAATTGGGCCGAAGGCGCAACTGGCCCAAATGGTGTACGTACCACGCCTGCCCTATGAGTATGGCTATATAAATAACAAGTGAGCCATAAAGAATTGCCTCAAAGGCAATCCATTTAAGGTAAAAAGCAACCACCAAAAGCGGCATGCCAAGCTTTGGCAAAAGCTCATTAAAGAGGGCAGGCACCACTATCCTTTGAAAATTGGAAACATAAAACGTAAACAAATTGCCGTAGGCAATAACTATCGTAAAGGGGAGGATGAGATAAAGGAATTGAAGGTAAAGGGCAGACTCTGTTTTTAGCCCAAAGAAAACGTAAATCTGTTCCTTGAAAAGCAGCCATACAATGGTGAACAGCAGACAGCCTGCCGTCAAAATGGCCAAAAGCAGGAAGAGGAAACCATTGTTTCCGTTCTTTTCGTCTTTAAAATGTGGGAAGTACCGCACGATTAGCTCGGCGCTGCCGAGGAATGCGAAAAGGGAAAACATGATGGCCGTCTCCCGCACAAAATTGATGAGGCCAATCTGTGACTGGTCCAATAGCGCCGGAAAGATGAGCAACGTGTTCACCACCCCAATGACCACGCCGAAGTACGTAACCATGCTCTGTTTGATGCCCTGCCTTTTGACGACGCCCATGGTAATAGTTTATGGTTGCTGCGGCTGTTCGCCCATTTGAGGTTAAGTCGTAACTTTGCCTTTCTATATTCCGTTTATTTGAACCAATGGGGCGAAAGTCCATCATTTTTCTGTATTAAAAAAATCAGACCCAATGCTCAAGAAGCTCGATAGCATTTTTTCCAAATACCGTTCCTACCCCTTCATACACACCCACCGTGATTTCGTAGTGGATAAAAAACCAGTGCGTTTCCACATCAAAAACCCCGTGGAGCGCTTTCGGCTGCAAAAATGGGGTTGGGAAAAAGACCTGATTGTGGACTTACTCGCTTCCCTAAAACCGGACGACGTGCTGTACGACATTGGCGCATCCGTGGGCGCATTGTCCATCCCTTGCGCACAAAAGGTAAAGCTGGGCAAGGTCATCTGCTTTGAGCCGGACCCCGAAAACGTGGCCAGCCTACGTGGTAACTTTGAATTAAATGGCATACAGAATTACCAGATAGTGAACTGTGCAGTGGGCGACGAAGATGGCGAAATGGAACTTTTTACCGAAGGATCAGGCGGCTTTTCGCCAAGCCTTCGCAAAGTGAACGGCATCTCCACCTCTCTAAAAGTTCCCATCAAAACCATTGATGGGCTATTGGCAGATAAGGCTATTCCACCCCCAACGGTCGTGAAAATTGACATTGAGGGCGCTGAAATGATGTGCTTCAAGGGCATGGCCAAGCTACTTTCCGGCCCTCTTAAGCCACGGTTAATTATCTTCGAGATTCACCCTGATTTTTTACCTGCTTTCAACACCAGCGTAACGGAAATCCTGCGCTTTGTACTTGACAAGAACTATCAAATCGAGCGCCTCGAAACACGTGCACACCAAATCCTTTGTAAGATATCGGCTTGATGCTTCAACGTCAGTATACTTACTCAAATTAGTTACTTATAACAGCATTTTTTAACCACTGAGCAGAGTTTTGAAGGCAATAGAAAGCTTATATTGAAATAGATAAATCGTTTAATGCGCTATTTTTGCATTCAACGATTGTACCTTAAAACACTTCAAACATGCAACTCTTGGTTCTATTAATGCTGGCTTGGATTAACAATATTGAGAATGAAACAGGTGAAAAATTCCAAGTATACTTACCTGTTGTTCAATGTGAGAATGGTTTTGTACGCCGCTACGGAGAATCTGGCCTCAATGAAGAATGCTATTATCTAATACCAGATGGCAGTGGCAACTACTTTTTGGCCGGCAAAAATGGCAGCAACTCTCTAATTCTCCAGCTTGACCCATCGGGTAATATCCTTGCTCAGCGTACTTACGACTTTACGGCTAACGAAGATTTTATATCAAACCTGATGGTAGATGATGTTGGCTTCTTCAACTACCTTTGGTCAAACGGCAGCACGGCACAAACCATCACCGCCCAGCAGCCCGGCACCTATGCCGCCACCGTGACCGACAATTGCGGCTCGACCCAAACCGACAATATCATGCTCGCCGTGCCGCCCGGTCCAGTAGTGAACATTGGTTTTGACGCCGTCGAAATTTGCATGGGCGAAAGCTTTGAGTTCTCGGTCAGCGGTTTTCAAAGTTACCTGTGGGCCCCAGCTGCCTTGGTGGATTGTCCTACCTGCCCTGCTGTGTCAGTGGCCCCCACCACCGATGTCTGTATCAGCGTGGAAGCAACCAATGAAAGTGGTTGCACAAGCGCCGACACGGTTTGCATTGCCATCGTGACCGATACCGCCGATGTTTTTCAGAACCGCCTGATTTGTGAGGGAGATTCCATTGATTTTTATGGCACGGCCCTGAGCCAGCCGGGCATGTACCTCGCTACTGATACCAGCGGAAATTGCGTCGAAATATGGCATTTGACGCTTGACTTTTACCCTAAAACCCAAATAGAATTTTTGACAGAAACCGCCTGCCCCTTTGCCTTCGACGGGGTGGTGACGGCCTTGCCAAATGGGGGCGCTCCGCCATATACTTATGAATGGGAGGTTGATACGGTCACCACCAACCAACTCTCCAACTTGGATGTGGGCACCTACTCCGTCTCTGTGACCGATGCTTCGAGCTGTGTGGTGGTGGACAGCGTGGAGCTTGGGGCGGCGACCAGGCCCTCGGTGTCCAGCGAGGCACAGGCGGCAAGTTGTTTTGGGGTAAATGACGGTGCCGTTACTTTCATCACCGACGACCCTAACCTGATGTTCACTTTTTTAAGCCAAACGCCGAGCAGCCAGTCGAGCTATGACAGCCTTGGGTCGGGCGGGTATCAGTACTTTGTGATAGATACTTTTGGCTGCAAATGGGTGCAGTTTTTCAATATTGATGCCCCTGATAAAATCATCATAACTTTACCCAGCAACATTGAAGCGCCTTCTTGCGACTCGGTGCAAATCGAGGCAAGCGTAAATATCACGCCCTTTAGTTGGAACTGGAGCCCGGTGGAATACCTTAGCTGCTCCAACTGCCCCGACCCCATTGCCAGCCCATTCACGACGACCTTGTACCACCTGACGGTGGTGGATTCCATTGGTTGCAGCGCAATAGACAGCATACGGGTACTGGTTGATTTCGATGGCAAAACCTACATCCCAAACGTCTTCAGCCCCAATGACGACAATATCAACGACTTCTTCCATGTCCATAGTTACTGCGTGGCCGAGGTACGGTTATTGCGCATATTCGACCGCTGGGGCGACAAGGTGTTCGAGGCGAGCAACACCCCACCAAACAACCCGTTGTATGGTTGGGACGGCAGCTTCAGGGGTAAGCCCATGAACCCTGGCCTGTTTGTGTATTACGTGGAAGTCGAGCTGTTCAATGGCACGATGATGACCTTCGAAGGAGGAGTGACCCTGCTTCGTTGAATTGAAAAACTAAAGGACTTTATGGGTTATTTTCAAAATCTGGCAAAACAAATCCTACCGCTTTCATGGCAAAAGCGGTGGTACCACTTCAAGAACCCCCATGTGATTGACGAGGTGGACATCGTCTGGAAGTTGCTCCGCAAAACGGGGGACAGCCATAAGACCATGATTGACGTGGGGGCGCATATCGGCAATGCGTTGGAGCCATTTGCCAAGCAGGGCTGGCAGGTATATGCCTTTGAGCCAGACCCCATCAACCGTGCAAAACTGCTGAACTTCACCAAGCAATATCCAAAGGTAAAAGTGGAACCCATCGCCCTTTCGGACATGGAGGTGGACGAGATGCCCTTCTTTTCGAGCGAGGTTTCCAGCGGCATTAGCAGCCTGTTGAACTTCCATGCAAGCCACCATGAGGCAGCCAAGGTGGCCGTCAGCACTTTGAAGAAGTATTGCGAAGCAAACAAAATTGAAACAGTCAGTTTCTTGAAGACCGACACGGAGGGCTACGACCTGCCCGTGCTGCAGGGCAATGACTGGGACAAGCTAAAGCCAAGGGCCATCGTCTGTGAGTTCGACGACTACAAGACCAAGAAACTGGGCTATACCTTGCAGGAGCAAGCGGCCCTTTTGGTTCAAAATGGCTACAAAATCATTGTCTCCGAATGGCATCCAATCGAGGAATATGGCAGGACACACCGCTGGAGGCGGTTCATTACCGACCCCACAAAGGTGGTCGGCGACCGTGTCTGGGGCAATATCATTGCCGTAAAACCCGACGATTGGGAACAAATCGTCTCCATCGCCCAGAAGTACGGCCCTATTGCGAATTGATGCCCAATAACCCACTTACCAACGTTTATCAGTACAATCATGAAGCAATCAGGCAATGAAGCAATGAAGCAATGAAGCAATGAAGCCGTGAAACCATGAAGCTATCCCTCATCATCCGCTGTTTTAACGAAGAAAAGCACATCGGGCGCCTGCTCGCCGGGGTGATGGAGCAGACCGTGAAAGAGGTTGAGGTAATTGTCGTGGACTCTGGCTCCACGGATGCCACGGTGAGCATTGCCTCGAATTTCCCCGTCAAAATCGTACCCATCCGCCCGCAGGACTTTTCGTTTGGCTATGCGCTCAACATGGGTTGCGAGGCCGCCACGGGCGATATTTTGCTGTTCGCCAGCGCACATGTCTATCCGGTTTACAACGACTGGCTGGAGCTGATGATGCGCCCATTTTACGAAGATGAAAAAATCGGCCTCGTCTATGGCAAGCAGCGGGGTTGCAAGCTGAACAAGTACAGTGAGCACCAGATTTTCGCCAAGTGGTTCCCAGAAGAGAGCACGATGAACCAACCCCACCCGTTCTGCAACAATGCCAACTGCGCCATCCGCCGCAGCTTGTGGTTGGAGCAGCCTTATGATGCCACGCTGACTGGTCTCGAAGACCTCGATTGGGCGAAAAAGATGCTTGCAAAAGGCCATCGCATCGCCTACCAAGCAGGGGCGACCATCATCCATGTGCACGAGGAGACTTGGCAGAACGTCTTCAACCGCTACCGCCGGGAGGCCATTGCGCTGCGTTTGATTCAAAAAAACGAGACCTTCAACTTCCTGACTTTCTTGACTTTATTTTGGAAAAATGCCCACCACGATTGGCAGCAGGCACTGCATGATGGGGTGCTGGTACGAGAGTTTTTCAGCATTTTGTTCTTCCGCTACAATCAGTTTTGGGGCACCTACCGGGGCTACAAGCAGTCTTACCTGATGGACAACCAGGTGCGGGAGCGGTTCTATTACCCCAAGGGGTTTATGTCGAAAAGGGGGAGTGCGGAGGAGGAAAGAAGGCGGATTGATTATTCGAAGATTCACAAGTGACACGGGATGCCAGACCGTGTTACAAAAAACCTTGTTAACTTAGCACCTCAAATCAAATCCTTTAAAAATGGGAGCAGCAGCAACCTTAGAGAAAGAAAATGTGGCCAAGGCCAATGGGCGGGGAAACCCCTTGATGGCATTGGTTCGCAATGGAGCAGTAATGTTCAAACCAGTGATGAGCAAGAAGGAGTTTCACAGTTTTTTGCTCATTAACGACGAACTTAGAATCGAGCGTGATAAAAACGGCTATGTGACAATTCACCCAATCATGACATACGATAGCTCTATCAATGAAGGAGAAGCTTTTTTCGCACTGAAGCTTTGGAGCAAACAAAACCCAAAACTCGGAAAAGTCCTAAGTCCCTCAGCTTCCTTCGACCTTCCTGACGGCTCTACCCACAAGGCTGATGGGGCATGGGTTTCCATGAAAAAGCACAACCAACTTTCCGCAGAAGAAAGGAAGCATATTCCCCTCCTCGTCCCCGACTTCGTGATGGAAGTCCGCTCCCAGACCGATAGCATCGCCAAGCTGCGTCGCAAGATGCAGGAGGTATGGATGGCCAATGGCGTAGAAGTGGCTTGGCTGATTGACCCCATCCGAAGCAAGGCTTGGGTTTACAGGAAGGGCGGAGTCACGGAAGTTTACGAAAAGCTTGAAGGGGTTTTGAA
Source organism: Saprospiraceae bacterium (assembly GCA_031426435.1). Lineage (GTDB taxonomy): Bacteria > Bacteroidota > Bacteroidia > Chitinophagales > Saprospiraceae > UBA6168. Next base: position 4,156 of record JANPLH010000041.1, on the reverse strand, counting down.
TACGGGAGACCTGATGCCGGAGTTTGAGTTGAATTTAAAGGATTTGAAAAACGATTAAATGCCACAACTGATTGATATCTCCGTTCCTATAAACCCCCGCCTCCCCGTCTGGCCGGGCGAGCCGCAGCCCGTCATCAAGCAAAAATACCGCATGAGCGACGGAGAAGACGCCAACGTGACGCACCTCGCCGTGGGCAGCCATACAGGCACGCATATTGACGCCCCGTTGCACTTTGTGGATGGGGGCAAAACGACCCTCGAAATCCCGCTCGAAAAGCTCATCGGCCCCTGCCAAGTGGTAGATTTTAAAGGCAAAACGAGCATCACCGCTGCCGACCTCGCAGCCCTCCATTTGCCGGAAGGCACCAACAAACTCCTCTTCAAAACCGACAACAGCCGCCTCTGGGCCGACCCCACGCACCCGTTCAACGAGGACTTTTGCGCCCTCACTGCCGATGCTGCGCAATGGGTCGTTGACCACGGCGTCCACCTCGTGGGCATTGACTACCTGAGCATCCAGCTTTACCATGACCCCTTCGAGACGCACGTCATCCTACTCTCGGCGAAGACGGTCATCGTGGAAGGACTTGATCTGCGCTTTGTGGAACCGGGCAGCTATCGGTTGATTTGTTTGCCGCTGAAAATAGAGGGGGTGGAAGGGACGCTGGCACGGGCGGTGCTGGAAAGGAATGAGGAATGAGGGAGCAGGAATGAAAATGGCCATGCTATTTTACAAGACTATTTCTTATTCTTCCACAACCCTCCCCGCCTATCTTTGTTTCCTATTTTGAAAAAGCGACGCCCCAATAATTTCACAATTTCTAATTTCTAATTTCCGCCTCATGCGCACCGACGACCTACTCCACCGTGCCCTCCGCCTCGACTTCCTCACTGCCGAGGAAGGTGTTTTCCTGTTTGAAAATGCAGCTACCGCAGAGCTGATGTACGTGGGCAACGCCCTGCGCCAGCACCATGTGCCGGGCAACGTGGTCACGTGGATCATTGACCGCAACTCGAACACCACCAACGTCTGCATCGCCAATTGCAAGTTCTGTAACTTCTTCCGCAGACCGGGGCACGAGGAGAGCTATATCACCACCATTGAAGAGTACAAGGTGAAAATCGAGGAGACCTTCGCCTATGGCGGCGAACAACTACTGCTGCAAGGCGGCCACCACCCCGACCTTGGTCTCGATTTCTACACAAATCTGTTCCGGCAACTCAAGGAACTCTACCCCAACCTCAAGCTCCACGCACTCGGCCCGCCCGAGATTGCGCATATCACAAAGCTATCGAAATCAACGCATTACGAAGTGCTGAAAGCCCTGAAAGAATCGGGCCTCGACAGCCTGCCCGGCGCTGGTGCCGAAATTCTGGACGACCGGGTACGCCGCCTCATCTCCGCTGGGAAGTGCGGGGCGCAGGAGTGGCTCGACGTGATGCGGGCCGCCCACCAACTGCACCTGACCACTTCCGGCACCATGATGTTCGGCCATATCGAAACGAACCTGGAGCGGATGCAGCACCTCGTGAAGCTGCGGGAAGTGCAGTCCGAAAAGCCCGCCGATGCGAATGGCTTCCTCGCCTTCATCCCGTGGCCCTTCCAAGACGAGGACACGATTTTGAAAAAACTGAAACGTGCCCGCAACACCGTCACCGGCGACGAGTACGTGCGCATGATCGCCATGAGCCGCATCATGCTGCCCAACGTGGTGAACATCCAAGCCTCTTGGCTGACGGTGGGCAAGCCCGTTGCGCAGCTCTGCCTCCATGCCGGGGCGAACGATTTCGGCAGCATCATGATTGAGGAAAACGTGGTGTCAGCCGCTGGTGCCCGCTTCCGCTTCACTGCCGATGGTATCCAGCAGGCCATTCGGGATGCGGGTTTTGTGCCGCAACTGCGCAACCAGCAGTACGAGGCGAGGGAGTTGCCGGAGGGGATGAAGCAGCAGGAGTTGGATCGGGTGGGGATGATGGTTGATTGAGATGCTCAACTACCCAATTTTGGTTGGCAATAAAAACCTTGATGTACTCCTTGCTGTTGAGCAGTCATGAATCAGCATGTATTCGCACTTTCTTTCTAAAGAGACTCACAACTGCCGATGGTGCATTCCATACTACCAAATTGGTGGTTCAATAAGAACTGACAATAACAGGCTTTGCCATAAATTCAAATGGGTTTCGGCGACGCATCGCCGAAACCCATTTGCATTTTACCCTCAATTTCATTATTTGGGCGTGGTTGCAAATGTTTTCCTACCGCACCAAATTCACGTCTCCCTTCCTCAAAATCTGCTCCACCACCCCATCGCAGTTCCTTGCCTCCAGTGTCACCCAATACACCATCACGGCAGGGTTCATCTCCTTGCCCCGCAGGTTGCCGTCCCAGCAGCCGTTGATGTCGGTGGTCTCGAACAGCTTGTCGCCCCAGCGGTCGAAAATCAGGAGTTCATAGGAAAGGATGTCGAGGTCGGGGGCCACGAAGCCTTGGTAGCAGTCGTTGACGCCGTCGCCATTGGGCGAAAAGGAATTGGGCATGTAAATCAGCCGGGTTGCTGCCAATGGCTCCACCGTCACCTGCACCTGTCCGCTGGCCGCTTCACAATCGTTGGTGGCCGTGAACGTGTAAAGGCCGGGCGCACTTACCGAGATTTCAGCGGCATTGGAAACGACGCCCGTGCTGTCCCGCCACTCCCAAGCCAGCGGCAACTGGCTGTTCACTGTCGGGCTCAGCATCGCCGTTTCGCCGCAGACCAGCGTCTCGTCCTGCGCCGTTAATTCGATGGGCGGTATGGTTCCGATGCTTGTTTGCTCCGCAAAGACACAGCCGTTTTGGTCTTGCAGCGCCACCGTATAATCGCCCGGTGGCAATCCCCCGAACTGGGCTTCCGCTTGAAAAACACCGCCGTTCAGCGAGAACTGATAGGGCGCCATGCTGCCCTGTATATTGCCAACGGCAATGCTGCCATTCAGCGCATTCCAGCAGATTTGCGAAGCAGACAAATCATAACTCACTGACGGAAAGGCGGTTACGCTGACCAGCACCACCGAGTCGCAGCCCGCTTGGTTCATGCCCATCCAAACGAAGTCTTCGCCCGCTGCCAACTGTTGGCCGTTGTAGCTCACCGTCTCGCCCTCGCATACTTGCAGCGCCAACTGTGTCGTGTCGCTTTGCGCAGCCACCACCGCCACCGTCACGATGCTGTCGCAATTCAGCCAATTGGTAAATGGAAAGTCCATGCTCGTGCCTGCGGCAATGGGCGTTCCGTTGTACGTCGCCGTCTCGCCGGGGCAGGCCACCAATTGCAGGCTGCTGGCGCTGGTCGGTAACGCCATCACGCCCACCACAACCGTGTCCTGACAGCCCCACTGGTTTGTTTCATAAAACACCTGCGAGCTGCCTGCCGCCACGGGGGTTCCATTGTAGTCATAAAACTCGCCCGTGCATACCTGCGCATCAATGACCATAATGCCAGCGGGAAGCACTGCCACCGCCACCGTCACCACCGAGTCGCAGCCCAGCCAGTTGGTCAAAGTGAAATCTATGCTGCTGCCCGCCGGAACTGGGGTTCCAGCATACGTGGCGCTCGTGCCGGGGCAGGCGCTCAGGCTTTCTGTACCCGCACTGGGAAGGAGTTCTTCCACGATAACCGTCACTACCGAATCGCAGTTAAGCCAGTTGGTGAACGTGAACGGTTGCGAAGCACCCGCAGGAATGTCAACGCCATTGTAAGTCGCTGTTTCGCCCGTGCAAGCACTAAGGTTGACCGTGCTCGTGCTCACCGCCAAATTAGTCACGGTGACATTCACCACCGAGTCGCAACCTTGCCCACTGGCAAAAAGGAAAAGGGTATCAGTGCCTGGCGGCAATGGCGTACCGTTGTAGTCGGCGAAGTCACCGGGGCAGGCCGAGAGGGATAAGGAAGAATTGGGGGCGGGCAACGGCGTCACCGTCACGGTCACGATGCTGTCGCAACCGAGGTAATTGGTCAAGGTAAAAGGTTGGGAACTGCCCGCCGGAACTGGGGTTCCGTTGTACAAGGCTGAGGTGCCGGGGCAGGCCGTCAGCATTTCACTGCCCATGCTGGTGGCCAATGGCACTACCGTCACGGTCACGATGCTGTCGCAACCGAGGTAATTGGTCAGCATGAAATCT
>JANPLH010000040.1:0-4488 GCA_031426435.1 Saprospiraceae bacterium | reverse complement strand
AGGCCCGTGCTGCGCTTTTGGATGACCTCCATCGCTTGTGCAATATCGTCCAAGCTATCGGGGTCGGCGCTTTTCAGCATATCCGCCGCCGACTGGCTGAGGCTGGCGATGGGCGTCACCGAGTTCATGATTTCGTGCGACAATATGCTGATGAGTTTATGGTAGGATTTAATCTCCTCGCTGGACAATTCGCCCGATAAATTAAAGAAGGTATATAGCTTTATTTCATCCTCTTTATTCTTTAATGCAAAATGGCGTATGGCCACCTGCACCACCTCGTCATTAATCACCACTTTTTGCACGATTCGCTCGCCAACTGGCAGTGTTTCCAGCACTTCGTGCAGCGCAGGGTCAATATGTTTAAATGCCGATAAATCGGGAAAATATGATTTATGAAATACGGCTTTTAATGCTTTATTGGCCAATAATACCTTGCCCGTTTTTTCCATGCAAAATATGCCCGTATCCACGTTTTCCAGCACCAATTGCATGAGTTGCCGGTCGGCCTCGTTCTTCGAGCGCAGGTCACGGAACTTGTCCGAAATGGAATTGAACTCCGAAAACAACTTGTGGTGTGGGTCGTCCTTCGAACCAACAGGGAATGTCCGAATAAAATCGTCGTAGCGGATGCTCATCAGGAAATCGGCGATTTGGCGGTTTACATCGTAAATCAGCCGGAACAGGCTGATTACCATGCCGACGATGATGCCGCTGCCGAGCACCACCCAAGCCAAGTTCTCCTTCGACTGGAAATAGCCGTACAGCACCAGCAGCATGAGCAGGAAGATAAGGGAAATGCGGAAGATGACTTTTGCCCGGAAGCTGTTGAGTGCTTTCATAAACCAAATTTTTCTAATCGCCGATACAACGCCGCCCTTGTCAACCCCAGCGATTCCGCTGCCTTGCTGATATTGCCTTGGTGCAGTTCCACGGCTTTTTGCACCAGCGTCCGCTCGATTTCTTCGAGGTTCATATTGTCGGGCGGGAAGATGGTCTTAGGGCCGCCAGTGGCGGCTTGCAAGCTGAAATCGTCAGGCTGCAAATTGGCCGACTCCGTCAAAATCACCGCCCGCTCCACGGCATGGCGCAGCTCCCGCACATTGCCCGGCCAGGGGTATTTCTCCAGCTTTTCCAGTGTTTCCCGCTCGAAGTCCATGCGGGGCTTGCCGTATTTTTTCACATAGAGGTTGAGGTAGTGCTTCGCAATGAGGCGGACGTCCCCATACCGCTCCCGCAACGGTGGCATACCGATTTCGATGGTGTTGATCCGGTAGAGCAGGTCTTGCCGGAAGGTTTTTTCTGCCACCATTTTTTGGAGGTCGAAATTCGTGGCGCAGATGAGCCGGAAGTCCACGGGTATTTCCTTCGTGGAGCCGACCCGAACGATTTTCCGGGTTTGCAGCGCTGTCAACAATTTCGATTGCAGGCCAAGGCTCAGGTTGCCGATTTCATCCAAAAACAAGGTGCCGCCATTGGCCGCCTCGAACTTGCCCACATGGTCTTCCTTTGCATCGGTGAACGCCCCCTTCGCATGGCCGAACAGCTCGCTCTCGAACAAACTCTCGGAAATTGTGCCCAAGTCCACCTGCACGAAGGGCTTGCCAGTCCTTGCCGATTTCTGGTACAACTCCTTGGCTGCCAGCTCCTTACCCGTACCGTTCTCGCCTGTGATGAGCACGTTGGCATCCGTGCCCGCCACCTTGTCTATCGTCTTGAACGCCTCCCGCATTGCCGCCGATTCGCCAAGGAAATCAAGGCTACTGCCTTGGCCTTGCCATCCCGACTCGTTCCTTATCTGGGTTTCCTCCCTTCGGTCATCAAGCTGCGGACTGCTTACCCCTTTGGGGCCGACTGCGGACTTTACAATCGCCAGCAACTTATCATTTCGCCAAGGTTTTTCGATGAAATCCGAAGCACCGATTTTCATGGCGGCCACGACCATTTCCACTTCCCCATGAGCGGTAACGATAACGACCTGCGTCATGGGGCGCAGCTCCTTGATTTTGGCCAGCCACTCCAGCCCTACCTGGCCGGAAGAATCCGCCTTGTTGAAATTGAGGTCGAGCAGCACCACGTCCGGCTCGTACTGCTGCAACAGGCGAGGCAAGTGTTGCGGGTTTTGCTCCGCAAACACCCTTGAAAACACTGGCTTTAGCAGCATTTTCAAGGAAAAAAGGATGTCCTCCTCGTCGTCAAGTATGAGGATGGTGCCGTTTTGTTTCATTTCAATTGCAAGGATACGAATCGTAAAACTAAGCTTGTCTTTCGATTGGCAAAGACACAAAAAAATGAAAATGACCTAACCGGCACGCTCCTCAATTTACTTAGGTGAATCTTCGATTTCTAATTGACAGAATTCAATTATTGGGCGTTCCTGCCTCCATCCAAATGCGAATGACATCAATTTCGCACTGCGGCAACTGGTTGCTGCCCGCAGGGTAGGGCATTGGCTTGAATCCGTAGCTGTGATTAATGCTGCCGAGGAGTTTGCCATTGTCCGCTTGGGCTTTCACTTCGGCATGGTTGGTCAGCTTGATGCCGCCTCCAGGGTTGTTATTGCCGTGGCAGCCCACACATTTCAGGTCGAGCAAGGATTTTACCGAACCGCTGTAAGTTACGTTGGTGGTGTCGCAGCTACTCTCACAGGTTAGGCTTTGTGCGCCTTGCTGTATCCATTTGAGTATCAAGGCTTTCTGTTCGGCACTGAGCGGGGAGGCCGGGGATGGGGCATCCTTTCTTCGGGGTCGGTTTTGTTCAACACTTTGTATATCTTGCTGTCGGCAGGGTTGTTCAGCTTGATATCTCCCGTTGACAGCACTTTATCGTAGTTGGTCAAAATCACGCCTTCTTTATGGGACTGCACGTCGTGGCAGCCGGATTAGGCGCAGTTGGAGGCCAAAATGGGCAAAACTTGCGCCTGGAAATAGACCGAGTCGGGGTTGCAGGGGTGTGTGATAACAACAGGCGTGGTATCAATCGGGCCTGGTAGTTCTCCAATGAAAACTGGTTCACGCTTACAAGAGGAATACAGCGTGATGAAGAGCAAAGCTGCCATGACCAAGATGGCACTAAACGGACGTATGTTTTTCATAAAAATCAGCTGTTTTTCTTGATTTGGAATACCCTCGATAAATTGAAGCCGAAGCGGATTTGCCCTTTGGCCCAATTGCCGTTGTCGTCGGTGAGGTATGCCCTTTCGTTCATGCCAATTGCATTTGAGAAATGGAGTTGGAACACGTGGCCGCCGGTTTCAATGTCCACACCGATCGAAAGTGGATTGCGGGTAAGGTTGGCCGGAAATCGGTTGAACACATAGCCATAGTCCCAGACGATGGCCAAGCGCTTCGTTACCTTGTACCGACCGCCAATTCCAAGAGCGTACAACTCGTTGGAAACCAGCTTGTTCTGCACGATGTTGCGATGCACCATCGTGGGCGAGAGTTGCAGCGTAAAATGCTCGTTGAACTTCCGTCCAATGATCAATTCATGGTAATAGCCCATCCGACGGGACAAAGTGGTGGGAACTTCGGGGTTTCCGGTGGCGTCTTTCAGGCCGTTCATCGTTACGCCGCTCACCCAGAGCAGCGAGAAGGGCATGTTGCGCTTACCCGTTGACTGCCAGAGGATGCGGTATTTCACAAAGCCGTCCAGTTCTTTTTTGTTGGTGCTGCGCCCTACGCCGAGCATCAGGTTGGGTGTCACGCCATAGTCAAAGGCGAGGCGCATACTGGCTTGGTCCAGTCCGAAAAATTCATAGTAGCCTCTACTGACATCGCCGAAGCGGTGCAGGATGCGGAAGTCGAGGGTGCCTTCGTGCAGCATCTCCATGCTGTGCCCGTTGATGACACGGGGGCTTTTGAAGGCATTGGTGGCAAAATCGGTGGTTGCATCGCTGCCCAGTTCGTCGAGCATGCTCGGCTCTTGGGCATAGGCGAAGGCTGCCGAAAAAATAAAAATTACGAAGGCAACTATCTGATATACAAGCTTTTGCATGATTTTTATTTTAATTGGTTAATCATTATTTGCCCCAAGCGCCACCCATTTTTGAATGGTTGCAATTTGGCAGCTGGAGAGTTTGTTGGCGTTCTGTGGCATGGCAGAATAGCCTGACGCAAAGTTTATGGAACCGAGGAGTTTGCCATTGTCGGCTACGGCCTTGATGCCACTGAAATTGCTCAAATCTATGTTGCCCGATGGGGCACTGCCACTGTGGCACCCACCCGTGCAGTGCGTTTCCAGAATGGGCTTGACGGAGACCGAGAGCTTGACATTGGTGAGGTCGCAAACGGTGGCTTGGCAACTGTCGTTCTTTGCACCGCCATCTATCCATAAGGCAATCGTCGTAATTTGTTCGTCGGTCAGGCGCTTGTAGGGCGATGGAGGCATGGCCGATTCGCCGCCGACCTTGGTTATTACTTTATAAACATCGCTTTGCTTGAATATTCCAGGTTCTATGCCTATCAGTATACCTTCGTATGTACTTAAATA
>JANPLH010000039.1:0-1362 GCA_031426435.1 Saprospiraceae bacterium | reverse complement strand
CTGCTATCTTTGCCGAAAATTTTAGATGAAAAAACTCACCTTTTTCGCCTTTTCCCTTGCATTGTTAGCCCTTGCTTGCAACAGCAGCAAAAAAGCGGGCAGCGCCAAGGCCACCACTTACAACCCTGCCAGCGATACCCTGCGTTTGCCCCAAGAAAAGCACCTACGCAACGTCCGTCAACTGACCTTCGGCGGCGACAATGCGGAGGCGTATTGGAGTTTTGACAGCAAATCACTTTCCTTTCAGGCCACCAATGAGAAATGGGGTGCTTCCTGCGACCAGATTTTCACGATGAACATTGACGAAGGCACCAACGGCGGCCAAAAGCCCCAACAGGTCAGCTCTGGCATCGGCAAAACGACCTGTTCCTATTTCATGCCCGGCAACAAGAGCGTACTTTTCGCCAGCACCCACGGCATGGACAGCGGCCACGGCTGCCCCAATGCACCCCGCAGCATGGATGGCAAGTACGTCTGGGCCGTTCACCAGGAGTACGACATCTATGTTTCGGATTTGAATGGCAAGGTGCTAAAGCAACTCACGAACTCGACCGGCTATGACGCCGAAGGCACCGTTTCACCCGACGGCAAAAAAATCGTGTTCACCAGCACCCGCAGCGGCGACCTTGAGCTTTGGACGATGAACATTGACGGCTCCGACCAGCGCCAGGTGACCAAGGCACTTGGCTACGATGGCGGCGCATTCTTTTCGCCCGACAGCAAAAAGCTCGTGTTCCGGGCCAGCCGGCCAAAGACTGAGGAGGAGCAAAAGACCTACAAAGACCTGCTTGTCAAGGGGCTTGTTCAACCCACCGCCCTCGAAATCTTCACCTGCAATGTGGACGGCTCCGACCTTCGCCAAATCACCAATGTTGGCAAGGCAAACTGGGCCCCTTTCATGCACCCATCGGGCAAGAAAATCCTGTTTTGCAGCAACCACCACAGCCAGTCGGGTCGGCAGTTCAACGTTTTTGCCATCAACATTGATGGCACTGGCCTGGAGCAAATCACCTTCGATACGGCATTCGATTCCTTCCCCATGTTTTCTCCCGATGGGAAATACCTCGCCTTTGCCAGCAACCGCAACAATGGCGGCACACGGGACACCAACGTGTTCGTGGCAGAGTGGGCGGATTAAGGAAGGTTTGTTGCGGCTAAGCCGCAAAGGGTTTTATTGGTTGTCTCATTTGAAAATACTGTTCGGGTTGAGCAATTTAGCAGTCATTTTTGAGAGGCGGGATTATCGAACCCCGCAGTTCCGGAACTGCGGGGTTCGATAACCCCGCCTCCTAAAAATGACTGCTTTCAACTTTAACTGCGTTCATCTATAAAACAATTGGGGGCAACGGTATTACCGTGGCC
>JANPLH010000038.1:0-12721 GCA_031426435.1 Saprospiraceae bacterium | reverse complement strand
CGGATGCAGCGAATGATAGAAAAGACCGACCTCGTAACCCTTGTGCGGGGCAAAGGACTATTGAATGCTATCGTCATCAATGACGACGAGGACAGCCACACGGCTTGGGACATCTGCCTAAAACTTGCCGAGAACGGTCTTTTGGCGAAGCCAACCCACGGCAATATCATCCGCTTCGCCCCGCCGCTGGTGATGACGGAGGAGCAGTTGCATGAGTGCTGCGATATTATTGAAAGAGTGGTGCTGGGGTTTGGTAATTGAGAAATTAAAGAAATTGGGAAATTAATGGCGAAAGGATTGCAAAACGCAATCCTTTCGTTTTTTGCAAAAACTGTCGAATATGACCATACAATATGCCTCCGACCTGCATTTGGAATTTACCCGAAATAAAGCCTTTGTAAAAGCGAACCCATTGGTGCCCAAGGGCAACCTGCTTCTGCTGGCTGGCGATATTGTGCCTTTTGATATGATGGACAAGCATCTGGATTTTTTCAAGTATATTTCCGACCATTTCGTGAAAACCTATTGGATACCCGGCAACCATGAATACTATGGTTTTGACCTTTCAAAACGGCAGGGCAGCTTCAAGGAGGACATTAAATCGAACGTTCATTTGGTCAATAATTTTGCGGTAACGCACCATGATACCCGGCTGATTTTCTCCACCCTTTGGTCGAAGATTAGCCCGAGCAACCAATGGCAGATTGAGCGGAGCGTCAGTGATTTCAAGTTGATTAAATATAAAGGTTTGAATTTGACAGCGGATAAGTTTAATGAGCTGCATAAAGAAAGCGTTCTTTTTATTACCAATGAGTTAACCAATAAAACAGCCAATAAAACCGTCGTCGTGACGCACCACGTGCCCACGCTGAAGAACTACCCCCCTCAATATATCGGTAGCGTCATTAACCAAGCTTTTGCCACGGAGCTATATGATTTAATTGAAACGCATGGCCCTGACGCATGGATTTATGGACACCACCACGAAAACGTACCAAGTTTTGTCATTGGCAAAACACAAATGCTCACGAACCAACTGGGCTATTTGGATTATGGAGAGCATTTATATTTCAATCATGATAAGACGCTTGCATGGGCAGCCGAATAGCTTTTTATTGCTCAAAAATACTCACCTTCTCAAATCAACTATGCTTCGAGCCGTCTTTTATTGGGCGTTAATATTTCCGAAACCTGGCACTGCCCTTGGTGCTCAACCTGCCCTGATTTTTTTGAAAAAAAGTGATGGAACGAAGCATGAAACGCTTATCGTATGAACCGATAGAGGCGGTTTTTCTCCTGGCTCTTAGTTGTCATAAATGAGCTTCTAACACTTTTTAAAAACCCATTTCACCCAATTTGAAATAATAGCACAGATTTTGTTAAGGGCATTAATACCTTCCGCATTCCCCGTTTTCCTCCGTTTTTTCAACTACCTCCCCCCGTAACATCCATTAATTTACGACCGCTGCCGTGCTGCGGTAAAAAAACTGTGATTTACATGAAAACTATGAACAAGTTGATATCTGGCTTTTTGCTGCTAGCTTTTCCAATGATTGGTTTTTCCCAAAACTATTGGGAAGTCACGCTCAACCCAGGTGGGATGGTGTATTTCGGCGACTTAACCGTGCCAGACGTGACGCTAAAGGAAACAAATTTGGCTGGTCAAATCAGCATAAAGCGCTACTACCACGGCGAACATGCAATACGATTCAGTGCACTTTACGGCACCATATCCGGTGCTGACAAGAACTACGATAGGAACAGCACTCGAAATAATAGCTTCGTAGGCAAGTTGACAGAGTTATCGCTGATGGGCGAGCTTGACCTGAAAGGCCGTAAGCGATATACCAAGAAACTGGGCTATCAGCGCATCATTTCGCCTTATGTTATGGTGGGGCTTTCCGCTGTTTATTGCAAGCCGGATGTCATTTACGGTCAGCCTGACAGCGCCGACAAGGCTATCAATTATCCAGACTGGCATTTGGGCATTCCGTTCGGTGGGGGCGCCAAGTTTGACATCAATGAGCGGATGTTTTTCGGCATGGAATTGGGCCTGCGGCTCACCCTCTCCGATTATTTGGACGGCACACAGGCTTCGGGTAATGCCTATAAAAAAGACGCTTTTGCTTTTACTGGCATCACCGCTGGGTATAGGTTCCAGGTGATGCGAAAGGTAGCAAAGATGGGAAAAGCTTAATCGAACGATTAATAGCGGATTGTCATCTGCTTAATTAACGATAAGATATAGCAAAATAAAAAGCCCTTCTAAGCATATTGCTTGGAAGGGCTTTTTGCTGTGCAATAATGGTGCAAATAATTTGGCGACTTATTGCACTACCACATCAAATGTCACGTCCACATCCGTGTCGCCCGTGCTGCAAGGGTCTGCGGCGGATTTGTCTGGCAGGTGCTTCAGCGATACCTGCAAAGTGCCAGTGCCAGCCGCAGTGGTAGCCAAAGCGCTTTCAAGGCCGAGCGGCTTGCCGTTGCCGTCCACATCACCAATAACTGGAACTTGCATAGCTCCCGTCGCATCGAAGCAGACAAGGTGGTCGGCACCTTCCTCCAGTACCTCCTCCGTGATGTTGTGCGTGTGGTCCGCCTTGCTTTCGTCCAAAAATTCCACGCCGATGGTGTAGGCGGTATTGGCTTTCAGCGTGATGTCATCGGACACGGGTGCATCGCCCCCATCGCCATCCAAGTCCTTGACCGTGAACTCCGTCGAACCGCCTCCAACTTCCGTGAAGGTCAATTTGACGGTCGTGATGAGTTCCTCCTCATTTGCAGGGTCGTTGTCCTTGTCGCAGGCAGTGAAAAACAAGCTGCCGAGCAGCAGGAATGCGGGAATGAATTTCAGATTTTTCATAAAGATTGATGGTTGGATTGTTGAAATTGTTGGATTGTAGATTGTAGATTGTTTAAATTGCTGAAATTGGTGGGATTGCTGCGCAACAATTCAACAATATGGCAATTCAACAATTTAACAATCCCAACAATCATTTAAAATGAATACTTGAGCCTGATAGACACATTCCTGCCCACCTCATCCGAAAAATAACGGAGGCGGTTCAAGTAGTCCCGATAGGCGGTGTTTAATAGGTTTTGAATGGTTAAACTGAGCTTTATAGTTGACCGCTTTCGATTGATAGGTAAGCCAATACCAGCTTCGAAGTTGAACAGGGTATAGGCTTTGGGCGCTGGCGCAAAATCGGTGTATTTAACTGGCACTCTTGATTGTTTCAGCACATGCTCCACGCCCAGCTTGACGAAGGGAGCATTGTCGTTTCCCACCTTTTCATTTTTCGCATTCGGCGAAAATTCTGCCCCAAACCGGAGGCGGGCGGCAGGCATGAGTACCAGCCAGTCGTCGTTACGTTTGTTCCATGCCCTTAGGAATGAGGCACCCGAACTAATAGCTAAAACAGGAATTGGTTTCCAGGCTGCACTCCAGTCCAAGCCTTTCAGTCTGGCGTCCGTTTGGTCGTATGCAAAGCTGGGGAATGCGCCCCGGATGGTCAGCACGGGTTCTGCCTGCGGCAACAGGTATATGAAATCCTGAACAACATTGCGGTAGAGCGAAAAATTGACGGAAAAGTTGCGCTCATTGTCGAAGTCAAAAGTCAGGTTGGTGCTGTGCGCCCGCTCCGGTACGAGATCGTCACGGCCTTTTTCATAGCTGGCCGAGCCGTGGTGAACGCCATCACTGAACAGCTCGTTGACATTCGGTGCCCGCCAGGCAGAACCCCAGTGCAGCTTAAAGTCGAGTTGCTTCGCAATTTTATAAACCAACCCAACAGTGCCGGATAAGTTGTTGAAATTGAACTGCTTATCAATCACTTCATTGCCCCGGCTTTGTACGTCCAAGCGCCGCAGGTCATACCGTACCCCCGCTTCGAACTCCATTGGGAACGGGTATTTGCGCCAGCGTTCTATCCAAAAAACGCCTGCTGTTTGGCTGTTGTAATCAGGTATTAGGCCGCCCCGGTCGGTGGTGTTTCGCTGCGCAATGCCCTGTGTGCCAATGCTGCCCGTAAAATGCCGCCAGCTTTTATGCTCCCAAGCGAGGTCAAGGGTATGCGTGGTGATTTCAAAGAGCATCTCTGGGTCGTCCAATTCGCTGGGCAAGGTGCCGTAGCGCTTGTGCGCATCGAACTCTCCCCGGCGGTTGAACTGGCGGGCGTATTGCAAGCTCAATTTGCCCGCCGTCCCGGTTTTCAAGGTGTTTTTTGCTTTCAAAAGATAATGCGCCACCCGTTGCAGCGGCCTGCCAAGGTCGTAGGAAAAGGAGCCGTCGTCCGTTGGTCTTCCCCGTTGTATTGCGTTTTCGAGGTCAGTCAGGTTGCCGATATGTGAACCCCGATACACGCCTATGTCCGTAAAGAACTGGCTGAAAAAAACCTCGGAAGTCCAGCGCTCCCGCTCCAGCCCGATGGCCGCTGAGTAGTTGATTTCCTTTACCCCTGTATTTTCCAAAAAATAACCTGGCGTGCAGAGGTTGCCGCCCCGTTTGAAAGTGCCTTGCATTCGGCCAGCAAGGGGCAGTTTGCCTCTTAATTTGCCATCCAGCATCGCCGAGGCCACGCCAACCCGCCCATTGCTGAAGGCAGCCAAGTTCAACTCACCGCCCATGCCCGCTTCGCTCCGCAATGCACGAGGCTCAACTACCACTACGCCGCCCATTGCATCAGCCCCAAAACGGACGCTGTTGGCCCCATAGATCACCGTCACCCGGTCGGCGATGTATGGGTCAATCTCTGGGGCATGTTCGCTGCCCCATTGCTGGCCCTCTTGTCTTACGCCGTTGTTCAACATCAGCACTCGGTTGGAGTGCATGCCCCTGATAACGGGCTTGGAGATTCCGCTGCCTGTATTCAATGTCGTAACGCCGGGCAATAATTTGAGCATATCGCCCATCGTTTGGCCCTTGCCAGCCTCCAGTTGGCGGCCTTCAAGGCTGCGCTCGACTTGGGTATTGGGCAGTACCACGGCCTTTTCATGCACCGTGATTTCCGTGAGGTTCAGCGACTCGTGTTGCAAGTGGAAACACAAGTTCGTTTCACCGACTACCTTGATTTCGGTGGACAGGTGGCTGCATCCAATATGGTGGCAGGTGACAGTATAGTTGCCTTCGCAAAGCTCCGTGAAGACGAAATTGCCCTTGTCGTCGGTGACGGTTCCTTGCCCCGTTTCCACGATGAAGACCTCGGCAAAGGGCACTGGCTCCTCCGTCTCGGCCTCCGTTACCGTACCGAACAGCATGGCATGGCAATCTTGGGCTAAAGCCAACAAGGGCATGAGACTAACAATGGCCACTATCAAGCAGTTTATCCTTTTCATGGAAAACTGGATTTGGATTGCCGGGTGTGATTGATAGGACACTGATTTGACCGATTGAACTGATTTTTACAGATTTTTAATGATGAAATCAGTTTAAATCAGTCATATCAGTTCCATCTGTGTCCTATCCCGCAACACGGGCAACAACACGCTGAATATCAGCATATCATTAAGTATGAACAAGATTTGGGAAAAGGGAAAATCAAGCGGCCAAGGCAGGTGGGCCACGGAGTTGGAAATGCCAGTTTACCCTTTGGGAAAAGGGTTTTTGATAAAAGAATGAATCCTGAAAATCATGGACGGAAGGGGTGGGAATTGATATTTCGTGGAAATCCAGCGTAGCTGGCGCAAAGTGAAAATCGCAAACGAAGCAGTATTCAGCGTGGTATTCCTCACCATGTAGGTGGGTTTCGTTACCGTTTGCTTCGCAATGGGCTACTGCATCGTGGTCATGTTCCAGCACATGGTGCAGTTCTTTCAAGGCGACGACCTGAAAGAAAATGACTGCCAAAAAATAGGCAACCGCACGGTGATATGTTGGACTTAATTTCAAAACAAGTTTTACCCAAAACACCTTTTATGCGAACATGGTTGTAAAGGTAAATTAGACCAGACAGGTTTTTTGAAATCTGTCTGGTCTTCTGCGCCGTCACTTCTTAAAACTTCCCGGCAGTGCTGCCTCGATGATGGTCTTCACCTCCTCCAAGGTCATTTTTGCAGCACTATCAGAAGTTACTTTTTCGCCCTCCACTTTCGGGAAGGAGACGTTGTTCTTTTTAAAACGGATAAAGGGCCCCCACCTACCGTTCTCGATGGCAATGTCCTCTTTCTCCCATTGCTGCACGTAGCGGTTGGCCTCTTTGTTGACTTTCGCCTCGATGAGCTTGTGGCAGTCGTCCACGGTAATGGTTTCCAGCTTGTATTTGGCTGGCACGTTGATGTAAAGGTCACTCCATTTCAGGAAAGGTCCGAACCGACCCTTTCCTTTGCTGATGGGCAGCCCTTTGTAGGTGCCAATCGGTGCATCGGCCTGCTGTTTTTCCTTGATGAGTTCGATGGAACGCTCTAAAGTAATTTCCAACGGGTCTTCGCCACGGGGTAGTGAAACGAAAACTTCACCATGCTTGGCGTAAGGCCCAAAACGGCCCAAGCCGATGCTGACATCCTGACCTTGGTATTCGCCAAGTGATTTTGGCAGGGTAAACAATTTCAGTGCATCTTCCAATGATACCGTGTCAATGGTCTGGTTAGGGCCGAGGTTGGCGAACTTGGCTTTTTCTTCCTCACCCAATTCCTCTTTCGAGCCGATTTGTACGGCGGGCTTGCCAAATCGGGTCATGCGCACCAACACCGTGCGGCCGCTCACCGGGTCCTTGCCTAGAATGCGCTCACCCGTGGCACGGGCACTCGTTTCAAGTGCGTTTTGAACCGTGGCATGGAAGGGATGGTAGAAATCGCCTACCGTTTTCACCCAGTTTTTGCCGCCTTCGGCAATGATGTCGAAGTCCTTTTCGATGTCAGCCGTAAAGCCGAAATCCATAATTTCCTTGAAATGCTCGAACAGGTAATCTGTCACCACCATGCCCATATCGGTTGGGAAAAGGCGGTTTTTCACAGCCCCGGTCACTTCACTTCCTTCCGATTTGGTGATTTGGCCATTTTTCAAGGTCAAAATCACAAACTTGCGCACCTCGCCGTCCCGGTTGTCTTTGATGACATAGCCCCGGTTTTCCTCCATGATTTTTGAAATCGTGGGGGCGTAGGTAGAGGGCCGGCCAATGCCAAGTTCCTCCAATTTGCTAACCAAAGCTGCCTCGGAATACCTAGAGGGCGGGCGGGTATAGCGCTCAGTGGCGTTCATGTCTTTCAGTTCGAGCGCTTGGCCGACCTTGAGCGGCGGAAGGATGCCTTTACCATCCTCGTCGTCATCGTCGTCCTGCGATTCAAGATAGACCTTTAGGAAGCCATCAAATTTCAGCACCTCGCCCTCCGCCTGCAATGGCGAGCCGGGCATATTGGAGATGCCGATTTTCACGATGGTGCGCTCCAATTCCGCCTCTGCCATCTGACTGGCGATGGTTCGTTTCCAAATCAGCTCATAAAGCCGCTGCTGGTCACGGTCGCCGGCAATCGTGTGATTGGTGATGTAGGTGGGGCGAATGGCCTCGTGAGCCTCCTGGGCACCCGCCTTGTTGGTCTTGTAGCGGCGGGTCTGCACGTAGTTTTTCCCGAATTGGCTCTCAATCTCTTGGGCGATGGTGGCAATGGCCATTTCGCTCAGGTTCGTCGAGTCGGTACGCATATAAGTGATGAAACCCGCTTCGTATAGCCGCTGCGCAACGAGCATCGTGCGGCTTACGGAGAAACCGAGCTTACGGCTGGCTTCCTGTTGCAGTGTGGATGTGGTAAAAGGAGCGGCTGGCTTGCGCTTGGCCGGTTTCACCTCAATGTCGTTGATGTTGAAGGCAGCGCCAATGCATTTTTGCAAGAAAGAATTTGCACCGCCCTGATTCTCAAAGCGATCGGGGGCTTCGGCCTTCAAGATGGTCACTTTGCCCTCCACGCTTTTCACATTGAACTCAGCAGCGATTTTGAAGAAAGGCGTTGTCTCGAACGCCTGAATCTCCCGCTCCCGCTCCACGACGAGCCGCACGGCCACCGACTGAACCCGGCCTGCGGAGAGCTTGCCTTTCACTTTTTTCCAAAGCAATTCGGACAGCTCATAGCCCACAAGCCTGTCCACGATGCGGCGGGCCTGCTGGGCATCCACCAAGTGGAGGTCGAGCAGCCGGGGCTGCGTGATGGCCTTTTGGATGGCGGGCTTTGTGATTTCGTGAAAAACGATGCGTTTGGTGCTGTGCTCGTCGAGGCCGAGCACTTGACAGAGGTGCCAGGAGATGGCTTCGCCCTCCCGGTCTTCGTCCGTTGCGAGCCAAACTTCGTCCACCTTCTTCACGGCGTCTTTCAGTTCCTTCACCACCTTGGCTTTATCGGGCGTGACGACATAGTTCGGTTTGAAGTTGTTTTCAACATCAACCGAAATATCCCCTTTGGGCAGGTCACGGACATGGCCGTAGCTGGACTTCACGGTGAAGTCGCTGCCGAGGAATTTCTCGATGGTCTTTGCTTTGGCTGGAGACTCTACGATGAGGAGATTCTTTGCCATAGGTTACGCGTTGTGTTTTGGATAAAAAGGTGGAAAGCAGCATTCAATCCGTTCAAATACCGTTGGTATTGGGCATGAGAAAAGGGCAGGACGCCACCAAATAAGGCGCAAAAGTATAAAAATTGAAAAACCAAGCCGCTTTACTTGGCCGATTCACATTAATATATTCAGTGATTTGCGCAGAAGGGTAGGGGATTGCCTTTAGTTTTTGTTGTCCTTTGGCCGTTCAACTTTCTTTTTTTCTTCGTGCAGGATGGTGCCTCCTTCGAGCCTTTTTTGTTTTTCGGCTGCTTCTTTTTCCACAAACTTGGCCACCAGTGCCTTCACTTCCAGCGGTTGCTTGGTGAGGCTGCGGTGATAGATGATGATGAAAAACCGCACCATTTCGTCGGGGTGGTGAATGCCAAGGTCTTGCATGTATTTGGAGAGTCGGGACCCTTCGTAGAGGCTCCAGTTGTGGGTCATCCATCGGCCAAGGCTGAAGAACAGTCTTGTGGCAGCTTCATTTTCTGATACCCCGGCAAATTTTGCTTTGGACGGGGCGTCAATTTTTTTGTTCAATTCCAAAATCACCTCGTTCACGTCCTTGGGGATATAGCTTCCGTAAAGCACTTCTTGCCGCAGGCGCCATGCGTATTTCTCTTCTTCCGAGCGTTGTTTGGTTGTGTCAACTTGGGCTTGTACCGCAGTTGCGAAGCAAAGGAAGAAAAGGGATAAAACGCTTAATCTGTTCATTTTCAGTTTGTTGTGATGAAATTGCTGGGGTTGTCTTTGATAAAAATTGCTGGCCTATCATTTTTTTTCAACCCACTAACGAGCCATTCCAACAGGTTCTTGCATATTGCGCAGAGAAAATCTTGCCGTAAAAGTATGGGTTTAAAAAGTTTAGTAGGTTAAGAGGGTTTAGCAGGGTAGTGCAAATGAGGTTAATTATCCCCCTGCCAAACCTCCAGAACCCGCAGGGCCTTCTAAACCTTAAACGCAAAAAAGGTGAAAAATAAAGGCCGAATCCTTTTCCTCGACAAGGCACATCCCTATCTGGAAGCCCATTTGACGGGCTTAGGTTTTGATTGTCACACCGATATCTCCAGCAGCAAGCAGGAAGTGGAGGCATTCGTGGACCAATACCAAGGCATTGTCATGCGCAGCCGTTTTTCTATTGACAAAGTTTTTTTGGAAAAGGCGACAAACCTTGTCTTCCTGGCCAGGGAGGGCGTCGGCTTGGAGCATATTGATGTTGGTTTTGCAGAATCCAAGGGCATCCAAGTGCTGATTTCCCCTGAAGGCAGCAAGGACACCGTGGCCGAGCACGCCCTCGGTATGTTGCTCTGCCTGATGAACAACCTCAGCCGTGCCGACCGCCAAGTGTGCAGCGGCCAGTGGGTGCGGGAAGCCAACCGGGCTGTGGAGCTAAAGGGCAAGACTGTCGGTATTTTGGGCTATGGGAACATGGGTAGTTCGTTGGCACAACGGCTGCAAGGCTTTGGGGTAAAAACTTTGGCTTATGACAAATTCAAGACGGGTTATGGGGATGAATTTGCCGAGGAAGCCGGCTTAGAGCGGCTCTTTGAGGAAGCGGATGTTTTGAGCGCACATATTCCATACTCGGTTGATAACCATTATTTTATCAACAATGGATTCCTGCAAAGTTTTCATAAAAGCATTTTCCTTGTGAACACGGCACGTGGCCTCATTCTGAACACTTCCGATTTGGTGGAGAATCTGAAATCAGGCAAAGTACTGGGTGCTGCTTTGGATGTTTTGGAGTATGAAGAAACCTCTTTTGACAAGTTCAAGCTGGAACACTTGCCGCCAGCTTTTGACTACCTCTGCCAAGCTGATAATGTGCTGCTTTCCCCGCATATTGCTGGTTGGTCGTATGAAAGCAAGGAGAAACATGCGAGGGTGTTGGCGGAGAAAATTGGGAAATTGAAGAAATTAGGAAATTAGAAATTGTATCAAGCCTTCGCCTTTTTTGATTCCAAATACTTTTTTAGTGCTGTCGCAAAAACCGGAATCAGCGAAACGCCGATGATGCCAAGTACGATGAAGGATATGTTATTTTTCACAAAATCAAAACTGCCGAGGAAATAGCCCGCCAAGGTGAGCAGAATGACCCATGATATGCCGCCGATGAAGGTATAGAGGGTGAATTTTTTGGTGTCCATTAAGGAAATCCCAGCAACAAAAGGAACGAAGGTGCGGAAAATGGGAAAGAATCGGCTCAGTATAACTGCTTGGTGGCCATGTTTTTCAAAAAACTCATGGCCTTCCTTTAAGTATTTGGGATTGAGCCATTTGCGCTTCTTGCCGTCCTGCAGTTTGGCGCTGAAATACCTGCCGATATGGAAGTTCACCAAATTGCCCAAAATGGCTGCCACCATCATGATTATCATTGAAAGCCAAAGGTTAAGGCCGCCATTAGTGCTGCCTGCAATCACGCCCACCGTGAACAAAAAACCATCACCGGGCAGAAAAGGCGTAACCACAAAACCCGTTTCCGCAAAAATCACGAGGAAAAGCACGGCATAAATCAACATGCCGTAATTGGCCACGATTTCGTTCAGGTATTTGTCGGTGTGCAGTATAAAGTCAATAATGATATCCATTTGGGCAGTCAAATTTTGAAAATGAAGGGCAAAGGTAAAAAAGGTTTCATGGCTTCAATGGTTCATGGCTTCATTGTTGGGGCGACTGGCAAATCAGCATTGCTGCCATGAAGCCGTAAAAAACAAAAGGGCATGGCAAATGCCACACCCTTTTGATTCCCTCCGATATTATTCGGAAATTACTGAGCTTGCTGAGCAGCACCAGTGCTATCAGCAGCAGGTGCAGGAGCAGCAGCCTCTTGTGCAGGGGCAGCTTCTTGTGCAGGAGCTTCAGTAGCCGGAGCAGCTTCCGTGCCTTCAGTGGCGGTAGCGTTGTCGCGGCAAGCAGTGAACAGAACAGATACGGTAAGCAGTGCAACTGCTACGAGGCTGAATACTTTTTTCATGTTTAGAAGAATTGAAAATTGAAAATGAAATTTGAAAAATATTTAATCCAAACCTGTCTTTTTCAAGGCAGGATATTTTGTTACAGAGCTATAATTTGGGTGAAATAATTTGGTCAGGCAATGATGTAAAAATGGAGCGTCGGTTGGGCCAAGTTGTCAAGGCAAAGAAATCTATCTTTATTGGGTATCAAAAGGCTAATTAATTTCAAAGAATCTGACCCAGTAACCGAATTGATAAATGGATTGTTCGGTCAAAGAGAAAAAAATTTTTGCAAAAGTATTGGACTTGTTCAATATTTCATCCCTTTTCCAAAAATAATTCTGTGCAAAAAGCTGATTTTTTTTGGTTTCGCTATTTTTTCTTGGCAATAAAGTGTTCAAAATCAGCAAGTTCCAACGATGTAAGGCAGTGTTTGGAAGTCAATCCGCCCTTTCTTGCAGAAATGACGCCATATTTTATGTCCTTCATGCCCCCGGTGCTGTGGGCATCAGGGTTCACGGAAATCAGTAGATTTTTTTCCAGGGCATAAGGAATCCAAGTCCAATCGAGGTCGAGGCGGTGGGGATTTGCGTTCAGTTCGATGGCCACACCGTTGGCGGCACAGGCATCAATTACCTTGCGATGATCTATCGGGTAGCCTTGTCGGGAGAGCAGCAACCTGCCCGTCGGGTGGCCGAGAATGGTGGTGTGCTTGTTTTCGATGGCTTTAATAAGCCTTTGCGTCGCTTTTTCCTCGTCCATTCGGAGATTGGAATGAACGGAGGCGATGATGAAGTCAAAACCTGCCAAAATATCGTCCGAATAGTCCAACGAACCATCGTTTATGATGTCGCTTTCAATGCCCTTAAAGATTCGGAACGGTGCCAGTTCCATATTCAGCGCTTCTATTTCCTGCCATTGCGCCAAGACCCGGTCTTCTTTTAAGCCATTGGCATAGAAGGCAGACTTGGAGTGGTCGGTGATGCCAAGGTAGGCATAGCCAAGGCTGCGGGCATGTTCGGCCATTTGGCGAAGGCTATGCAGACCGTCCGACCAAGTGCTGTGGGCGTGGACCACGCCACGGATATCCTGCTGCTCCAGCAGCTTTCCGAAATCCTTTCCCAAGGTCCACGCTTGCTCCCGCAGTTCTGGCTCCAAATAGGGTAGGGCAGCCCGCTCGAATACTGCTTCCTCCGTTGCCAATCCTTTGAAATCCTGCCCCTTTGTTTTTTCCAAAAACGCT
>JANPLH010000037.1:0-6382 GCA_031426435.1 Saprospiraceae bacterium | reverse complement strand
TGTTGACCATACTCGACACCGCAGCCCAATCAACGCAATGGCGCACATCATCGGCGGAGTGATAGCGTATTCCTACTACGATGAAAAACCATGCGTATTTATCCCATCAAAGCAAATCGAAATGCCATAACTCACGTTAATTTACCTTACTGCTTCAATTTCTATTGATTGGAGCGAAGTCAAGGAAAGGTCATTTTCTCATTTTAAAATTAGTAAAGCCATGACAGCATTAGAAGAACTGAAGTTAATGTTCAAAAAAGAAGGCTTGGAAGAAGGAGAGGAAGAGGGCATTAAAGAAGGCATCAAGGAAGGCATCAAAGAAGGCTATGCACTAAAAACAAAGGAAACTGTGCTTTCCCTTATTGAAAATTTTCCTCACCAGCCCGATGAGAAAATTGCCAAGGTTGACTTAAAGTATGTTCAGCAAATCAGGCTTGAAATGGGGCAGGGAAAGTAATTTTCTCATTTCATTTAACGCCAATATAAATGGGGCGCAGCTCGAGCACTGCACCCCATTTTTTGTGCTACATCACTGCTTTATCTGCCCCAACAACTCCTTCACCGCCGCCTCCAACTGCTGGTCACGCCCCTTGCTCACCTCACCCGGCTCATTCGGGGCGACGATATCAGGCTCCAATTGGTTGTTTTCCAAGTATTTGCCATCATTGCCCACGTTGCCGACCTGTGGGATGCCGAAGACCACGTTGTTCTGCAAGCCCTCCCACCAAACGGCGGTGCCGGTACCGGCCACGGGCATTCCTACCAATTTGCCGATGCCGAGCGCCTTGTAAGCATACGGGAACATGTGTGCATCAGAGTAGTTGGCTTCGCACATCACCACAGCGCTCGGCTTGCGCCACTTGAACTGGGGCTCCTGCCCGATGTTCTGCTCCCGTGGCATGAAAGTCATGTACGCCTTCCCATTTAGGAACGTGCAAAGGTCGTCGTGGAGCCATCCTCCACCATTGAAGCGGGTGTCCACCACGAGGGCCTCTTTGTTGGCGTTGCGGCCAAGGGCATCTTCGTAAACGGTGCGGAAGCTGTAGTCGTTCATGCCCCGCACATGCACATAGCCAATGCGCCCGGCACTGAGGCTGTCCACGAGGAAGCGGCAGCGGTCCACCCAGCGCTGGTAGCGAAGCTCGCCTTCTTGGCCAAGGCCAATGGGTTTCACAACTTCTTCCCAGCGTTCCTTGGTGGTTTCATTGTACAACGAAAGCAGGGTATTCCTGCCATCCTTGCGGTTCAATAGGGGATGCCAGTTGATGTTGGCAGTGTTTTCTTCGCCGTCAATTTTTTCGATGATGGTGCCCGCTTTGATTTTGGAACTGCTTTTTGCCAACGGCCCTTTTTTGATGACTTCCTTGATTTTCAGGCCGTTGCCTTTGTGGTTTTCATCGTAAAAACAGCCAAGCGAAGCTGTTTGGTCGGGGTTGGGGATGCTCTTGCCCGTAAAAGCGCCCGTATGCGATGCATTCAGTTCGCCGAGCATTTCCCCACAGACATCGGCGAAGTCGAGGTTGTTGTTCACGTAAGGCAGGAAGCGGGCGTACTCCTTTTTGTAAAAATCCCAATCCACGCCGTGCAAGTCTTTTTTGTAAAACTTCTTGGTCACCTGCCGCCACATATGCTCGAAAAGGTACTCCCGCTCCACGTTTTCGTTCAGCACCATTTCACCCTTCATGTTCACGCCCTCCCGTTTGCCGTCCTCCACCGCAATTTTCGTGATGCTTCCGTCCACGATGAGGTACAGTGTTTTTCCTGCCGTGTCCAATACCATGCTGCTGACGTTGTTAGCGCCTAGTTTTGCCAAAATCTTCGTTTCCTTGGTGCGCAGCTCTGTTTGCCACAGGTCGAATCCTTTCTCGAACAAGGCGAGATAGAACAGCTTTTCACCATCTTTTGATAAAATAGCATCTGCCAAGCGGGTAGAGTGCATGGTGAGGCGGGCCTTGCGCTTCTCAATGTCTTCCAACTCGATTTTGAGTGGCTCGACTTTTTTATCCTCTTTCTTCTCGTCTTTTTTCTTGTCGTCGGCTTTCTTTTTGTCCTTATTCTTCTCGGCCTCTTTCTCTTCTTTCTTCTTTTTTTCCTTCTCTTCTTTTTCTTTTTTCTCTTTATCCTCAGCTTGTTTCAGCTCCCAGTCTTCCTTGCTGAGTTTGAAATTGTCGAATGCTTCCTGCGTGAAAAACATGGCGTAGGCATCGCCCTCGCCGCCCCAACTGGCGTGGTTCTTCATGCCGTCACGGTCGCTGAACCAGAGCATGGCCTTGCCGCCCATTGCCCAGCGGGGCGACCAATTGTTGTAGCCGCTTTTGGTCAAATTCACGACTTCCTTGCCGCCCTCGGCGCTCACGAGGCCAGCTTGCGAAATCCACTGGAAATCCTGCAAAAAGTTGACGAGGAACCACTTGCTGTCAGGCGACCACTCATACCACTGGTCGCCATCCGAATAGGAGTAGTTTTTGTTGCTGGGCAAAATGGTTCGGGTGGCCTTGCTGGCCAGGTTGATGACCTTCAAGGTGGTGCGCTCCTCGAAGAACGCCACCTCCTTCCCGTCGGGCGAGTAAGCGGGCTGGAACTCCTCGGCGGGCGTTTCCAGAATGGCTTTTTCCTTCAAAAGGGTGGAATTGAAAAACTGCTTTTCCGACTCCCTTGCCAGCGTCGTTTCATACACGTTCCAACTGCCGTTTCGCTCCCCGGCGTAGAGGATGCTGCGCCCATCGGGGCTGAAACTGATGTTTCGCTCCTGCTCCGGCGTATTGGTGATGCGCTTGGTGGTGCCTTCTTTTATAGAAGAAACAAAGACCTCGCCCCGGAACACATAGCCCACTTCTTTTCCATTTGGTGAAATGGCCAATTCGGTGGCCCCGCCGTTCACGGAAACCGTTTTCACGGGGTTGTAGCGGCCATCGTTGATGATGTATACCGTCAGCTTTTTCGGCTGGCCGCCGTCCTTCAAAGTATAGAGTTCACCATTGTAGCTAAAAGCCATCGTGCCGTCGTTGCCCATGCTCAGGTAGCGGACGGGGTGCTTGTCGAGGCGGCTTACCTGTGTGGGGTTGCCGCCGTTGATGCCCATTTTCCAGACGTTGAACGAGCCGCTTTTTTCACTCAGATAATAAATGTCCTGCTGGTTGGGCGCTACGACCGGGTTGCGGTCCTCGCCCTCGTAGTTGGTCAGTTTAGTGAATTTTTTCGGGGCAAGTTCGTACTTCCACACATCCCTCGTGACGCTGGAGGTGTGGTGCTTGCGGAACTCGTCCTCATAGCCTTTTAGGTCATGGTAAACGAGCACCGTACCAGCCGCATTGAAGCGGACAGCCTCGGCGGGCGTGGTCAGCAACTGGGTCGGCCTGCCGCCCGCTGCCGGGATTTGGTACAGCTCCGGCACCGCCCCGTTGGGGAACATCTGGTTGCTGGCTGCATCCAGCTGGCTGGAACCGAAGATAACCGATTGATTGTCAACGCTAAAATCCATGGGTAGCTCGCCTGCCGAGTGGAAGGTGAGGCGGGTAGCCGGTCCGCCCGCCGCTGGCATCACGAACACATCGGGGTTGCCGTAGCGGTCGCTGGCGAAGGCGATTTTCTGGCCATCGTGCGACCAAACGGGCGCTGCGTCGTAGGCATCGCTGGTGGTGAGCAGGGTGGCCGTACCGCCGTCGGCGGGTACTTTGTAGAGGTCGCCTTGGTAGCTGAACACGATGCTTTTGCCATCGGGCGAGATGGCAGGGTAGCGCAGCCAGAGGGCTGGTGTTTGGGCGAAAGAACCGAAGATGGTCGCAATGACGATTGCGAAAGTAAAGCTGGATTTTTCCATTTTATGTAGGTTGAGTTTTGATTTGGCGTAAAGAGGGCGAAAGGTAGGGAAAGTTGCAAAGTTTCGACCGGGCATCGTATTTTTCGCCAAAATGAACTGCCTTCATCTTCATCTTGCTAAATGGCGATTCCTTCTAATCAGTTTCGCCTTTTTTTGCTTCGCAACAGGGGCCCATTCCCTGTTGGCCAACCCCGTTTTACCCGACACAACCCTGTTGGGATTGCCCCTATGTCCAGGCCAAACTGCCGTGGTGTATGAGGGCATCGGTTTCGAGGCGGGCGACGTGGCCTACTTCCATTTTACCAGTTCCCTCGGCACCGATTCGGTGGTGAAGGTGGTCGTTTTCACCTCTCCCGTGCTCGATTTTTGGGCCACCACCTCGCCCATCTGCAAGGGCAGCACGGACGGCGTCATTGATTTTTGGGACAACGTGGACATCACCGCCCCTTACGAGTTCTCCTTGGATGGCGGCCTCACTTATTACGACGAATACACCTACCCAGGCCTTCCAGCGGGCCACTATGAGCTGCGGGCAAGGAACCGGGTCGGCTGCGTGTTCGAGTACGAACTGACGATATCGGAGTACCCAAAACTGCAGTTGGACGTGCCAGCCGAGGTCGTCAGCTGCGATGAAAGCGTGGAAATTGCGTTTTCGATGAAAAAAAGGCCGCCCATACCGCATACCTTCCAATGGGCGGGGCCATCCGGCGACGTGCTTTCCACCGATTCCGTTTTCCATGCCACACAGCCCGGCACCTACACGCTTACCGTCACCAACGAATGCGAAACCGTAAAGAGGAACATCAAGGTCAGGATGGAGGAAGGGCCTTCGGACTTGCAGCTTTACATGCCCAACAGCTTCTCGCCCAACGGTGATGGCATCAACGATTGCCTGCAAGTTCATATCGCTCCTTCGGCGCAATTGCTTGGTTTTCAACTGCTTGTGTTCGACCGATGGGGTGGGGAAGTGTTCCGCTCCAATGACGCAGCGGACTGTTGGGACGGTACCCGGCGGGGCAAGGACTTGAACCCGGCCACCTTCATTTGGCAGGTGAGCGTGAAGTTACAGGACTGTTTTGGGATGGAAAAATCGGTGGTGAAAAAGGGGGGACTGACGCTGCTACGGTGAGCTTGTGTTGACCATGTAGTAGTTGCCCGTGAGGGTATCGGCTTTTATGCTTTCGGGGTCGGGAGGATGAAAAGCAGGGAAGTAAGTTGCGTTTCAATGTTATTGATGTTATAGATTAGATAGCAAAATAGGCGGGAATTTTTTGAGCACAGCCAATTGTCAGCGGGGCGGCAGGTTTGGTATTAGCGGTAATGCCACGAAATGCCCTACGGCCTTAATCTTTCCAAATTTTCACTTTCCCAAAAAAAATTTCCCAAAAAAAATTTGCGCAACCAGATAATTGCACTTACATTTGCAACCACTTAGTAGCAGATAGTCAAAAATGGAAATAAGAAGAGATATTTTTCAAGCTATTGCTGACCCGACAAGACGGGCAATTATTGCGCTTATTGCTATACAGGCAATGACCCCCAATGCACTTGCCGAACATTTTCATACCAGTAGGCAGGCTGTATCGAAGCATATTAAAATACTGACAGAATGCGAATTGGTAAAACAGGAACAATCAGGCCGAGAAATTTATTACTCGCTTGAAATTGAAAAAATGAAAGAGATTGACAAATGGATTGAGCAGTTCCGCAAAATCTGGGAAACCCGTTTCAACCAGCTTGACATAGTATTATCAACCATTAAAAAACAGGGAAAATGAATAACTTGCTATTTGATTTTACCGTTGACAAAGCAACGAAAACGGTATTCATAACCAGGGAATTTGATGCCAAACTTTCACTTGTATGGGATGCTTTTACCAAAGCAGAAATCCTTGACCAATGGACGGCACCTGCACCTTGGGTCTCGAAAACAAAATTTATGGATTTTGTGGTTGGTGGGCGAAGATTTTATGCGATGGTAAGTCCCGAAGGACAAGAGCGTTGGGCAATTCAGAAATATACTTCTATTAGCCCTAAAACCAATTTCAAAATGTTTAATTCTTTTGCGGACAAAGATGAAAACCCCGAATTGCCGGGTTCTGAATGGGATTACAATTTCAGCGAACAGAACGGTATTACAAAAGTGAGCATTACTATTTTTAATGAATCCCTTGCCCGTATGGAGAAGATGATTGAAATGGGCTTTAAAGAAGGATTCACAATGAGCATGGCCAACTTGGAAAACTTGTTGGCAACTTTATCCAAAAAATGAGTAAAAGTGAACGTACAAGAACAAATCAAAGAATATATTGCCAACCAGCCTGAAGCAAAACGCAGCTACATGCAAGCGTTGCACCGTATTATTATGGAGGTTATGCCAGCGTGTAAATTATGGTTTTTAGATGGCAAAGACGATAAAGGTATACTCGACACCAATAGGTTTTGTGCAAAGTTGAATTCATAAAAAGTGAGTAAGCAAGGTAAATTTGTGTTGACTAAAACATGAATCACCTATGCTTACCCTCAACATCAGTCCAACCGACATTGAGTTGGCAAAATACG
>JANPLH010000036.1:0-13897 GCA_031426435.1 Saprospiraceae bacterium | reverse complement strand
GTCTCCGCCTCGTCCGTTTGCCAGAGCGGCGCTTCTTTCAACAAGCTTACCATGGCCGATAAATCGAGCCGCACGGTACGGTACAAATTTGGCACGATAAGCCTTGTCTGCTTTTTCTGCGCAAATTGATACTCAGCCTTGAAAGTCCATGGATTGGGCGAAACCGGATTTTTAGTTTGGCCTAAAGACAGGCTGTACATTGCCAAACATAAAATCAGTGTGGATAAAAGTACTCTCATGTGTTTGTTCAATTTGTTTGTGTTCATTCCTACATCTTCTAAAATCACGATATACGAAACCCTCCGGGAAGATGTAAAATCACCAATAAGTGAGAAAATCTGTAAGTTTTACAGATTCTTGTGTTGAGTGGACCAGTAGGAAAGTTGAGCGGAAGATGTTTTTGAGATGGCCAGTCTCATAAGCTAACAGTATTAAGCCAAATAGAAAGGGAGGAAACTGTTGTTTTTCAAGAACCGTGCCGAATACTTCGGGCGAAAAGGCAAATTGTATTAATTGTCTAAATTACGGATAAAGCAAATGATGTGGTTACACTGACCACCAATCCTTACAATCTGTAATTGGGGATGCTTCATCTTCGCTTGCAACGTCGGGGAGGTTTTGAAACCTGTCATTACCCAAAATTATCTCCGCTGGTTTTCAACTACATGTCGTCCCATCGGGACGATATCCTACACAGAATCAATATGCTATTCTGTGGGTATTCAGTGGGGTTTTGAACCCCGCCAACGTTAAGGGAAGTATCATCATAAGCGAGGAAATGTCAGAATCACGGATTAAGCGGATAGACTGATTTCACGGATAGCACTCACTTATTCAGCGAAATCCCTAAATCCGCCTAATCCGTGATTCAGACGCACTCCACTATCCCCACCTCCTCCTCCGTCAGCCCATACAACCCATACACCAACTTATCCACCGCCTGCTCTAAAGCCGTCGTATCCGCTTGCGGGTCGGCTTGCTTGGCAGAGAGTATTTGGTCAACATTGGCGGTAATTTCAGCCTCTAGTTCAGCAGAAGGGACTTTGATGGGAAGAAATTCGATTTTGTATTTCTTCCATCGATTCGTTCCCATGCCTGTTGTGGTAGATATTTGATTGAAGTACCAGGCTGAAACTTTTGAGTTCAAGATTGCCAATAGGTATTTCAACTTCTCTCCTGTCATTATGAAAGTAGTAGCTTCGGCGTAGTAGCCATCTTCATCGTAAGAGAATTTTGGTTTGTCAGATATTTCTCCCCAAACAATTTTGGGCTTTTCAAAGTCTTTCCAATAGCCTATGGAGTCCTGAGTTTCAAACCATTTATTGTTTGATTTCTTTCTGCTACCAGCATTCCCACTCTGTTCTAATCTTGATTTACCAAAAGTTAACAAGTGATTCTTTATAGAAGGGTAATTTTCAATATCTAACTTGTGACTAGGAAAAGTGCAGACCGTATAAATATGTGAGAATTCATGGCTGTACTTTTTCAAGTCACGACCTCTAATAATTGGTTTAATGATTTCTGCACTATTTTCATTTTCAGCAACAAGGGCATTTCTTTTCGCTTCATCGAGGAAAAATGCTTCATTGAATCCAGTCTTGATGCCAAAGTTTATAGCAATATCAAAATCCTTTAGCAACCTTGAATCCTTCTCTATTTTAGCTTTCAATTGGGCTGTCTCCTCACTACCAATAACCCATTCACCATTTTCAGGAATAGTATATTCGAAAGAATTAGCTCTAAAATAATCAGACAAAGAATTTCCCAATTCATAATCACTCTCCAAGTTGCAAACAAGAAAAGATTCCGAGCTATTTCCTTCTTGAAAAGTCAAGATGTTTGATTCTACCGTAGCTTCATCAAAGACTTGCGCATCTTCAATATTTAGCAAACAAACTGGCTGAATATTTTCCTTAAAATACTTTTTCAACAACTCACCATAAATGGCACGAAGCCAAGAATTGGAAGTAATGAAAGTCAATAATCCCTTTTCTTTTAGGATTTGATTTCCTCTTTCGTAAAACAAACAATAAATATCAGCGCCTTTTGAATAAGTCTGGTAATTAGTCTTAAAGACATAGGCCTGCTCTTTTATCTTCGACAATGAGAAATACGGCGGATTCCCCACCACCACATCAAACCCCACAAACTTTCCCTCCGCATCCAATACTTCTGGGAACTCAAACCGCCACTCAAAGGCGTTTTCGTAAATTTTGTTCTCCTGAGCCTCTTTTAACTGCGCTTCCACCTTTTCCAGTTCCACGATGAGTTTGTCCGTAGCTGTTTGTTGCTTCTTTGCTTCGGCCTCGGACATGCCGAAGAGGCTGCCCTGCTGCGTCAGGTTGTAGAGTTCCCCGGCCAGCTTCGACTTCAGTTTGTTCAGCTTGTCGTTGCGATGTATCTCCATGCGGAAGTCACCCTTTATCTGTTCTATCAGCAACAGCAAGCCCCGCTTCGTCTCCTTGTCGGTGGCATGGTGGTACTCCTGCACATAGCGACGATAAGTGCCGATGTCGTACTTCACGCTTTTCAGGGCCTTGCTCAGGTCGGCGTCGAGCGCAAAGCGGCTTATCAGCGAGTTGCCCGTCTTGATGTTGATGTCAATGTTCGGCAGCGTCTCCAAGCCGCCAGGGTCGGTACCACCTCTATAAAAAGTGTTCTTTAACAGTTCAATCCAAAGTCGAAGGCGACAGATTTTGACACTGTTTGGATTGATGTCTACCCCGAAAAGGCAGTTTTCGATGATGGTTTGCTTCTCGTGGAAAATGGTTTCCTGCACCCGCTGGGCTTCCCGGCCTGCCATGCCGTTGGCCAATCGGTATTCGAAGAGGTCTTGACCATCGTTGCAGGTAACCACCAGTTCGTCGTTTTCTACGGTAGCAGCATAGCCTCTCAGCACGTTTCCTTCGGTGTCGGCCAATATGCCAAGTTCCGACTTCACTGCTATCAACTCGTTCAGCGCCGACACCAGGAAATGCCCACTGCCTACGGCAGGGTCACAGATACGCAGGCTGTTCACGAGGCGGTTCATCATCAAAACGTCCTCCTTCTTGTATAGCCTTGCCGTATAGTTTTGCAAGTCGTCAAAGTCAGCACAGTCTATCTCATAATGCTGGTTGAATTTCTGTACTACGGCCCGACGCACCGTCTCACGGCA
This sequence comes from Saprospiraceae bacterium, assembly GCA_031426435.1. Taxonomy (GTDB): domain Bacteria; phylum Bacteroidota; class Bacteroidia; order Chitinophagales; family Saprospiraceae; genus UBA6168. Next base: position 10,740 of record JANPLH010000036.1, on the reverse strand, counting down.
CATGTACATGGTGATGAAGCCGGGGGTGAAGAAGGAGCCGTCTTTGTAGCCGTTTATCTTCTCAAAGATGAGGCCCAGCACACTGGCGTTGATGAGCGCCTTATTTTCCTCCTGTATCTCCTCCGAGCCTTCTGATGCGAAGTCGTAGGCATCAAGGAAGGCGAAAATGTATTCCAATGTGTGGATAGGCACGACCGTGCGTCTGTACTTGTCGTTCATTAGCACCGACCGTGGATACAGCGGCAGCATCAGTTCATCCTCCAGGCTGTTGATGCGGATGGCAGCTGCCTCCATGTCCGTTATTTCAAACAAGGAACTGTTGAGGTAAGGCACTTTGGCGAAGGTCGTCTTCACCGTCTCCGGGCGCATTTCCGGCTTTTCGGCCAGCACCTGGAAGAAGAGCTTGTTAAGTCCATCGAAATCTTTAATGAGCTTTGAGGTAAGGAATCGGTAACTGGCGTCGCCGCCGTGGTACTTCACCAATTGCGATTCCAGCAACTTGAGAAACAACAACCTGTTCACCCAAGTGATGCAAAGCTCCAGCGCCACCTCGAACACGTCGTTGCTCCTGACGTGCCGCATCCGGTCTTCGTACAGTATGATATTAGTGGTGTTCTCCAACAGCGAGCCGGGATGCCGACGCTCCGGTGCGCAACGCCGAATGAGCTTTTTGCCGCCCTCTTTCTCCTCCTCCAATCCGATGAGATAGAGCAGTTCCTTGTAGAAACCCTCGTTCAGCGAGTTGCTGTCGTTGGCAAAAGGCAGCCGGAGCAGGTGCTGCGGGCTTAATATTTTGACAAGGGGAATAAGCTTGGCGTCATCGTTAGGGTCGTTGTTACGGAGCTGCTTTTCATAGTCTTTGATACTGAAATGCGCTGCCGTTAACTCACCGTCCATCGTCTCAAGAAAAGGCTTGGCAATATCCTTATAGAAAAAATCGGTCGTGTGCTGCACCTTTTGGTCGTTGCGCCAGCGCTCATATTCTTTCAACAGTTTCTTGTTTTGGTAAAAAAGGCGGTCGAAGGTTGCGCCATCGAAGATGTACCAATCATAGATATTCGTGATGACGAGGTGCTTAATGTCAGTGTTGCCAAGCTCCACCCGTTCCCGCAGGTAATAGAGGATAAGCTCGTGCATGGCCTTGGCATTGGGGCTTTCTGGGCGAATCATATCCCCCAGGTTTTTCTGGCGCTTCACTTCGAATAGCACGACTGCCGGGCTTTGAGCGTTCCGTTCCTCGTGTATGACCAAATCCGTTTTCCCTTTCGGGGCTATTAAGTGGGCATCTTTGTACCAGACTTCGTTCAGGAAATCCCGAAGATGAAACTTGTGATTCTCTTCGCTTTCTTCATGGTCTATGCGGTCAAGTAGCTTAATAAGCCCTGTCTTGAAGCGCTCCATGTCGGAGCGGTTAGGCTTCACCTTTTGGTAAGCCTTGTTCAATGTCTTTTTGAATGGGAGGAGGTTGAGGGTCATACGTTGGTTTCGTTTTTATAAAAAAGCATCCCCGCAAATATATCTCTCCCTTTCATTATTCAAGGATATTAATTCTTGTCCTCCTACCACCCCGTATCCATCGTCCATACCATTGCGCCATACCATAAACCAAACCGACCATTCTATCCTCTGCACTAACCGTACAATAATTCAAACTGCGTTATTAAGACGGACGTATTTCAAAAATATTTGCTATGATATTATATTTGGTCCGCAATCGCTGTTGATAACCCGATAAATAAAACGGCGAAGCGCACCATCAACCATCAATTTCAACAAAAAACCTCCTACAAAGTGAAAACGCATAAGGAAGGGCGCAAAAACAATTTCTCGTCCACACAATACACAGATAATCAACGGATTAGGCTTACAAGTTAGCGACAATCAAGCAATTTAGTTAAGGAAAACGCACCGTAAATCAGCTAATTCCTCTCTTTTGGTGAGGTGTTACCGGCTTTTGGGTATGCATGAGGATTCTTTGTGCTTACAACAGACCCTTTTATGCGTGCGTCTTCGGCATTTATGCGTGCGTCTTCGGCTTTTGAAGTTGCGTTTTCGGCTTTTGAAGGTGCATAAGTGCCTTTTAAAAGTGCGTGATTAGCTTTTGAACGTGCGTAAATAGGTTTATGGCTCGAAGGCGAGTCTTTTGTCGTTTGGCCATCCGTTAAAAAAAGTCTTTATCACATTATTTTATAACCAATTTAAAACATTCAACAATGACAACAGCTAAGTATGGTTGTTCCCAGGCAGTGTTTGTCGTGCTGGTCAACACTGTCCTTGACTCACTGGAGGAGTACCTCCTCCAGTTCACGGCTTACAGCCCACGCTACATCCAGGCATGGATAGACGACCGACGTACCGAACTGCTCACCGCAGAGGCCCTCCCCGACGAACACGAGCGCAGTGCATCCTCAGAAATACTACGGGTTACGCTCGCAGGGCAGAACACTACCTGCTGCGGCTATTGGCAGCGCCTAAAGCGCTACATGTCAAAGGCATATCCTCGGGAGGTCTTGGCTATACAATTGTACGCCGCAGGCCAGAATTATTACCGTGACGCCACCAACGAAAGCTGGCCAATGACCAAGAAGATGCTCATATCCGCTAAGAACTTCATGACCACTAACCTAGCGGCCCTTACCGCCAACGACAACATGCCGCCCAACTTCCCGACTGAAATGAACGCCGCCGCCCTGTCTTTCAATACTACTCTGCCGCTGTATGAAAGCAGCAAGGAGTCCATATTCGTAGCTACGGAAGCGAAGATTAAGGCATACAACGACATTCATGACCTAATTACCTCCATGATGCTTGATGGGCAGGACATCTTCAAGAACCAGGAAGCAATACGGACACAGTTCGTTTACAGTAACATACTTGCTCGTATCAGTGGGTCTGGCCTTGCAGGCATCAGGGGTGTTGTGCTCAACATCACCGACAACCAACCCATCGAAAATGTTACCGTAACCATAACCCTGGATACGGAAGATGAAGCTGCCACCTTCTATACTGTTGACACTGACGCCGAAGGCAAGTATCTCATCAACTGTCCCTCTGGTAAGTATCAACTTGAATACATGGCCACAGACTTCGTGTCAAGTCCCGTCAAGCATATCAACATTGTCGTCGGTACCGTCAGCACTTTCAACGAGAAGTTGGCACCCGTCACTGTAGGGGAATTGGTATAAGTGGGTTGACGATGTTGGATTGACGATTTACGATTGGGCAACTACTTGAAATTCACCCAATTGCATTAAAATCAACATCCAAACTAAAGTGATTGGGCTACTTGCCGATACCTACCGCTACGTTTGGCACCTTCAAAACAAAAGCCCCGGCCGTGCTGCACGGTCGGGGCTTGTTTATTTACTATTCAGGCTTATTTCACAACTACAAATCGAACTGACCTATCCCGCAAGCCATCAATCTTTAGCCATAGCCAATAAATTCCTTCTGGCAAATTGCCCAGTTCCAATCGCCAGGGTGCATCGGGAAGTGAGTCGTGGTGGCTTTTGAGCACTTGGTGGCCAAAGCTGTTGTGAATGGTCACCGTTGCTGCCTTGCCCACCATTTTTTCAAAATAAACGGAGACTTGGCGGTGTGCCGGGTTAGGAAACAACGTCAGGGCACTGCGGTCGAGTTGAAGTTCCACAGCCCTTACCTCACTCAGGGCCTGCGTGCCGTCGGCAAAGGCCGTCCTTACCCGGTAGAAATTCACGCCGGGATTAGGAACTGGGTCTGTGTTTGAGTAAAGGCTTACTTTTTCCTCATCTGTTTCTGGTGCGATTTCCATCAATGGTTCAAAATCAGTCCCATTGGTGGAACGCTCAACCACGTAGCGGTCGCTCTTGTGGTCGGTATTGGTAATCCAGGTAAGTTGTACCTGCTCCATATCTAGGGAAACGGCAAAATCCGAATTGTCATTATTGCCAATAAGTGGGGCAATGGGAGGCAGTGAACTGCACTCGTAGGGCGACCACGACCAGTCCACCCATTTTTTGGAGTCCACTTTTTTGGCAATAAACTGCCCAATGAGCAAAGTGTGGTTCTGCTCGGTAGCGTCATCAACGTGAAGGTCCTTGAAGCGGATGTCCATGCTGGCGTTCACTTTGCAGCTTTCCTTGATGGTCGAGTTGTCTTCCTCGATGTAAAATTTCACCCGATGGGCATTGCCCCAGTTGAGTTCTGTTCGTTTGCCCAATTCGATTTTCCGAAGCACGACCAATTCTGTGTTGCCAGAAAACTGCACCTTGCAAGTTTTTCCCTCATCGGCGTCTTTAGTTTTAAATTCTTTGAGGTAAATTATTCCAGTCGCCGTGAATTTTACCGTGGAGTTTTTTCCTACCTCTACTTTCTTAAAATTCGTTCCGTTGAGCAGATACACCCCGGCGTAATTGTCAGGCACCATGATGTCGGAGGGCGGCTCTGGCATTGTGTTGAACTTAAAGGTGGCGAGGGCTGGCTCTGGCGCCTGGGCGAGTGTTTGAGTTCCAGTGATGGCACAATCGCTTTCCAGGTCAATCTTCGGGGAGCGGACAAATCCTTTCACGGTTGTCGCTTCGTGGATTTTTGCCTCTTTGTCCACTTTCCATACGCCCATGTTGCCAGTGACGGTGTTTTTGTGCATGTGGATTTCCTCCTGCGCCAGTATGGTATAGCTGACCATTAAATTATGGTTAAGGCTGATGTTCACCGTGGCAGTGCAAGTATTTGTGTTGTCCTTGCCGTCGTTTGCGGTCAGCGTCACGGTGTTTGCCCCCAGGTTATTGCAGCTAAAAGTACTAGGCTGCACTGAGACGAGGTTCACTGCCCCACAGTTGTCCGCTCCGCTCTGGAAAACATTGGCAGGTGTGATGCTCGCCTGCCCATTGGCGTCGAGCAATATCCCATAATTTTTACAGACCAAAGTAGGTGGTGTTAGGTCTTGCACACTGATGGTAGCCGAACAGCTTGCCGTGCGCCCGGCCGCATCCGTGACGAGCAGCGTCACGACATTTGGCCCAAGGTTGGCACAATTGAAACTGAGGCTGCTTTGGTTGTTTAACTTAAAAGAAAGCGGAGTGCAGCCGCCCGTACTGCCGTTGTTTATTTCACTTGCCAATACGCTGATGCTGTTGTTGTTGCCAAAAGTGACTTGCCTGACAATGTTTTGGCAGATAGCAATTGGTGCGCTTGGCAAGGCATTTATGGTAAACGTAACCGTTTTGTCACAGCCGTTCGAGCCGATGGTGATGCTGTGTGGGCCTGGCCCTATGTTGGTGTAAGTTGCCTGGTTGAGGGTTTGAGCACCGTTGTCGAGCTTGCTGTAAAAACCAGCGGGCAAGTTTGTGATGGCAATGCTTCCTGCCAGTGCGCTGCAAGTTGGCTGCGTCAAATTGAACTGGGGCGTTGTCGTTGTCACAACTGTCACTTTCACGGCATCCGTGAAGAGGTAACCGGAGCAAGTGCCACGGCTGGCCCCACGGCGATACCAAGTGCTTTGTGTCAACACTGGTGGGTCAAAAGTTGGGGAGATAGCTCCTGCAATTGGTGCCCACGCATTTGGATTAGCAGCTGGGTCGAGCGTGGTTTGCTGCCAAATATAGCTTAAGGTGCCAGTGCCACCAGCAGGCAGCGTTGCATTGGAAAACGCCACAGGGTCATTGCCGCTGCAAATCGTTTGGCTGGGAGTGATGGCACCCGCATTTGTTACATTCACACAAGGCACCAGCGTGGTGAAAATCGTCACGTTGCTGCTGCAGCCAATTGCACTTCCTCCCAAATTTTTCGGAATAACATACCAGTAGAATAATGTGCCAGTGGCCAAGTTGTTGACCGTGGTGGAAGTGCCTGACACGTTGGTAGCCACCGCTGTTGTGGGTGGGTTGAGGGTGCCCAGAAAAACATCATAAGCAGTGGCATTGGCTGCGCTGCCCCAGGTCAAGGTGAGGGAGGCAGCGTTTATACCAGTTGCCGCATTGTTTGGAGATGAATTGCTGGTGCAGCCCGGGCGGGCTATCACATTTACGTTGAAGCTGCAATTGCTCCCATTTCCTCTCAAATCTATGGCCGAATAAACCACGGTGGTGGTGCCTACCGGGAAGTTTGAGCCTGGTTGGAAAGAAGCCCCGAAAGAGGACAGGCCGCAGTTGTCGGTAGCAGTAGGTGGCGTCCATGTGGCGGTAGCACCATTTGCGCCAGTGGCAGCTACGGTAATATTGGCTGGGCAGCCCATGATAACAGGTGGCACATTTTCTACGGCGCAACTGTTCTGAACCGTCACATTGAAATTACAAGCGCTTTTGTTCCCCTTTTTATCCGAAAACTGATAGGAAACCGTCGTCGTGCCCAGCGGAAAAGTAGCGCCAGGAGCGTAGTTGTTGTTCACGGTTATCGGTGCACAAAAGTCGGAAGCTGTTGGGGCCGTCCAAGTGGCGGTGCCCGACGAGCCAGGCACCAGTAAGCTGATGTTGGCGGGGCAGCCACTGATGACCGGGGCCGCATTGTCGTCGGGGCATGGGTCAGCACCAACGGTTATGGTAAAGTTGCAGGTGGCTGAGTTATTGGCGGCGTCGGTGGCCGTGTAGGTGATGGTCGTCGTGCCAACTGGAAAGACAGTGCCTGGCACATGCGATGCCGTGAAGCTGGCCACACTACAGTTGTCGCCAGCACCTGGGCTGTCCCAGATGGCCACAGCCCCGTTGATGCTGGTATTTGTAGGCAATGAGATGTTGGCTGGGCAGTCAAAAATGATGGGCTTCTGAGTATCATTTGCGCAAGCGTTAATGGTGGTTATGGTCACCGTAAAGGCGCAGGTGCTGCTGTTGTTGTTGCCATCCTTGGCAGTATAAGTCACGGTCGTGGTGCCACCCGGGAAAACTTGGCCTGGCACATGGGTGCTTGACAGGTTGATGGGTTTGCAGTTATCGGTAGGCGTTGGGGGCGTCCAGGTAACCACTGTCAATGCTGCCAATTGAGGTTTGCTGATATTGATGGGGCAACCCGTGAAGGTAGGCCCGGCTGAATCGCCCTCACAGTCGCTGCCGGGGGCAGTCTGCCGCACGTCAATTCGGAACTGGCACTGGTTCTGGTTGTTGTAAACGTCCTTGGCCGTGTATGTCACGGTCGTGACGCCGACTGGAAAGCTGCTACCAGAAGTATGTGTCGTGGTCAGCGTCACCGTTGAGCAATTATCGGTGGCAGTTGGGGCCGTCCAAGTGGCAGTAGTTGTGCCATTCGGGGTAAAGATGGTTTGGCCTTTTGGGCAATTGGTGAACACGGGCGCCAACAGGTCAACTGGGGTTACTTGCGCCACGCAGGTAAGTTCGTCGCCAAGGCGGGTGCGCACCATGAGGTTCACGTTTTGGATGGTCGGGATGTCCGAACAGTGGAAGACTGGGCGGGCCAAACCATTTGCCAAGTAAACGATGTTTGCGCAGCTATCGAAATTGGCGAATGCCACCAGCGAGCTTGCATACACTTTGATGTCACCATTGATGTCGGCGCCGTAAGTCCCATTTTGGCAAACCGAAGGTGCAGCCGATGTGGCCGCCGTGTGGATATAACCGCCCTGGTTGTTCACGGCACTGCCGGTGACGGTTCCATTTTGAAACAAAATGCCGTGCAGCTCAAAATTGCCGCCCGTATTGTTGATACTGCCCGTGTTTTTCACGGAGGAGCATTCGTCAACCAGTGTTTTGTCGGTATTGACCAGAGTCCCAGCGTTGAGCAGGTTGCCCGCTTGCAGGTTGAAAAGCTCGTTGTTTGTAAAAGTTGCGCCAGCGGAGTTAGTAAGGTCGCCCGGGTTGCTCAAGTAAGCGTTGTTGGTGAAGCTGCCCTCGTTGCGGGTTCGAATCGTGTTGTTAAAGCTGCCCTTGTTGGTCAGTACCCCGGTTGCCTTGTTGTTGAAATCCTGTACAATATTTATCGTTCCGCCCATGGCGTTGGTGAAATTGGCAGTGTTCGACCAAACGGAGCCACTGTTCACGTTCACAGTGCCAGTGTTGGTAAATGTTCCGTCGTTGCTCACCAAGTCGTTAGTGCTGAGCGTGCTGTTGTTCACAAACGTGGCATTGTTGACAATCAGCGAGCCACCAAAGCTGAGCAGCGTACCGCTGTTGACGAAGCTGCCGTTGTTTTCAATCTTACCAAAACTGTTGATGGCGTTTTGATTGGTAAATGTGCCTGCATTGAGGATTTTAGAGCCGAAGCCCATGCCAAGCGTACCTGCTGGCCGGTTGAAGAACGAAGCGCCCGTGCGGTTGTCAACCAGGTTGTTGTTGTTGAAGGTGGCGAAATTGCTCACCTCGCCCTTGTTGACGAGCGTCTGGCTATTGGTGAACGTGCCGTTGATTTGTACGGAGCCGCTGTTGTCTAATGTGCCGCCGTTGTTCAACTGAGCGCCAGCGCTGATGTTCAGCACGGTCGCCGTGGCCAGGTTGAGGGTCACGTTGTTGTTGAAGCTGCCGTTGACGGTCATGGTGCCAGCGGCGTTCACGATGCCGTTGTTGGTGAGGCTGCCGTCCACTTTCAGCAAGCCAGTTACCCCAGTTATATTGAGCACAGCCCCAAAGTTGTTGGTGAACGAGCCGCCCGTGTTGATGGTCAGCGACTTGGTGGTCAGTACCTGGTTGTTGTTGAAGCTGCCCCCCGATTGGAGCATTCCATTGGTGGCATCAACGGTGCCGTTGTTGGTGATAGTGCCTTGGTTAATCATGGTCGCCTGCAGACTCAAACTGCCGCTGTTGGTGAAATTGGCCCCAGTACCGTTGTTGAAACCTGCCGCTCCAGCAATGGTCATCGTGCCGAAGTTCTGCACCGTGGTGTTATTGGTGAGGCTGCCCGTGGCAGCAAAGGCCAATGTGCCGGAGTTGGCAATGGAGCCGCCTACAGCCACCGTCATAGCAGCCGATGCGGTGATGTTGCCGAAGGCCGTGATATTATAGTTAATGGTAAGTGGGCTCCCCACCACCACCGTGACGCCACCGCCGATAAGGGCATTGTTGCCAGCGGCTGGCAGGCCGGCGTTCCAGTTGGTTGGATTGAACCAGTCCCCGTTGTTAGGGCCGATGTACTGTGTTTGTGCGACGAGGTTCAAAGCTGAGAAAAAGGCAAAGCATGCCAATGTCAAGTAAGTCCTGAATTGCATAGTGTTTATTTTGTTAATTGTAAGAAAGGGGGGAACTTGGAAACTGTGTCGGGTTTATTTTCTTGATAGAACATCCTCTTCTTTGAGGGAGAAGGGTTTAAAATGGTAAAAGGGGGAGATGACCAAGACCAATTGGAATTGCAAATGTCCAAGATTAAATTCAATTAACCAAACCTTGATAGCTTCTCGTGCAAGGTGGAGCTTGTGTTACCCTCGAAAAAAACAGTATTTTACCCTATCCAGGGAGAAAACCTAAGATGGTTAAGTCATTTGACTGGGGCTTAATACTTAAACCACCTGAAGGCTAATGATGCTATATTGATTTAATGTAAATATTAATAAACAACCATAGAATTAGATGGTCAGATCTGACGCCAAGGAGGGACATCCAAACGGTATTAAAAATGTTTAATGAAAAAAGACTTTTAATTACTGGAAAATCACGGTAACACAGGAGGTGGGAGATAAAAATAGAACTTAAATTTTATTTATATAAAATGGAATGAATAAATAATACTCTAAATACGGTAAGGACAAAAATGTAAATGATTTGATAACTTTAAAACAAGAACCATACCAAGTAAATTTTCTTTTTTCAGTTCTAAAATTAAAAACTTAAATAGAAAAACCCTTTACTTTGCAGCGTATTTGATTTGGTCTCCACTATACTGTCTTTCCGTATTTGATTTTTGACATGCTTAAAACAGTTGGCAAACTACTATTGCCAGCAAGTTCTTTTGCCCTTTCCCTCCCTTTATTTTGATTCTCATACTATTGAATTGCATTTAATTCAATTTCATTTATACAACCTAAACTTACAACATTATGAACAAGCATTCTTTTACAAGAATCAGCAATAATATTGCTGGAATCATCTCATTTTTTGCACAAAAAAGGCCAATCGGGCTTTTCCTCCTAAGCCTACTCACCTTTTCAAGTATGACAACTTACTCCCAAACCACGATTGGTGGCGTAAACATGGGCAACTTGACAAACTACTTGTTCTTTTTTGCCGACGGGAGCACCGATGCCAATTGGCAGGGAGCAACCAAGGGCTTTGCTGGGGATGTGGCAGTTGACGGCATTCAAGCAAAAGAAAGAACATCTGGTGGCGTTCCTTTTTCCGGTACCATTTACACCAATGACAATAGCCTGAGTGCCTGGGCATCCATCGTTGACCAAAACGACCCGGGCCAAGTAAACCCAGCCCAAGCATTCGGGGTTACCAACCAAAACTCCCGGATTTCCAACCTCGAAGCCGAATTGAATACCGCTTTTTCTCAAATCAACGCCTTGCCAGCATCACAAGGCTTTTCAAGCGTTTCTTCTACTTCGTTGAATGGGCTGAACAAGCAAAATGGGGTTGTTGAGACTTTCGTCATCAACATTACATCTGGCCTTCAGGTATCCAGCAAGATAAATATCACTGGCGATGCTGGCGACGTCTTTATTCTACGCTGGGATACAGATGGCAATCCGAACAATGGCTACCAGGGACAGACCAAGTTCCAGAGCGGTGGCGCAGTTGTGCCACTTGGCGGCTTAAAAGCCTCCAATTTCATCAACGTTGCAGGAGACATCAATAGTAGCGGCGGCGGTTCAGCTCCGGCTGCACC
>JANPLH010000035.1:0-6288 GCA_031426435.1 Saprospiraceae bacterium | reverse complement strand
CCGTCCTTGGGTGTCCATATTTATCTACTAAAACGAGGTTGAGAACCTTGAACACAGTTTGTTGTGGCACCAAATGCCGTTTCTTGACTTGTTTTCAATTCGCAAGAAATCCTGATTGAGAATTTCAAGAACTAAGTCGTGAACAATGCATCAAACTCCCTACAATAGTACGTTCACAATTGGTTAACACGATTTGATTATTTAAAAAAAATATGATTATTGTTTCGCAATACTGTGATTTATTGAATAGAAAGACTGAAATAGCTTAGAAAATGGAATTTTTCACAACTGAACATGCCAGTGAGCCGCTATCCAGGAATTTCAATAGTTTATGTGACCTTGACTCTAATCAAAGCGTGGTGTTATCTTTGCCCTTGCCTTCGACCAAATATTTCATGTATAAATTATCATGAAAGAACACCTACAACGGTTTCTGCTTTTAACTGTCCTATTGTCGCTTGGTGTCAATGGGCACGTGCCACAGGCCACTTTTATTGGTAGTGGTATTTGGCAAGCTTCCGAGCAGCCAGAAATGGCTCTGCCTTGTGAAGAGGAAGTGGAGTCGGAATCGGAGACCCATTTCGACCTTCTCAATAGCGATGGCAGCGACGATGGCGGGGGTGGTGATGATGAAATAGGATTAACTACCTACTTTGACGATGAAGGCACCACTTCCAGAATACCTTTTTTATTTGACTTTCCATTCCTTCAGCCATATTTTGGGTTACTCCCAATATCTAAGGTACAAACAGAGGCTAATCTCCAAGAGCTGCTGACTGAATCCAAGCCGCATCTTTTCCTGCTTTACCATAATATCAAGACGCACCTTTCAGATACAGTCGCCTGACGACTGTGGATTGGTGACCAATTCATGCAGTGCGCTAAAGTTCGCTGGTTCGAAGTCATTTTACAATGATAAGTGGACCAATGGGAATTGCTGCTTGAATTGATTTACAGCCACTGCGATGCTGCCTTCCTGACAGCACTCGTCCCCACCTTTCACATCCTTTTTTTCAATCTCCTTTTGGTAGCACTTTTAAATAAGTTGGCTACTTTAAATAGACATTTTAATAATGACTAACGAACAAGTTAATCAAAGCAAATCAATTCCTGCTGATGGTTTGGCGGGGCTTAAACAAAACTGGCAGGCAGACGCCATCTCCGGTTTCATCGTATTCCTTTTGGCTTTGCCTTTGAGCCTCGGCATTGCCAAGGCATCTGATTTTCCTCCGTTAATGGGTCTCATAACTGCCATCATTGGTGGTATCGTTGTGAGTTTTTTCTCAGGTTCGCAACTGACCATCAAGGGCCCTGCGGCCGGCCTCATCGTCATTGTGGCAGGTGCCGTTGCCGACTTTGGCGGCGGTGAAACGGGTTGGCACCTGGCGCTTGGCGCAATGGTGGTTGCAGCGGTTATCCAAATCGTTTTTGGGGTTTTGAAAATGGGCAAATTGGCCGATTTCTTTCCGCTTTCTGCCATTCACGGCATGTTGGCGGCCATTGGCATCATCATCATTGCAAAGCAAATACCCGTGCTGTTCGATGTTGACCCGGCAATGGCGAAGGGCAAGGGGCCATTTGAACTGCTTGCCTCCATTCCTAACTTCATCGCCCATTTGGACCCAAGGGCTACCGCAATTGGCGTCGTAAGCCTTATCATCATGATGGGTTGGCCGCTTGTGAAGCATTCTTTTTTGAAGAAAATTCCAGCATCACTATTGGTGTTGTTTGTCGCCATTCCTGCCGAGTTAATGATGGATTTCCAACATACTGAGCCGGCCTACGCCCTTGTCCACATCGGCAATCTGCTTGACAGCTTGCACTTAAACGTAAACTTTTCGGGCATCGCCCAAACAGGTGTTTTCATCAAATATGTCATCATGTTTGCGTTGGTGGGCACACTGGAGGCACTGTTGACAGTGAAGGCAATTGACCTGCTCGACCCTTACAAACGCAAGTCGAATGCCAATAAAGACCTGGTAGCGCTCGGCCTTGGCAATCTTGTGGCTGCGGTGCTTGGTGGCCTTCCAATGATTTCGGAAGTAGCACGTTCTTCTGCAAACGTCAGCAATGGCGCAAAGACCCGTTGGGCCAATTTCTTCCATGGCTTTTTTATGCTCGCCTTCGTGCTGCTGGCGTCCCGTTTTATTGAGATGATTCCAAATGCTGCGCTCGCTGCCATGCTCATCTCAGTGGGCATTAAATTGGCACACCCAAAAGAGTTCATCCATATCTTCCAGATTGGGAAGGAACAATTGGCCATTTTCCTTATCACCATTTTCTTTACACTACACGAAGATTTGTTGGTTGGAATCGCTGCTGGTATCCTATTAAAGCTAATTATACATGTCATTAATGGTGCACCGTTAAGCGCTTTATTCAAAGTGCCTGCCAGCGTATCTTTTGAGGGCGACCATTATGTCGTTGAAGTAGAAAAAGCTGCTGTATTCACTAATTGGCTCGGATTAAAAGCCAAATTGGAAGCCATCCCACAAGGAATGCATGTGGATATTGATTTGTCAAAAACCAAGCTCGTTGACCATTCTGTCATGGAAAACCTGCATCATTTCGAGCATGATTATGTGGTTTCAGGAGGCACTCTTGATATTAAAGGGCTGCATAACCACAAGCCATTGTCAGAGCACAAATTGGCCGCACGAAAAGCGCAAAAAAAACCTGTTGAATTCAACTAACCTGCATTATCACTGATTGACGAGCTGTTGAATTCATTCAATGGTGGAATTGCATCCGATAGCAGGTTTACTCTTCATGAAATTTTGCACTTATGTTTTCAAAAAAGTATCAATCGACAATGAAAAAAATAGTCCTTGGCACATGCTTGCTGGCAATGGTGGTTTTTGCTAAAGCACAAACTGCCAACCATCAATATGCCAACAACCATAGCGCCTGGTTAATGTACTTCGGCGACCATAAGCTGAGCGACAAGTGGGGCATTCACCTCGAAGCACAGCTTCGCCGGAGCGACTGGGTATCGGGGCCACAACAACTGCTGTTGCGAACTGGCCTGAACTACCATTTTAACCCACAGGTTTTTGCAACCGTGGGCTACTGTTTCGTGGAGACCTCGCCTTACGGCGATTTTCCTGTTAAAGCTGATTTTCCAGAAAATCGCATCTGGGAACAATTACAGATGAAATCTCAGCAAGGCCGTTTTGAATTTGTGAACCGCTTGCGACTGGAGCAGCGATTTGTCAAATCGTCTGTTGCGACAGATACCGACCCCGGCAAGTTTGAGCCCGGAGATGCCATTTACTCCAATCGCTTTCGGTTGTTGAACCGAGTCTCAATCCCTTTCAAAGGCGAGACGATTGGCGTCAAGACGTTTTATTTCACCGTGTACGACGAGGTGCATTTCAGTTTTGGGAAAAACGTGGCCGCCAACGCCCTGGACCAGAACCGGGCTTACGCAGCTATCGGGTACAAGCTGCCCAAGGTAGGCAGGTTGGAGCTTGGCTATTTATATCAAACCATTAATAAAGCGGATGGCATCAAGCGGGAACGCAATCACACCCTGCAAGTTGGCTTGAGTTCCAATATTGATTTTTTCAAGAAAAAATAAACAAGTCAGGTGGTGATTGCTGCTCTGTAAGCAAACACCACCTTTCCTCAATTTTTAATAACATGAGTAAAGCTGGGAATTTTGACGAGTATCATGTGCTGCACGAACTTGCTCACTATCTGCCGTCACAGACACCGCTGAAGGATTTTATCCACCACAACTCGCTTCATGCCTTTCAGCATTTGGAATTTTACGAGGCCATTTTCAAGGCATCCAAAATTTTCGGGTACAATGTTACTTTCAACGTAAGCGAGTATCGCCAGCTGCACAAGATTGGCCGCATAAAAGATGAAATCCTTGACATGGTCATCAAAAAGCGCAAGGGCGCCAAGGATTTTGGCACTTGGCGTGACAACTGTTTGGCCAAAAAATATGAGCCGAGCTACCACCCAAGGGTTGGGCAGTTGCGGGCAAACTGGAAAGAGCACTACCACCTCGACCTCGACAACCTCGTTCAGCCACTGCTGTTTCGCATCCTTGGCAGCTACCTTGACCAAGGCATTGCGCTGTGGCATTTCCCTTTCGAGGACAAGGGCTTGCTGAACGCAGTCCGGGAGGTAGAGCGCAACAGCTTCGCCAGTTTTTTCAGGACGAAACGGGTACGCCAGCTGCTCTTCGATGAAAGCCTGACCATTGAAAACATGTTGGAGCGGCTGGTAGGCGACCCTCGTTTCTACGAACAATACCTTTTTGACCAACAGTTTTCGCACCGGGGTTGGTCTGGCATCGTGGCAGCCATTGAGGCTGCACCACATTCCATTCTTTACCAGAAAAAAGTCCAGTTTCACGACCTTGTCCATTTTGAACTGCTCATGGAAATGGACGTGCTGGAGGCTGAACTTGGCAAAGATTGGCAGCCATTGGCAAAAAAGGTAACAGGACTTGAGCCCGTTGACTTGTTCGCAGCAGTGCCCTCCAATGAGTTGCAGGAAGTGAAAATGATTTGGCAGGATGCTTTTGAATGGAACTACTACGATGAAGTGCTTTCTGGTGTAAAACTGGCCAAGGCGCTCAGCAACGAAAGCGAGGATGACTTGCCCCGCCGCCATTTTCAGGGCATTTTCTGCATTGACGAGCGGGAAGACTCCCTGCGCCGCCACGTGGAATTGGTGGAGCCTAACTGCGAAACACTTGGCTGCCCCGGCTTTTTTGGCGTTGAGTTTTACTACCACCCGGCGAATGGAAAATTTTACGAAAAACTCTGTCCTGCACCCGTTACACCCAAGTACCTCATCAAGGAAAAGGAAAGGAACAGCCACAGGGAAAAGGAAATTTTTCATTCCAGGGATTCACACCGTTTTTTCAGGGGATTTTTGTCCAATCTTTCTTTGGGTATTTGGTCAGCATTTAAACTCTCGTTCGACCTATTCAGGCCAAGGATGAGTCCTGCTATCAGCGATGCTTTTGCGCACATGAACATTGATGCCGAACTTATCATTGAAAACACAGACTTGAACCAACGTGAAAATGACCTGCAACTCGGCTTTACCGTGGTGGAAATGGCAGCTCGTGTCGAAGGCCTTTTAAGGGGAATAGGTTTAGTAAAGGATTTTTCGCCCA
This sequence comes from Saprospiraceae bacterium, assembly GCA_031426435.1. GTDB lineage: Bacteria > Bacteroidota > Bacteroidia > Chitinophagales > Saprospiraceae > UBA6168. The sequence continues at coordinate 1,148 of JANPLH010000035.1, read as the reverse complement.
TCGTATATGTGGTGGCGCACGGCTCCAGCAGCGCTAACAACCCCCATCACGGTGCCCACGACTGCGGGGCTTGTAGTGGGCGACCGGGCTCTGTGAATGCAAGGGTTTTTGCCTTTATGGCCAATCATCCAAAGGTTCGAAAGATGCTTGCCGAAAGAGGTTTGGTGATTCCCACGGACACCATTTTCATCGGTGCACTGCACGATACGGCAGCGGATGAGATGGCATTTTACGATGATAAAAACCTCCAAACTCGCCATGCAACGGAGCATGTGCAGAACAAGGAGATTTTTGAAAATGCCCTCAACCTGAACGCCAAGGAGCGCAGCCGCCGCTTTGCTTCGATTGATACCAATCAGGATATCCACAAGGTGCGGGAGGCCATTCGTCGCCGCTCGGTCTCTTATTTTGAGCCAAGGCCGGAGTTGGGACATGGCACCAATGCCCTTTGCTTCATCGGGCATCGGAGCCTTACCAAGCGGCTATTCCTCGACCGTCGGGCTTTCATGAACTCCTACGACTACCGCACCGACCCAGATGGAAAACTGCTTTTGGGCGTCATGCGCCCAATTCCGCCTGTTTGCGGGGGCATCAATTTGGAATATTATTTCTCCCGCATAGACAATCAAAAACTGGGAGCTGGCACGAAGTTGCCGCACAATGTCATGGGCCTCATCGGCGTAGCCAACAGTTCCGACGGCGACTTGCGGCCAGGCCTGCCGCTTCAAATGATAGAGCCGCACGATCCTGTGCGCTTGCTGGTGCTGGTGGAGCATGACCCGGCAGTCGTGCTAAAAACCATTAAGGCTGAGGCTTCTTTGTACGATTGGTTTGACAAAGGGTGGGTTCATCTCGTTGCTATCCATCCGGTCAACAACACTTTCCATTATTTTGAAAATGGGCAGTTCAAGCAGTACGAACCGTTAAACGAAATCGTACCAACCTCTGATGATATTCACGACTTGCTGGAGTCTGCACCAGAGATGAAGACCAATTACATCGTTCATGCAACGAAGGAGAACCTGCCTATACATATCATTAATTCGAATTGAGGTTTAAAAAGTTTAAAAGGTTTAATAAACCTGTTTAAACCTACTAAACCTTCTAAACCAGCTAAAACAATAGCATGAATCAATTTCTTTCATTTT
>JANPLH010000034.1:0-4350 GCA_031426435.1 Saprospiraceae bacterium | reverse complement strand
CCTGCCCAATAAATTGGGCGGCCACAACATAGTCGCATGATTGAGCTTAGAAACATACAGCCCATACCACTCAAGGAAATGCCCGGAGGCATCGGTGCCAATTCGGGCGTCTTTGCTACCAATTGCTTGTTTGAAAAAGGGAAGAATTACCTCCTAAACGCTGCATCAGGCAAGGGCAAATCCACGCTGTTGCATATCGTTTATGGCATCCGCAGCGACTACGATGGCTTGGTTAGCATTCAAGGCAAGGATATTCGGAGTTTCACAGCCAACGATTGGGCAGCTTGCCGACAACGGCAGCTTTCCATCGTTTTTCAAGACCTGAGGTTGTTCCCTCAACTGACAGGCCTGGAAAACATCCAGCTCAAAAACAGTCAAACCGACCTTCTTTCGGAGGCCGAAATACAGCAAATGGCCGAGCGTTTGGGTATGACGCCCTACCTCAACCAGACGGCCGCTACCCTATCCTACGGCCAGCGGCAGCGAATTGCCATTCTGCGGGCGCTTTGCCAGCCCTTCGAGGTGCTGCTGCTCGATGAGCCGTTCAGCCATTTGGACGAGGAAAACACCAGGCTTGCAACTTCCTTGATTGCGGATGCTTGTCGTAAGCAAGCTGCCGGATTTGTGCTGGTAAGCTTGGGCGAGGAATATTTTTTCCGCTACGATAAAAAAATTGACCTCTAAAAAAACATTGAGAATCAGGAACTTATCCCTTGGGTTTGGGGGTTCTGGAAACAAAGTGAAATTTTTTATCAAAAGACGTTTGACAATTTGAATCAGGTCGTCTTATATTTGCACCGCTTTAGAAGAAAAGCATACAGATAAGCGGAAGTAGCTCAGTTGGTAGAGCACGACCTTGCCAAGGTCGGGGTCGCGAGTTCGAGTCTCGTTTTCCGCTCCAAAGCCTTCAATTTATTGAGGGCTTTTTTTTTACCTTTACGTTTCCTAGACCCAAATGCCCGGGTGGTGGAATGGTAGACACGCAGGACTTAAAATCCTGTTGCCATGCGGCAGTGCGGGTTCGAGTCCCGCTCCGGGCACTGAAAAGCCGCTGTGATTCAATTCGCAGCGGCTTTTTTTATTAGCTGTACCCCAAAAATAAATTCCAAAGACGCACTCCCATTTGTAGCTTTGCTTGACTAATCACCCCATACAATCAAGCAATTCAACAATTCAGCAATTAAAGAATCATGAAAAATACCACTCGCCGCAATTTCGTCAAAAAACTCACAGCGGGAGCCGTGGCATCTGCCATTTTGCCGCAGGCAACACAAGCCAAAGTGAAACCGGAAATCCTGCATTGGGAAAAGCCAACCGGGCGCTTCGGGCCAAACGACAAGATTCGCATTGCTGGCATCGGCATGGGCATCATGGGATTTGGGAACCTCAGCACGGCCATCAAAGTGCCGGGCGTGGAGGTAGCCGCTGCTTGCGACCTTTATGATGGCCACCTCGCACACGCCAAAGAGGTGTATGGAAAGGACATTTTCACCACCCGCAGTTTCGAGGAAATCCTTTCCAGAAAGGACATTGACGCCGTCTTCGTCAGCACTTCCGACCATTGGCACGACCATATCAGCATCGCAGCGCTAAAAGCTGGCAAGGCGGTTTATTGCGAGAAACCAATGGTGCAGCATATTGACGAGGGCAGCGCCGTGGTGGATGCTCAACGCAGTACCGGAAAGATACTGCAAGTGGGCAGCCAGCGGGTCAGCTCCTTGGTGATGGCCAAGGCCAAAGAATTGTACAAGAGCGGCGCCATTGGAGAATTGATAGCTGCCGAGGCGTTTGTGGACCGGCAATCGGCCAACGGTGCCTGGCAGTACAGCATCCCCACCGATGCCTCCGAAAAAACGGTGGATTGGGCCCGCTTCATTGGCGATGCGCCAAAAAGAGCTTATGACTCCCTGCGCTTTTTCCGCTGGCGCAATTACCAGGATTACGGCACGGGCGTCGGGGGCGACCTCTTCGTCCACCTGTTCAGCGGCCTGCATTTCATCCTTGACACGCCTGGTCCAGAACTCATTTTTGCCACAGGCGGACTCCGCTACTGGAAAGATGGACGTGATGTGCCGGACATCCAAATCGCTTTAATGGACTACCCTAAAACGGCCTCTCACCCCGCCTTCAACCTACAAATGAGGGTGAACCTCATCAGTGGCGATGGCGGTGGCTGGATGAACAGGCTGGTAGGTTCGGAAGGCGTGCTGGAGGTTGGTTGGTCGGATGTGAAACTGAAGCGAAGCCCCGTTGACCCGCACCCTGGATACGGCGGTTGGGACACTTACCACACCTTCACCGAGGCCCAGCAAAAAGATTACGAGCGTTGGTACAAGGAAAAATACCCGCCGTTGAAGCCACAAATCCAAGAGCCAAAAGAGCAGCAATGGCTCACACCAGAAGGCTACGATGAGCGCCTCGACCACCACCGCAACTTCTTCGATTGCGTACGCAATGGCAAACAGCCCGTGGAAGACGCCGTGTTCGGTTTCCGGGCAGCAGCGCCTTCTTTGGCGGCTAATATCAGCTATGCAGAAAAGAAATTAGTGCGGTGGGATGCGGTGAATATGAAAATGGTATGATGGGCTGAGCAATTTGAAGAGTGTGATTCATGTCATTCAAACCCTTCAAATTGCTCAAACAACTTAACCCCCCTGCGAACGAATCACCACCAGCCTGCGGGTAAAGGTCTTCCCTTGATGAACCACGCTGACGGAATACATACCTGGGTTCATGGAATCAAGTTCAATGCGGAGTATGCCATCGTCAACGGCGGGGATATGTGCATGATAAACCTTGTCACCAATTCCGTCGAAAATCAGCACCTCGACCTCCTTCCCCCTGAATTTTTTCATCAACAGGTTGACCTGCCTACCCGTTGGATTGGGAAAAATCTCAAAAGCAGGCACTTCCTTGAAGTAGAGCTTCCTGCGCTCACTGTACACGATTTCGCCATCGGCAAGGGTGAAACGGATGCGGTAGAAGTTTTCGCCGGGCATCGGGTCACTGTCCTGTTCCCGGTTTGTTTCGGTATCGCCAGCGGCGACAAAATGGCGGTCGTACTGTATAATATCTTGATAATCAAAGCCATCGAAGGAGCGTTGGACAGAAAAGGCAACCAAGTCTTTGTCGAAATTGGCCGTCCAAAAAAGCTCGGCTGACCAGCCCGTTGATTCAGCGGTCAGGGAAACGATATGCTGGTCGGAAGCAAAAACTGGCGTATGGAAACTATAGCCGCTCATCGGCGGAGGTGCTGCCAACATAAGCAGCCATAAAAAGTAAAGGGGTAGAATATGTTTCATGGCGATTATAAAATAAGCCTTTAGGATTCGATAGACGTATTCTATAGCGGTGGGACCATAATTCGATGCAAATCTACAAAGATTATATGGATTATCTGCTTCATTGTTGCGCTGCTCCGCAAATAGCCAACAAATTCTTCGCTACATTTGCCATAAAATCAAGCTATGGAGTTTTTTCTCGCTACCTTATTTTCCCTTTTTTCCATTGTTGACCCACCAGGTGCAGTGCCTGTTTATATCTCCTTGACAGATGGCATGGAGGCAAAGCAGCGAAACCGAATCGCCCTATTTTCCAGCTTTTACTTCCTACTGATTTTGATTGGATTCTTTTTGGCAGGCACTTACATCCTCAGCTTCTTTGGCCTCACGATTCACTCCATGCGCATTGCTGGTGGCATGGTGCTACTTAGCACCGGCTTTAGCTTGATGGGCGGCAATTTTGCGAAGAAAAAAGGCTATAACGAAAACGTAGCAGCCGATGCCAAGAGCCGCTCGGAAATCGCCTTCACGCCCATGGCTATGCCGCTGTTATCAGGGCCGGGCAGCATTTCCTACCTTATCACCATGTTCAAGCAGCACCCCGATTGGGACGAGCGGGTCTGGATTCTGGCGGCCATTCTCGCCATGGGAGTCATGGTCTATTTGACTTTGCGGGCTGCGCCATTGCTGTTCAAGATATTCGGACAAGGTGGCCTAAGTGCCATTGCCCGCATCATGGGCTTTCTGGTGGTCGCCATTGGCGTTCAGTTCATCGTGGATGGCTTGGTGCACTTGGTGGGAGAAATGAAATAAAGCTTTACACAGTCGGCAATGGGCATACCTAATTGACAGCCAATGCTTTGCAATACTTTTATACTCAAAAACAATTGGGGGCCACGGTAATGCCGTTGCCCCCAATTGTTTTTAGGACCCTTTCCACAGATTTGTGTAAACGTGAATTTTCACCATGTAAGTCAAAGGCGGCAACGGTCGCCAAAGATAACCAAAAATTGCTGGAGGATAAGCCCCCAGTTTTTTATGGGCATGGTCCACTTTCGCTCAATGTTTT
>JANPLH010000033.1:0-5890 GCA_031426435.1 Saprospiraceae bacterium | reverse complement strand
CTTAAATTAGCGAAATGCACAATGGTTGACTTTTTGGAGGGTTTAGGAGGTTTAGAGGGTTTAGAGGGTTTAGGACGTCACACAATCTAAACCTCCTAAACCCTCTAAACCTTCTAAACCTCTTAAAAAACCACCTCCGTCGCTCCCCACCCATAACGGGGATGGAACTCGTTCTTGAAAGTGCTCACCTGAGGGTTTTGCAGCAGGCGGGTGGCTATGGCGTCCTTCAACTTGCCCTCGCCAAGCCCATGAATCACATAAACCCTGTCAACGCCCAAGCGGATGGCCTTTTCGATAAATGTCTCAAAATGAGCGAGTTGTATTTTTACAATATCGCCGCTGGTCAGCTTGCGCCAACTGTCCGTCAGCTTTTCGATATGCAGGTCAATCTCTGGCAGGAAGGAGGCCAGTTCGTGCGTGTCCGGTACGCTGTAGTGGCGGTAGCCCATGCCGCTTGATGTGGCGGTGGGCTTGGCGTTGCGCTTGGTGTAAGTGGAAAGGTCTTCGCCGCTCTGCTCAGGTGCCTGTTCCGGTTTCTCAAAAAGGCGGTACCAATGCACCGGGCGGTTGAGGAACGGGGCGGTGCGGAGGTTGCCAAAAAAGGTCTTCGGCTTTATCTTCAACGACTTGAAATGCGGCTCGGACAGGCCCTCCGTCGTTACCCATTGGCACTGCAACTCGAACTCCGGCGACTCGTTGAGGTCATCGTACAAGAACTCGCTGAGGAACTGGAAGCTGGCAGAACGCAACTTATTGCTCCAGGTTTGCGGCCCACGGCTGTTGAGGAGCAGCTTTAGCTCATAGACCACATCGTAGCGGGTATCGTTGAGCAGGTAAAGGCCATATTTTTCGGGCACCTCCTGCTTGCTGTCCGCTGGCTCAAAGGCCAATTGGATGCCGAGGCTTTTAAGGATGGTGTATTGTGATTCCACGGAAACGGGCGGTGCTGTCGGCTCCAGGTGTTCTTTTTTTCCTTCCACCACTTTCGCCTTCACGGGGTGCTTGTTGAACGCTTCCGCCCGCATAAGGTCTTCCGGCCAAGCAGGGATTTCCATATCGTACTTGGGCAAATAGACGTTCACCATGCCCCCTTCGAGCAGGCCCCTAACTTCGCCTTCGTCGTCTGTATGCAGGAATTTTACTTTGGTGCCTTTTGCAAATAGCATGTATTGGTATTTTGGCCAAAAGTAGGGAATTACCTATGATTGGTACCCATTTGCAACAAAACAGACATTTTCAATTAAAAAGCCCTTCCAAGTCTCAAAGCTCATAAGGTCCTTCACGCAGATAGTTCTGAAAAAATCAAGGTCTTTCCCCCCAAAAAATTAAAAAGAGACCAAACCAGCCAGGGATGAGAAAATTAAAAATAGTGGCAAGTATCAATAACAGTTTGGCTCCTTTCATCCCTTTTTCGTCCCCATTTTTTTTGGCAATGAAATACCCGACCATTGGTCCAAAAACCAATAAAGTGAATACTGTAATGATTCCAAATGTCAGTCCTCCCAACAAATAAAAAGTAGTCAACAATGTGATAAGCGATGCTATGGCCAACACTAAAAACCCCCAAGATTTATCCCCTTTCAATCGTTTTTTCATACATGAATTTAATGGGATAATGACAACCGACATGAATTCGCTGCAATCTTTCCAAACAAAAAGCCCTTCCAAGTCCTAAAACTCGGAAGCGCTTCTCTGTCCACCTTAAGCCGACCACCGTCCGCCGTCAATCCAATTTCAACACCTCGATAAACGCCTTCTGTGGCACCTCCACGTTCCCGATTTGGCGCATCTTCTTCTTGCCCTTTTTCTGCTTTTCGAGCAGCTTGCGCTTCCGGCTGATGTCGCCGCCGTAGCACTTGGCAGTCACGTCCTTGCGCATGGCGGAGATGGTCTCCCGTGCGATGATTTTGGCGCCGATGGCGGCCTGTATGGCGATGACAAACTGCTGGCGGGGCAGCAGTTCCTTTAGTTTTTCACAGATGCGGCGACCGAAGGCATAAGCCTTGTCACGGTGAACCAATGCCGAAAGGGCATCCACGGGCTCGGCGTTCAGCTTGATGTCCACTTTTACCAAATCCGATTCCCGGTAGCCGATGGGGTGGTAGTCAAACGAGGCATATCCCCGGCTGATGGACTTGAGGCGGTCGTAAAAATCGAAGACGATTTCAGCCAATGGCAGCTCCAAGGACATCTCCACACGGGACGGGGTCAGGTAGCTTTGGTTCAAGAAAATGCCTCTTTTATCAAGGCAAAGGGTCATAATGGCACCGATGTACTCCGGCTTCGTGATGATTTGCGCTCCGATATAAGGCTCCTCCACGAAGTCGAGGTTGGTCGGGTCGGGGAAGTCAACAGGGGTGCGAAGGAAGATGGTTTCTTTCTTGGTGGTATGGGCGTAGTAAGATACGTTGGGGATGGTCGTGATGACCTCCATATCGTACTCCCGGCTTAGGCGTTCCTGTATGATTTCGAGGTGTAGCATGCCGAGGAAGCCGCAGCGGAACCCGAAGCCCAAGGCCGCCGAGCTTTCCGGCTCGAAGGTCAGCGAGCTGTCGTTGAGTTGCAGCTTTTCAAGGCTTTCCCGTAGGTCTTCAAAGTCTTCGTTTTCGATGGGGTAAAGGCCCGCAAACACCATCGGTTTCACTTCCTCGAAGCCGTGGATGCCCTCCTTGCAAGGGTTTGCATGGTGCGTGATGGTATCACCGACCTTGATTTCCTTCGACTGTTTGATGCCCGTGATGACGTAGCCCACATCGCCCGCCCGCATCTCCGGTTTGGGTATCATGTTGATTTGCAGGATGCCCACCTCGTCAGCGTTGTATTCTTTTTCGGTGTAAAAAAAGCGGATTTTATCGCCTTTTTTCATCGTCCCGTTCATGATTTTATAGTAGGCAATGACGCCCCTGAACGAGTTGAACACCGAGTCGAAGACCAAGGCTTGGAGTGGCGCATTGGGGTCGCCCTTGGGCGGCGGTATGCGCTCCACGATGGCTGTCAGGATGTCCTCAACACCTTGCCCGGTCTTGCCGGAGGCCAGTACAATGTCCTCTTTTTTCACGCCGACCAGTTCGATGATTTGGTCCATCACCTCGTCAATCATGGCATTGGGCATGTCAATCTTGTTGATGATGGGGATGATTTCCAGGTCGTGGTCAATGGCAAGGTACAAATTTGAGATGGTCTGCGCCTGAATGCCCTGCGTGGCGTCCACCAGCAGCAATGCGCCCTCGCAGGCAGCGATGGAGCGGCTTACTTCATAAGAAAAATCCACGTGGCCCGGTGTGTCAATCAAGTTGAGGGTATAAGTTTCTCCGTCTTTGTGGTGGTGGTAAAGCTGGATGGCGTGGCTCTTGATGGTAATACCCCGCTCCCGTTCCAGGTCCATGCTGTCGAGGGCTTGGTCCTTCATGTCACGGGCGGCGATGGTCTTGGTTGTCTCCAACAAACGGTCAGAAAGTGTACTCTTGCCGTGGTCAATATGAGCGATAACGCAGAAATTGCGGATGTTTTTCATAAAAAGCTGAACATTGGGTTAGAAGGTGTAGAGGGTTTAAAAGGTTTATCTTGGACTTATCAAGCTTAACCTTTTAAACCCACTACACCTTTTGAACCCTTTTCCTCAAAATGGGCGCAAATGTACGCAAATATCCGCCTCGCTGTTACCATAGTTAAGCAATCAAGTTTGGCGTTGACATACCTCATACCTCCATACCTCCATACCTCCAAACCTTCTACCTTTGCGCCCTAAATGGACATCATTTTCTTGAACTTACATGATTGGTCGCTGCCCATCAAGAACCCTGTGTTCCTGATGTGCATCCTGCTGCTGACAGTGCTCACCGTGCCGCCGTTGCTCAATCGGTTCAAGCTGCCCGGCATCGTCGGGCTGATACTGATGGGCGCCATCCTGGGGCCGCATGGCATCAACCTGCTTGAACAGGGCGATGGCATCAAGCTCCTCTCCAAAATCGGCCTGCTTTACATCATGTTCTGGGCGGGGCTGGAGATTGACATGGCCTCTTTCCTCCGAAACCGCCACAAAAGCGGTACTTTCGGGATGCTCACTTTTGGGTTCCCCTTGCTCCTTGGCGGCCTTTGCACTTATTTTTTATTGGACCTCAATTGGATGGGAGCGCTGCTGTTGGCGGGCATGTTCTCCACGCATACCCTCATTTCGTACCCCATCGTCAACCGCCTGCGCATCACCAAAAACGAGGCTGTGGGCGTGGCAGTTGGCGGCACCATCATCACCGATACCTTGGCGCTGCTGCTCTTGGCCGTCATTTCCGGCATGGCTCAAGGCACCATGGACGCTTGGTTTTGGGTAAAATTGGTGCTGTCCTTGGCGGCATTCGGTGGGCTGGTTTTCGGTTTGTTGCCCCGCATTGCCCGCTGGTTTTTCCGAAGGGTGGAAAGCGATGTCACCTACCAGTTTGTGTTCGTGCTGGCCATGCTGTTTGTTTGCGGCTTGCTCGCAGAGTTGGCGGGCATAGAGGCCATCATCGGGGCCTTTATGGCGGGGCTGGTGCTGAATCGGCTCATCCCGCATAGTTCGGCGCTGATGAACCGCATCGAGTTTGCAGGCTCTGCGTTGTTCATCCCCGCTTTCCTGTTCAGCGTGGGCATGATTGTCAACCTCCGTGTTTTTTTTGAAAACGAAGAAACCATCGTCACGGCGCTTATATTGACGAGCGTGGCGCTATTCACGAAGTGGCTTGCTGCCATTGCTACGCAAAAAATCTATGGCTACTCCAAAGACCAGGGCTTGTTGATTTTCGGCCTCAGCAGCAGCCACGCCGCCGCCACCATCGCCATCATTTTGATTGGATATGAAATAAAGCTGTTCGATGAATCGGTGCTGAACGCCACGATTTTCCTCATCCTTGTCACCTGCCTCGTCAGCTCTTTCGTCACCGACCGGGTGGCACGTCGCATGGCAGCAGCGAGCAGTCATGTCATTTCTTCTTCGGAAAAAACGCAGCGAATCCTTGTGCCCATCTCCAATCCGGCCAGTGTCGTCAACCTAGTGGACTTTGCTTTTTTGATAAAAACGCCGGGGAAAAAAGAGCCAGTTTACCCCCTCTCCATCATCCTCGAAGAAAAGGACGTGCGCTCGAAAATCAAGGAAAGCCAACAGCTCATAGCACCCGTGGTGCAGCACGCCGCCGAGCGGGAAATCGCCCTGTCACCCATTCATCGGGTGGACGTGAGCGCCGTCAGCGGCATCCAACGGGCAGCCGACGAACTGCTCGCCACGGAAATCGTCATCGGCTGGCACCCCAGGGTGAGCGCCACCGAGCGCCTCTTCGGCACCCTCCTCGACAACCTGATGGACGAATCGCCGGAGATGCTCTTCGTGACCAATATGGTACAGTCGCCGTTCAGCTTCAAGTCCATCCGGGCCATTGTGGCGGAAAGCGCACACCTGGAACCTGGCTTCGGGGAAATAGTGCAGCGCATCGAAAACATCGCCCTCAACCTCGACCAACCACTGACCCTCGTCATCTCTGAGTCCAGCAAGCCGGAGGCCACCAAACTGTTGCTCAAAAAGACCCTCGAAAAACTGAAAGTCCTGCCTCTCGACAGGGGCCTCTGGTGGCAGCTGCACCAAGACCTGCCCAACGACGAACTGCTCATCCTGCTCTGCGCCCGTCACGAGTCGGTGTCTTCAGAGCCGTTCATGGAGCGCATCCCAGCTTATCTGGCGGAGCATTTTTCGGAACGGAGCTTTGTGCTGGCGTATCCGGCATTGTGAGGGTGGCCCCATTGTGGCCGCCCAAATTATTTGGCAGGCCGTTTTAATAGCTCCCCAGCCAGCCCCAAAAATTTGGCGACCACAATCATTTACCAAAAAACAATTTAACCCGTATTGAATTAAAAAGCATTTAAA
>JANPLH010000032.1:0-57508 GCA_031426435.1 Saprospiraceae bacterium | reverse complement strand
TTATTTTTTTTAAAACAATTCACGATGAAACTTCACCACCTCCTGCTCGCCATCCTCCTCCTGACCCAATGCACCCCCGCCCGCCGCACCGCCTCGGACGACGGCCTGTACAAATCACTCGCCGCCAAACGGGTGCTGCTGCCCAACCAATGGAGCCTCACGCCCGCCGGGCAGGTCCATCGGCAGCTCGGCGACCTGCCGCTCCAAATCGCCCTCTCGCCGGACGGCAAAATGATTGCCGTGACCTGCAACGGCGTCGGGACGCAGAAGCTGCAACTCTTCCGAACGAGCGACGCCGTGCAGCTCTCGGAGGTAGAAATCCCGAAGGCATGGTATGGGCTGGCTTTCTCTCAGGACAATAAAAAGCTATATGCCTCCGGTGGCAATGACAACTTGGTGGCTATCTATAAAATTGACAATCAACAACTTATACGGGAAGGGGAAATCGTCTTGGGCAAGCCTTGGGGCGAGGAAAAAATCTGTCCGACGGGGCTGGCGCTCGACGAAGCGAACCACCGCCTCTTCGCCGCCACAAAGGAGGACAACTCGCTCTACGTCTGCGATTTGCGAAGCAAGAAAGTGGAAAAGAAAATACCGCTCGGCGGGGAGGCATATTCCGTGCTCGTTTCACAAAAACAAAACGAGGTTTATGTCTCGCTCTGGGGAGCGAAAAAAGTGCTGGTTTTCGATAAAAACACGCTGGCGCAAAAGGGAGAAATTGCCGCAGGCGACCAAGCCAACGAGATGATTTTGAACAAAAAAGAAGACCTGCTGCTCGTCGCCAATTCGCACGACAACTCGGTGTCGGTCATTGACCTGCCCAGCCGCAAAACGCTGGAGGTGCTCAACTGCGCCCTCTTCCCAGACTCGCCCAACGGCTCCACGACCAACAGCCTCGCTTTTTCCGATGATGAAAAAACGCTCTACGTCGCCAATGCCGACAACAACTGCCTGATTTACTTTGACACGGAGGAGCGGGGCGAGAGCCGTCCGCTGGGCTTCATCCCCACGGGCTGGTATCCGACGAGCGTGCGCTTTGTCGGAGGCAAAATCGTGGTGGCCAACGGCAAGGGTATGACCTCGCTGCCGAACCCCGAAGGTCCAAGCCCGCTCCGAAAAGAGTCCGATGAAAAGGCTGCGCAGTACATCGGGGCGCTGTACCTCGGCACTTTGAGCGTGATTGAGCCGCCGCAAGGCATGCAACGGGTGGCATATTCAAGGCTGGTTTTTGAAAATTGCCCATATAATAAGGAAAAGGAAAAACTGGCCGAGGGCGAGGCCGGAAACCCAGTGCCCATGCGGGTCGGCGCTGCTTCTCCGATTAATTACGTGTTTTATGTCATCAAGGAGAACAGGACGTATGACCAGGTTTTGAGCGACATTCCCGAAGGGAAAGGCGATACTTCGCTGCTGCTTTTTGGAGAAAAAATCACGCCCAACCAGCACCACCTCGCACGGGAGTTCGTGCTGCTCGATAATTTCTACGTGGACGCCGAGGTGAGCGCCGACGGCCACGACTGGAGCACGGCGGCCTACGCCAATGATTTCAACGAAAAAACCTGGCCGACGAGCTATGGCGGGCGGGGCGGCAATTACGACTACGAGGCGCACCGTCCCATCGGGCGGCCAAAAGGCGGCTACATCTGGGATGCCTGCAAAAAGGCGGGCGTGAGCTACCGCACCTACGGTGAGTTCGCCGACAACAGCAAGCCGAACTACCCGACCATGGAAGGCCATTTTTGCCCTGGCTACTCGGCTTGGGACATGGATTACCAAGATATCAAGCGGCAAGCCGATTGGCAGCGGGACTTCGATAGTTTGTTGAATATCAACCAAGTACCACGTTTCAACAGCATCCGTTTCGGCAACGATCATACGTCGGGGCTGGCCAAGGGCGCCTACTCGCCCTACGCCTCCGTAGCCGACAACGACCTCGCCGTGGGCCGCCTCATAGAGCATATCTCGCACTCGAAAATCTGGAAGGAAAGCGCCATTTTCATCCTCGAAGACGATGCCCAGAACGGTGCCGACCACGTGGACGCCCACCGCAGTACAGCCTACGTCGTCAGCCCGTACATCAAGCGGCATTTCGTTGACCATACAATGTACTCGACCACTTCGATGCTGCGCACGATGGAACTGATTTTGGGGCTTGCCCCCATGAGCCAGTTCGATGCCGCCGCCACGCCTATGTGGCGATGCTTCACGGCTACGCCCGATTTCACGCCGATAAAAGCGCTGCCCGCCCAAGTGGACATCGAGCAGCGCAACCTGGCGGACAACGAACTGAGCCGCATCAGCGAGACATTCAACCTCGCCAAGGTGGATGCCGTGCCAGACCGCTTGTTCAACGAGGTGCTGTGGAAAGCACTGAAAGGAACGGAAATGCCTGCGCCGAGGCGGGCGGCTTGGGTGAGGGTAGGGGAGGAAGAGGAGGAGGAGGATTGAACAAGTTAATTTCTTTAATCAAATCGACCGACCATGCCACCCAGCAAATACCTGGTCTTGAGGCCCAATACCGACTTCCAACTATTTGGAAACCAGCACCTTAGTGATAAAACAGACACTGCCGCCCATGCTATTTTTATTTAAAAAAGCCGCCTCATGAAACGGATTATCTTTGGCTGCTTCGCAATGTTTTTTATGCTTTTTCGCTGCGCAAATCCAGCGGAAACCGATGGCGAGGCCCTCGCCAAAGCCCAGTGCGCCTCCTGCCATGCACTCCCATCCCCGGCCGACTTGGACAAAACCACTTGGGACAAATACGTGCTGCCCCGCATGGGTGCGCTCATGGGGGTGCTGCCCTTGGACAGTGCGGGCGGCCAATTCATCGAACCTGCTATTTTGAAATTGGGAAACCCCGCCGTTTTCAGAAAAGAGGCCGGCTTGACAAAAGCGGAATGGGCAGCCATCCGCAGCTATTTTTTGAAAAATGCGCCTGCCGAACTACCCACCGCAGAGCCTTTGACTTTGGAGGCGCTGCCGCAATTCGAGCCTCGCTTTCCCGATTATTTCCTCAGCCCGCCGGGTACGCTGATGACAAGTTTTGCCGAAGGCGACATACTCGTCAGCGACGTGCATAAAAACCAGCTTTTTTCATTCAATATAAACCTCGAATTGCAGCGCACGGCCAAGCTGCCCAGTGGTGTGGTGTCGCTCACGGGCATTCCCGAAGGCGAAGTGGCCACCTGTATCGGCTCGTTTTCGCCTACTGATGCTGCCACGGGCAGCGTGGTATTTTTATCGAAAAAACAAGGCGCACCGCCGCTTGTGCTAATTGACAGCCTGCGCCGACCCGTGCATACCAGCCTCGCCGACCTCGATGCCGACGGGCGTTTTGATATTGTCATCAGTGAGTTTGGCAAATGGGCGGGCAGCCTCGGCTGGTGGAAGAACGACGGCAAAGGCGGTTTCGAACGTCGCTTGCTCCGCAACATGCCCGGCGCCACCCGCACGGAGGTGGCCGACCTGAACGCCGACGGCCTGCCCGACATCGTGGCGCTGTTCGCACAGGGCGACGAGGGGATTTTTGCCTACATAAATAAAGGTGGTGGCCAATTCGGAGAGGAGCGGCTGGTGCGCTTCCCGCCAAGCTATGGCTCCAGTTCTTTCCGCATCTTCGACTACAATGCCGACGGGCATCCCGACCTCCTGCACACCTGCGGTGACCTCGCCGATTTTCCGCCCGTACACAAGCCCTACCACGGCATCCGCATTTTCCAGAACAACCAGAAAGGCGGTTTTGAGGAAGTTTTTTTCCAACCCCTGCGTGGTGCCTACGGGGCCGTGGCCGCCGACTTCGACCTCGATGGCGATTTGGACCTCGCCGCCATTTCTTTTTTCCCCGATTTTGAAAAATCGCCCTCGGCTGGCTTCGTCTTTTTTGAAAACCAGGGCGGCATGAAGATGAAGGCCCGCAGCTTCCCCGCATCCAACAAGGGTCGCTGGCTCGTGATGGACGCCGCCGATTTCGATGCGGACGGTGACCTCGACCTCGTGCTGGGCAGCATGGCCTTCGAGGTGGTGCCGGATGGCGGGGAAGTAAAAAAATGGGTGAAAGACGGCATCCCCTTCGTGGTGCTGGAGAACCGGACGAAGTAACCCTTTCGATTTAATATTCCCTTCACTATTTATTAAAATTGGCTATACGTTCTCTTTACATAGGCCAGATACTTTCGCCTTTCTTTTAATCAATTTCAAATCAAAATCCTTTTCATGACAAAGAGAATTTACCTCCTCTTTGCCCTGGCATTTTTATGCCTTGCGGCAAACGCACAGACCCTTTTCGACAACGAAATCACCATCCCAGCGGGCTATGCACCGACTTCGATTGTGATGCCTCCATCACCGCTCAGCACACAAATTCTGTTCATCGGCGGCGTGGACATGGTACAAACGACAGCGACTTACGGCAACCCTGCTGGGCAGGAAGTTGCCAAGGAATGGCACGATTTCATCGGCATCACCCCCGACGCAAGCGGTCAGAGCCAAGGCTGGGTTACGGTTAACCACGAAATGATTTACGCCTCCAACAAGCTCGGCGACGGCGGTGGCATGACCTCCTTCAAGATTAGGAGAAAGGCCGACGGCACTTTGGAAGTGCTTGACCAGACGCTGAATGATGGCCGTACCGGCAAGTTCTTCAACGTGGACTTCGCCAATACGACGGGCGAAACGGGCATGAACTGCGGTGGCATCAACTCGATGGTGGATGGCCGCATCTGGACAGCGGAAGAGTGGTTTCAAGAGAAGAACCTCGATATTTTCAATGGTGGAAATGGCGTTAGGGACACTTCTGATTTTACTGTGACCAATTCCGATATCCCCGGCATGAACGGCAGGGTGCTTCGCAAATACCAGAACTTCAACTACATGACGGAGATTGATCCAAGGCAGGCCAAGGCTATCCGCAAGCAGTACAACTGGGGCCGCCAAGGTTTTGAGGGTGGCGTGATAGCACCTGACAACCGCATCGTTTACCTCGGCCCAGACGACATTCCAGGATTCTTCGGTATGTTCGTGGCCAATACGCCAGGTGACTTCACGAAAGGCACTTTATTTGCCTACAAGCACGACAAGGCAGGTTGGAAATGGGTACCTATCTGGGAGCCAGGCCTGCTGCTCGACCACAACAACTTGGCGACTTCAAAGGGTGCTACCATGTTCAACCGCATCGAGTGGGTGGCCATTGATCCGAAGGACAATTTCATCTACTTCACGGAAACGGGCCTCGACAACCCTGTGAGTGCTTGGACGGACAACCTCGCAGCTGGTGGTGTTTTCCACCCAGCAACCATCGCCAGGGCACAAGCAAGTGGCTGGACTGGCCCGACCGACCCGAACTACCGTGACTACTATGGCCGTGTCTGGAAATACGACCCACGCACCGCCGAACTGAGCGTACTTATCGAAGGTGGCCCGGTGTTCGCCGATAGCCCCGCTGAGGCCAACTACCCGTCCAAGCACCTGTCTAACCCCGACGGATTGAATGTTGTCCAGATAGATGGCCGCTCGTTCCTCGCCATTCAAGAAGACCTTAACGGCACTTCAAAAGGCCGGGTGCCTGCTGGTGTGACGAACCGCCTTTGCGAGGTTTACCTGCTCGACCTGAGCATCCAGAACCCGACCATCAACGACCTCATCCGCCTTACGGCTACACCTGCAGGTGCTGAGGTGACTGGCCTTACACAAACACCAGATGGCAAGTCGCTGCTCGTTAACTCGCAGCACCCACGCACCGACAACCCGTTCCCGCACAACCACTCGCTGACCTTCGCCATTCACGGCATTGACCAGATTGACTACGCCCGGCTCGGCAACCGTAGCCAGGAAGTTGACCCGGAAATGGCGAAAGAAGAGAACGCCCCTTTCTCCGTTTACCCGAACCCCGTTACCCGTGTGGTTTTCATGAACAAGACCACCGACGTAGCCCTCTACGACGCCAATGGCAAGCGGGTGCTCGTTCAGCGCAACGTAAATCAATTGGACGTTTCGGCTTTGTCCACAGGCATTTTTTATTTGAAAAATGCTGACGGCGAAACGCTAAAGCTTTCCATACAATAAGCAATTCTTGAGTATTTCAGCGTCGGCGGGACACTTGCACCCGCCGACGTTTTTTTCATTTTAAAAAAAGCAGCGACATGAACAAAAAGACATTTACCATCGGCATCATCTTGGCTATTTTCATCTTGGCCGTAGGCTTCAAAGAAAACGAAGCCGCCGTGGCCCTGCAAAAAATCACGCAGCAATTCCACGCTGATTTGACCCAAACCACCACCGCCATTTCCAATCTGAGAAAGGCCATAGAACGTCTCGACGGCAGTACGGGGAGCGAATTATCGGTGCAAGAGGCCGTCACCACCACCCGCATGGCCTATAAAAAAGCAGAATACCTGATTGCCTACTTGGATGGCTATGCCGTCAAAAAGAACATCAATGGTGCGCCGTTGCCAGGCGTTGACCCTTCCATCCCCGATGTGATGGTCATTGAGCCGTGCGGCTTGCAAGTGCTGGATGAAATGGCCTTTTCCGAGGCTCCCACGGATGAAAAAGCGGCCATGTTGTTGCTATGCGATAAACTCATTCAAGATTTCAAGGACGTTGCGCAGCACCAATCACGCGTGCCCTTGGAGCACCGCCACGTATTCGAGGCCATCCGGCAGCAGCTCGTGCGCACCTTCACGCTCGGCGTCACGGGCTTCGACACGCCCGGCTCGGTGAACGCATTGCCGGAGGCAAAGGCCGCCTTTGAGGGCATGTACGCTGCATTCAAAAACTATATGCCGCTGCTCGAACAAAAAGACCGGGGGCTTGCCATCGTGCTGGATGCCCGCATGGAGCATACGCTGAACTACCTTGCGGAAAACGATGATTTCGACAGCTTCGACCGCTTGGCATTCCTGATGGAGCACATCGAGCCGCAGTACCAGCTATTTTACGAAGTACATAAATCCTTGGGCGTGGAGTTTGCGGAGGAGGTGGACAAGGCACCGAGGGCCGTCAACTACCATGCTGTCAGCTTATTTGCCCCCGACTTTCTGAACGCTGGCTACTATGCCAACCTCGACATGAAGTTCCCGCTCATGGAGAAGCGCAGGGAACTGGGTCGGACCCTGTTTTTCGACCCGATTTTATCGAAAAACATAGACCGTTCCTGCGCCTCCTGCCACCACCCGGAGAAGGCGTTCACGGACGGCCTGCCCAAGAGCCTCGCCAGCGATGGGCAGCATTCGTTGCTCCGCAATTCGCCGACGCTCGTTAACGCCGTGTATGCTGACCACTTCTTCTGGGATATGCGGGAGCCTCGGCTCGACCGCCAGATGCTGCACGTTGTGAAGAGCGAAGAGGAGTTCAACACCGACTATCCGGAAATCATTGCGAAGCTGAACCAAAGCAGTGAGTACAAGCAGCTTTTCGCAGCAGCGTACCCAGAACAACCTGCATATCAAGTTTCGACTTATTCCATTTCGGATGCACTGAGTGCTTACGTGGCCAGCTTGACGGACTTCGACAGTCCCTTCGACCAGTACGTGCAGGGCAAGTCGGGCATCCTAGACCCGGCGGCGCACCGTGGCTTCAACCTTTTCATGGGAAAGGCGGCCTGCGGCACTTGCCATTTTGCTCCGGCCTTCAACGGAACGGTGCCGCCGACCTACGACGAATCGGAGTCCGAGGTGCTCGGCATCACCGCCACTGCGGATACCTTGAATCCCAGCCTTGACACCGACCTGGGCCGCTATGCCAACGGCATGCCCCGCTCGAAGGCCGATTTTTACAAGACTTCCTTCAAGACCGTGACCGTGCGCAATGCGGAACTGACCACCCCGTATATGCACAACGGCGCCTTCAAGACCCTTGAAGAGGTGGTGGATTTTTACAATCGGGGTGGCGGAAAAGGGCTTAAACTTGACGTGCCGTACCAGACCTTGCCCTTTGATGAACTTAAATTGACGAAGGCGGAACAGTCCGATTTGGTGGCCTTCATGAAGTCACTGACGGGCGATATGTCGAAGTTTTCGGCACCCAGCAAGTTGCCTATTTTTGAGAAAAACACGGCGTGGAATGCCCGGAAGATTGGGGAAGCTTATTGATAGTTGGACTGCGCCAAGGATCGAATTTAGGAGGTAACTTCGAGTTACCTCCTAAATACGAAGCATAAAAACCATAGAATTCATTTTTGAATAAAACCCCTTAATACAGAATTAACACCATTGTAATATTGGCTTAATACCCACAGGAAAAGCCCTTTATACTTTTGCTCTTCGATTAAATCCTTAACGTGGATAATATTTACCACGACTTACATGCTTGCAATGTTTTCCAACCTAAAACTTCCCTATAATCGAAAGATAAAAAGATTAACCCCATTGCAACCCAAGGATAGATAACGCCTTATTCTTTTGCCATTTTTCTTAAAAAAGGGCACAATGCCCGTACATTTTGTTTAATTAAAACTACATCGTATGAAATGTGATATCACACCATGCAATGCTATGAGGCTTCTCATGGCATTGATTTGTTTTGCAATTTTTTCAAATTTAGGACTGGCCCAAAGTTCCAGCTTCCTCGGTCAAGTCACGGATTCGAAGGGTGAGACTCTCCCCGGTGCCAACGTAACCGCCACGCACATGCCATCCGGCAGCTACTACGGCACTGCGACACGGGATGATGGCCGCTTCAACCTGCCCGACGTGCGTATCGGTGGCCCGTACCGCATTGAGGTTAGCTACACTGGCTTCGAGAACTATGTTTTGCAGAACATCAACATCGGCCTTGGCCAGAATTTCCGCCTCGATGTGAAACTCCAAGAAAGTTCAACAACCCTCGGCGAGGTAGTGGTTGTGGCCGTAGAGAACGAAATCCTCAACTCGGAGCGCACAGGTGCCACCACCAACATCAAGAAGGAGGCCATCAACGCGCTGCCAACGCTCAGTCGCAGCCTCAACGACTTTGTGCGCCTCACGCCACAAAGCCGCTCCTCCAGTGTGGCAGCCACCACGGGCAACAGTGTCTCTTTTGCTGGCCAAGACAGCCGCTTCAACAACCTGACCCTCGACGGCTCCATCTTCAACAACAGCTTCGGCCTGGCTGGCGCACCCGGCGGCCAGACGAACTCTTCGCCCATTTCTTTGGAGGCCATTGATGAAATCCAAATCAACCTCGCTCCCTATGACGTGCGCCAAGGCGGCTTCACAGGCGCTGGCGTGAACGCAGTTACCCGCTCTGGCACCAACCAGTTTGAAGGCTCCATATTCTATAACACCCGCAGCGAAGGGTTGGCTGGTGACAAGGCCGACACGACCACCATCACCAAGAACAACTTCAACGTCAAGCAGACGGGTTTCCGCCTTGGCGGCCCGATTATCCAGAACAAGCTGTTCTTCTTCGTAAACGCTGAAATCGAGCGCCGTGACGACCCCGCCACCTCTTGGGTAGCCGACCGTGGCGCTGAGGGCGAAAACGTAAGCCGGGTACTGGCCTCCGACCTCGACCAGTTGAAGGACTTCCTCATCAACCAATTCGACTACAACCCCGGCGATTACGAGAACTATCTGCTGAACACCCAGAGTGACAAGGCATTGGTGAAATTGGACTACAATATGAACAAGTCCAACCGCCTCAGCTTCCGCTTCAACTATCTGAAATCGGCCCGTGACGTGCTTGCCAGCAACAGTGGCTCGTTCCAGAACCGCCGTGACAATGGCTTTGCCCTCAACTTCTCAAACTCCAACTACGTCATCAACAACGACATCTATTCCGGCATCTTTGAGCTGAACACGATGATTGGCACAAAAGCAAGCAATAAAATTCAGTTCGGCTACACTGCCAACCGCGACTACCGCAGCAGCGGCGGCGGGGTGTTCCCACTGGTGGACATCCTGGAGGGTGGCCGCAACTACACCACCTTTGGCTACGAGCCGTTCACACCGAACAACCGCCTGAACGCCGACACCTGGCAGTTTCAGGACAACTTCACGATGTACAACGGTGCGCACACCATCACGGCGGGCATAAACTTCGAGTACTTCAAGTTTGAAAACACCTTCACGCCGACCTATTACGGCCAGTTCGTTTACAACTCGCTGCAAGATTTCTATGACGATGTAAACGGCGTGGACTCTGTGGAACTTCGCCGCTACAACCTCACTTACTCAGCACTTGAAGGTGGCGCATTGCCAACGGCAACCACCAAAGTTGCGCAGCCAGGCGCTTATATCCAGGATGAAATCGCCTTGATGGACAACAAGCTGAAACTGACCGCTGGCCTTCGTATTGACGTGCCAATTTATGGAAAAACGGCCCTCTACAACCCTGCGCTCGACACGATGAACTTCATCAATGCAGACGGCCAAAGCGTGAAGTACCGCACCGACGAACTGCCAAAGACGAACCCATTGTTCTCGCCACGAATCGGCTTCAACTACGACGTGAAAGGCGACCGCTCCGTGCAGCTCCGTGGCGGTACGGGCCTCTTTGCTGGCCGTCCTGCCTTCGTTTGGATTTCGAACCAAGTGGGCAACAACGGTATCCTGACAGGCTCCGAGTCCTTGAACAATATCTACAACCGCCGCTTCAACCCAGACGTGACGGCTTATATTCCAGAAAACGCCACCACGCCACCGACCTTCAACATCGCAGTGACCGAGCAGGACTTCAAGTTCCCGCAGCTTTGGAGGACGAACCTCGCCGTTGACTTCAAATTGCCCTTTGATTTCGTAGGCTCCTTGGAAGGTATTTACAACAAAAATCTGAACAACGTTTATTACGTCAACGCCAACTTGGAGCCATCCAAAGCCACTTACGATGGTGCTGACGACCGCCCAACCTATGCTGGCCTTGGCCTAACGGGTGCCGCCTCCAACAACGCGCTGCGCATCAACGACAAAGTAACCGATGCCATCGTGTTGACCAATACCAACGAAGGCGCCACTTACAGCCTCACGGCCAAGCTGGAGCGCCAGTTCAAGAAGGGTTTTTACACGATGTTGGCCTACAACTTTAGCGAGTCGAAAGACCTGATGACGGCTGGCTCCATCGCCTTTTCTTCTTGGAGGGACAACCCAAGCCGCTTCGGCAACAACCTCCAGGAACTGGCCTTCTCCGACTTCGACCAGCGCCATCGCATCATCGGTGCCCTGTCCTATCGCTTGGAGTACCTCGACTTCGGCGCCACTACCTTCTCAGTGTTCATGCAGAGCAGCAACCAAGGCCGCTACACCTTCGCCGTCAACGGCGACGTGAACGGCGACCAACTCACCAGCAATGACCTGCTCTATATCCCGAGCAGCGGCGATGAACTGCTCTTCGACGACATCAAGAATGCCGATGGCATCGTGACTGCCACTGCGGATGCGCAACGTGCCGCATTCATGGCATTTGTTGACAATAACGACTACCTGAGCGAGAACAAAGGCGAGTACGCCGAGCGCAACGGTGCGCTGCTACCTTGGCTGACAACCTTCGACGTATCCGTGCAGCAGGAGTTCTCGGTGAAAGTGAAAGAGCGCAAGCACACCATCCAACTACGGGCCGACTTCTACAATTTTGGCAATCTCCTCAGCAGCAAATGGGGCGTGGCCGATGTGGTGCGCAACAACTTCCCGCTCCGTTTTGTGAAGGCCGATACGGCCACGAACCAACCAGTTTACAACTTCGCACCATCCAGCAGCGGCGTGTATCCTACCGAGGCGCTCTCGAAGGACATCTCGCTGAACAGCGTTTGGCAGGCACAATTGGGCATCCGCTACATCTTTTGATGCTCTAAAGTCCTTTCATTAAATTAAAAACCGCCTCCCCAAAAAGGGGAGGCGGTTTTTTTTGTGGGGGCAATCAAGGTTTGTTTTGAAACAGCTTCCTAGGGGCAACGGCCAATTTCATGGTCAATCATAAACGACCTGACTTTCTTGATAATAAAAAGCAGCCATGCCAAAGGAAAGCATGGCTGCTTGCAAAACTAAATTGTCTTACTCTCACTCAATTAAATACCCGGTAAAAGAACGGTGCCAATTTAAAGCCCAAGTAAATCATGCGTTAACTTTAAGGTAAATATACAGGCTGTGTAGAGGTTTATAATTCATGAGTTGCTATTGCTTTCCCGACATCTATTAACCTCAAATATTTTACCCACAATTAATAATGCCTTCATATATTGGTCATATTTTCTTTTGAATATTGGAGCCTAAACTAATTCATCATCTTTTAAATTAAAATCGAATATGGACGAAATGACCACAACCGCCGTCGCAACCGACGACTTGACGAAAATTGAAGGCATTGGCCCAGCTGTTGCCGAAGTGCTGAACGGAGTAGGCATCCACACCTACACCGACCTCGCCAACATGTCTGCTGGATCACTGAATGAACTGATGTCGGAAGCAGGCCCGGGGTTCTCCTTCCGGGACACCTCCACTTGGCCCCAGCAAGCATCCTTGGCCGCTGAGGGCAAGTGGGACGAACTGCAAGCTTGGCAGGCAGAACTTGAGGGCGGCAAGGTAGTTGCCGAAGGCGAAGAAGAATAAGCTAATATGAAATTAAAGCACCTCTTGTTTTTTTGCGTGGCGAGCTACTCCGGTGGGGCATTTTTCACGCCCATGCAAACGCACTCATCTGTTTCCGCCAGTACGAAAAGCTTCGGTGCCACGTCACTTGATTTTACCGATTCCCACGCCACGCAAGCTTTATGCACAGAAAACAATGCGCTATTACAGGCATCCCAATTCAGCATATCCATAACACCTTTGATTCAGGCCCACGCACACAACGACTACGAACATGAACGGCCACTGTTCGATGCCTTGGGCCAAGGCTTCACCCATATCGAAGTGGACGTTCATTTAATGAGCGGTGAACTCTATGTGTCGCACAACACCCCGTTGTTGCTGTCCAAGGAAAAAACCTTGCGGACGCTCTATTTGGAGCCTTTGAATTTAGTAGTCAGGTCGAATGGCGGCAGCGTCTTCCCTTCGGGCGACCTGCCGCTCCACCTGATGATTGACATCAAGACGGAGGCCGCAGCCACTTACGAAGCATTAAAAACTTACCTACAGCCCTACCAGCATTTGCTCACGTCTTTTGAAAACGGAATGAAAACAGAGCGGGCCATCACGGTTTTCCTTTCCGGCAACAGGCCCGTGCAACAACTTTTGGAAGAAAAAAACACGTTCATGTGCCTCGATGGCCGCATCGAAGACCTCGCAAAGGCTATCCCGCCCGACCTGATGCCCGTGGTCAGCGAGCGGTTTTCGAGCGTTTTCGGTTGGGAGGTGCTAGGGCAGGAGCGTACCGAGCATCAATGGCAGGTGTTGAGGCGACTGACAAGACTGGTACACGGCGAAGGCAAAAAACTGCGCCTTTGGGCCAGCCCCGAAGATGAAAAAGTCTGGAACCAACTGCTTTCATCAGGCTGCGACATCATCAACACCGATGAGCTTGGTCGCCTTAGGCAATTCCTGCAACGCCGGGCGGCATCTTTTGT
This sequence comes from Saprospiraceae bacterium, assembly GCA_031426435.1. Classification (GTDB taxonomy): domain Bacteria; phylum Bacteroidota; class Bacteroidia; order Chitinophagales; family Saprospiraceae; genus UBA6168. The sequence goes on along the minus strand of JANPLH010000032.1, from coordinate 44,034 downwards.
CTCCATGTGATTAACGAAAACTTCACCCATCCTTAAGTCGGGCGTAATCACCCGCTCGCAGAACCTTCCCGTTCTTTGCCCACTGAAATGGGAGATTCAATTGCTACACTACCACTTTTGGCTCAGCCTGTTGCCAGCGGCAACCCTTCACCTATTTCAAGCAATGGAAACAGAAAGGTTTGGGCAGTTGCGCTCGTGCTGATGGCGGCCCAATTCCTGCCGCAGCTCCTCCTCTGGGACGAAGCCTATATCCGCATCCACGACACCCTCGAAGGCATTGACTACCAAAACCTGTTTGCCGCAGGCAAGACCTTTGATTATACCGCTGGCGCAAAAATCGAGCAGGTGATGAACGGCCTGCCCCGTGCCACCGTGAAAACGGGTTGGTCATTTGTTGCGCTCTGGCACTGGTTGTTCGGGCTTTATTGGGGCTATATTTTCAATTTCATATTGGTGCATTTGGCGGCGTTTTTGGGCCTATATTTTTTGCTCCGCAAAACGGTGTTGCCCAATTCGGGCCATACATGGTTGGCGCTCGGTCTGGCGCTTTGCTATGGTTGGCTGCCCGTTTTCACCATGCTCGGCATGTCGGTGGCGGGGCTGCCGTGGGTAGCTTGGGCGTTCTTGAACCTGACAATGAAGAACGACAAAAAACGCCCCGCTTGGCTCGTGCTATTGCTGTTCCCGCTCTACTCCGATCTCGTGTGGGCCGGGCTGCCGACACTGGCGTTCGGCGGGCTGTTCTGGTTGCACAATGCCTTGAAAAACAAGCAGATGAACCTCCAACTCTTGGCAGCTATAGTGCTAATTGCAACGCTCTACATCGGCGTCAACTGGCAATTGTTCCAGCTCACCTTTTCGCCCGGCGACTTCATTTCGCACCGCACCGAATACGACTACTTCTATAATAAAGACCTCAGCCCTTGGCATAGTTTGAAAGAATCATGGTTGGTCTTGTTGCAATGCCACCACCATGTGGGCGTGTTCGTGAGTGCCCCGATTTTACTGTCAATCGGCGTGGTTTGGCGGCGGTTTGGGCTGGGTCGGGCCGCCATTAACAGCTTGCTGCTGTTACTGGCCATTAGCCTATTTTATGGTTTTTACAATTTCGTGGTATGGCTTGGAGAAGGGCATTTCGAGCTTTTGAAATCCTACAAATTCGAGCGGGCCATCGTCTTGCTGCCCTTGCTTTGGCTGCTGCTTTTTGCCGCTATCCTGAAACCGTTGGCGGCCTGGAACAAGCGGTTGGCAGTCGCTTTCCTTGCTGCGCAATTTGCCATCAGCACCTTCGCACAAGACGAGTTCACGCAGAACCTGCGCCAATTGGCCGGACATCCCCGCAAGCCCAATTTTCAGGCTTTTTTCGATGAAAAACTTTTTGCTGAAATAGACCGTCACATCGGCCTGCCGAAGGAAAGCTACCGGGTCATCTCCCTTGGGATGCACCCTTCGGCGGCTCAATACAACGGCTTCTACACCCTCGACCGCCATACCTCACTGTACGACCTGCGGTACAAGCACGAGTTCCGGGAAATCATGGCAGGCGAACTGGCAAAAAGCGCCACCTTGAAAAAAGAGTTCGACCAGTTCGGCAACCGCTGCTACCTCTACGCCGCCGAGCTGGGCAAGGACTACGACGCCTTCCTTTGCGGCAAGCAGCCGCAACGCTCCATCTGCCACCTTGCTCTAAACGCCGAAGCACTATGCGGCATGGGTAGTTGCTACCTGTTTTCGGCGGTAGAAATTGAGAACGCCAGCTCAAATGGACTGCGGCTCGATGGGGTGTTTGAGGGACAGTTTTGGCGGCTGCATTTATACAAAGTGGAAGGCGGGCTAATCGCACAAACCAATTTTTTATGAACAAAAACAGACTTACAAACAGCGGCAAGACAGAACGCTGGATGCATTGGATGCTTTCGTTGATGGTGCTGTTGGCGGGCATGTTCTTCCTGTTGGGCAGTGCGTTCATCCCGGCCATCGGGTCATATTATTGAAATTTGGCTGTTGGCAATTGGCAATTGGCTTGGCAATAGCCAATTGCTAACAGCCAACGGCCAACAGCCAATAGACACACCAACCTATGGAATTATTCTCCCTTGAAGGCAAGGTCGCCATCGTCACCGGGGCCACGGGGCTGCTCGGCAGGCAGCACTGCATGGCACTGGCAGAAGCTGGCGCATCCATCGTGGTGGCCGACCTGAACCTCGGCGACTGCCGCCACCTCGCCGAAGCATTGCCCGGCGAAAAACACCTGCCGCTTGCACTTGATGTGGCGGTGCCACATTCCTTGCGCACGGGCCGCAACGCCGTTTTAAAAAAATACGACCGCCTTGACGTGCTGGTGAACAACGCCGCCGTGGACGACAAATTCGAGTCGCCCGCCCTTGCCGCCGAGCAGTCGAAGTTTGAGAACTACCCACTGGAAAACTGGCTGCGCTCGCTGGAGGTGAACGTGACGGGGGTTTTCCTTGCTTCGCAAATCTTCGGCTCCGCAATGGTCGAGCAGGGTAGGGGAGGCAGCATCATCAACGTGGCCAGCACCTACGGCATCGTCGGGCCCGACCAGTCGCTGTACCTGAAGCCCGATGGCGAGCAGGCATTTTTCAAAAGCCCCAGCTACCCGGCCACCAAAGGGGCGGTGCTCAATTTCACCCGCTACCTCGCTGCCTATTGGGGCAAGGCGGGCATCCGGGTAAACGCCCTTTCGCCGGGCGGCGTGGAGAACGGGCAGGAGGCTTGGTTCGTGGAGAACTACAGCCGCCGCACTTCGTTGGGCCGCATGGCGCAGCCCACTGACTACAAAGGCGCACTCGTCTTCCTAGCCAGCGATGCCTCGGCCTATATGACCGGGGCCAACCTCGTGGTGGATGGAGGATGGACGGCGGTTTAACAGTAATTAAACCATTGCTTAACCCCAACTTAATCTCTGCTTAATCAGCAGTTTATGCTCGGTTCATAATCTTGCATGAATTTCCTTTGCCAAAGGAAATAGCCTAAAACAACTCGGCATTCCAGCACTATCGCCATGCACACTGCGCAATGGGTTCAAGGCTTTTGCCCAATTTCCACCATGACGAACATCGAAAGAAAAGCTGCACAAATAAAGCTCCTGCTCACCGACTGCGACGGGGTGTTGACCGATGCGGGCGTCTATTACACGGCGCACGGTGAGGAGATGAAACGCTTCTCCATGCGCGATGGAATGGGCGTGGAGCGGCTCCGCAAACTGGCCAAAGTGGAGGTCGGCATCGTGACCGGGGAAAACTCCCTGCCTGTTGCCCAAAGGGCATCAAAGCTCCATATCACGGAGCTTCACCTCGGCTGCAAGGACAAGGTACGCACCCTGCTTTCCATCGCGGAAAAGAACAGGCTAGGCCTCGAAGAAATCGCCTTCATCGGCGACGATGTGAACGACGAAGCCGTGCTGAAAATGGTCGGCCTCTCCGCCTGTCCCGCTGATGCCATGCAGGAAATCAAGGACATCGCCGACTACCGCTGCCGCAACTACGGCGGACATGGTGCCTTCCGGGAGTTTGCGGAACTTATTATCAAAGCTAAAACTGTCATTGGTCATTCGTCAACAGTCATTGAATTGTCCCAAAATGGCATTCATACCTTGACCAATGACAAAATGACGAATGACAAAAATGACCAATAATGACTACTGTAAACCTTAACACAGGCTCCCGCATCGGAAGCAAAGCACCCACCTACATCATTGCCGAAATCGGCATCAACCACAACGGCTCGCTCGACATTGCGAAGCACCTCATACGGGAGGCGCACGAGGCAGGCTGCAATGCCGTGAAGTTCCAAAAACGCACCCCGGAGCTTTGCGTGCCACGTGAGCAGCGCAACCAAAAGCGAGACACGCCCTGGGGTCGCATTACCTACATGGATTACCGCTACAAAGTGGAGTTTGGCATCGCTGAATACGCCGAAATAGACCGCTATTGCCGGGAATTGGGCATTGACTGGTTCGCCTCCTGCTGGGACGAGGAGGCCGTGGATTTCATCGAGCAGTTCGACCCGCCCATTTACAAGGCTGCCTCGGCATCCCTCACCGACCACCCGCTGCTGCAGGCCATGAAGGCCACAGGCAAACCCCTCATGCTCAGCACGGGCATGAGCACCATGCACGAAATCTTCGACGCCGCCGATGCGCTTGGCTTGGACAATGTGCTCATCGCTCATTCCACATCGGCCTACCCTTGCCCGCTCAACGAGCTGAACCTGCGGATGATAAACACCCTTCGGGAATGGTTTCCGAATACGCCAATTGGCTACTCCGGCCACGAGACCGGACTGGCCACAACGGTGGCTGCCGTGGCAATGGGCGCCTGCTTCGTGGAGCGCCACTTCACCCTCGACCGGGCGATGTGGGGCAGCGACCAGGCCGCCAGCGTGGAGCCGACGGGCATGAAGCGCCTCGTGAAAGACATCCGGGCCATCGAAGAGGCGATGGGCGACGGCGTGAAGAAACTCTACGAAAGCGAGCTGGGGCCGAGGGCGAAGCTGCGCAGGGTGAAGGAGGAAGATGGGGTAGTGGTTTGATGTTTTACAGATTCGAACATCCGTTCTCAATTTGTAAAAGATTTTTGCAAACGATTGACAATGAGGCTTTTGTTGAAACAAATAGGCCAAACGATTTGGCTATTGTTGATTGCTAATTTTTGTTGGGCACAGTCCGAAACCCGAACTGTCTGCGATGGACTGACCGTGCCTTGGGACATCGAATACCTGCCCAACAACCAGCTTATTTTCACAGAAATCAATGGGCGAATCGGCAAGGTGAACCTCGCAACGGGCGAGGTGAAGACCCTGCTGCAAGTGCCCGAAGTGGCGAGGGAATTGCAAGCCGGGCTGCTCGGCTTGGCGCTGCACCCCGATTTTTTGCGAAACAAAAAAGTCTATGCTGCCTACACCTCCTACAAGGGCGATGCGCTCCTGCTACGCATTGCAGAACTAACTTTAGACACGGATAGAGACACGCTCTCATTTTCAAAAATCATCTTCGACAACATACCTGCCGGGCCTACCGACATCGGCGGTCGGCTGCTCGCCACGCCGGACGGCCACCTGTTTTTGACCGTCGGGGATTTGGAGCAGACGGAGCGGGCGCAGGACCTGAACTCGCTAAACGGCAAAATCCTGCGCATCAATTTGGACGGGTCAATTCCGAAGGACAACCCCACAGGAACCGCCGTTTGGGCTTGGGGCTTGCGCAATTCCCAGGGCTTGACGATGGCTTACGGTTCGGTCTTTTGCACGGAGCATGGCACGATGGACAACGACGAGTTGAACATGCTCGTGCGGAAGCATAACAATTTGGGGTGGCCACTGATTGCGGGAAATGTGAAAAACTTGGAGGAGGTTCGAATTGCTTATGAAACCACGCACAATTCGCCGCTAAAAACTTGGACGCCCACTATCGCACCGTGCGGGTTGGCCTTTTATGACCACGACCGTTACCCGCACTTGAAAAGCTGTTTTTTGATAGCCAACCTGTTTGACCAAAGCCTAAAAGCCGTCCGCTACGACAGTAGCAATGTAGCGGCAACAGAGGAGTTCGACTTGGTGAATGAAACAGCAGGAAGGCTCCGGGACGTGGCCATTGCACCCGATGGCCGCATTTTCGTCACCACCTCCAATTCAGATACTTACGGCGCACAACCGCCGGGGAGCGACCGGATTTTGGAGGTGATGCCGCCATTGGCACTGACGGAAGCGAGGGTGGCAGAAGCAGCTGAAATGACCGTCGAAAACCCCATTGTGCAAGCAATGCAACTTGATTCCACGGCATTGGTCGTGAGTGTCGTGGCGACGGGCCTCGTCCACCCCTGGGACATGACCTGGGGCTTCGACAACCGCATCTGGTTCACCGAAAACGGCGGCTGGGTGAAGCGCCTCGACCCCGCCACTGGCCAGCTCGACACGCTGCTGAAATTGGGCGACTGCCATAGCTCTTGGGGCAATCCCGGCATTTACTCGTTGGCCTTCCATCCCGATTTTCCGAAGGAACCTTACCTCTTCGTGCATTATACCAATTCCCCGACGAACTCCAAATTAGTGCGCTTCCGCTATGATTTTGCAAAAGACGAGCTGACAGACAGCCTATCCATTATTCCAAAAATCATTGCCAATGAGAGCCACAACGGCAGTCGCATGGTTTTTACGCCGGATAAAAAAATGTTCTTCGCCATGGGCGAAGCCTACACGCCGGAGCTGGCGCAAGACCTGAACGGCATCAACGGCAAGATACTTCGGCTGAACCTCGATGGCTCCGTGCCAGCTGGTAACCCTTTTCCCAACTCGCTCATCTGGACCTATGGCCACCGCAACCCGCAGGGGCTGGCGCTGCTGCCCAACGGCACGCTATGGAGCAGCGAGCACGGCGCCAACAACGACGACGAACTGAACATCATCCTGAAAGGCAGAAACTATGGCTGGCCGAAGGTGCAAGGCAAATGCGACCTGCGCTCCGAGCAGCAGTTTTGCGAAGCAAACCAAGTGGTGGAACCCGCCATCGCATGGACGCCGACCGTGGCCCCCTGCGCCCTCGAATACTACGACCACCCGGCCATACCCGAATGGCGCAACTCGCTGATGCAGGTCTTTTTGAAAAAAGGAAAGGGCAAGCTCGGCCAGCGCATGACCGTGTTCAAACTGGACGAATCGGGTCAGCGCATCGTTGCGCAGCAGGACTTTTTCAACAACAGCTTCGGGCGGCTGCGGGACGTACTCATTGCGCCGGACGGGCGCATCTTCCTCTGCACTTCCAACATGGAAATCAGCGGGAACGGGAAAAAGGCGATTAGGCTAGGGGATGACAAGATAATAGAGGTGAAGGCAGTGGGGAAATAAGGGCTTTCTTCACACAAACTTAAAAATTGGTTCATGTAGGCTTCTGATTGCAGGGGTTTCTTTGTACCAGATTTAAAAACACCTGTAAATATGCCCATTCGATGAACCGCTACAACTTACTGATTCTATTATTTGCTTGTTCCTTTGAACTTTGGGCACAAGCGCCCCAGACCGCCCATGAATTCCCAGCAGATGGCACTGCCATATATTTTGACCCCAAATTAAAACCTTTCTACCACGGTGTGGCATCTGGCGACCCGCTGAACGATGCCGTCATCATCTGGACGAGGGTGACACCGCCGACCGATGCAGATTCAGTCAGGGTAAAATGGGAGGTAGCCTTGGACGAGCATTTTACCCATTTGGAAGCGGAAGGCGTGGCTTATGCAAGTGCCGAGCATGATTTCACGGTAAAAATTGATGCAAAGGACTTGCTGCCGGGCAGCTACCATTATTACCGATTTGAGGCATTGGGCGCATTGTCCCCGGTAGGCCGCACCAAAACAACGAACGCAGAAACCACCCAAAAAAACCAAGCCGTTTTTGCCAGCCTTGGCACCCCAAAAAACCAAAATTCCCGTTCCTACCCATCGCCCAACGAACAGGTGCGGCTCGCCGTGGTGAGCTGCAACAACTACGAAGCGGGCTATTTCAACGGCTTTGCCCGTATCGCCGAAATAGAAGGATTGGATGCAGTGGTACACCTCGGCGACTATATCTATGAATATGGTGCGCACCAATACGCCGACACTTCAGTGCATGACCGTAGCCACCTGCCGCCCCACGAAATCGTAAGCCTGCAAGACTACCGCACCCGCTATGCCCAATACCGCCTCGACCCCGACTTACAGGCGGCTCACCAGATGCACCCGTTCATCTGTGTGTGGGACGACCATGAGATTTCGAACAACGCCCATGCCGAAGGTGCGCAGAACCACCAGCCCGAAGAAGGGGAGTTCAACCAAAGAAAATTCGCTGCTGTAAAAGCTTATTACGAATGGCTGCCGATACGTGAAGGAGAGAATTTATATCGGCAGTTTTCATTTGGCCAGCTTGTTGACCTTTTCATGCTCGACGAGCGGGTGTGCGGCAGGGAACCTCAGACCGACAGCAAGCGGCAAAAAAAACTGAACGCCGACCGGTCCATGCTTGGGACTCTGCAATTGGAGTGGCTCAAAAGCGGCCTTAAAACTTCAGATTCTACTTGGAAAGTGATTGGCAACCAGGTGCTTTTTGCTGAGTTCAGCGTGATGCCTGTATTGTCCAAAATCTTCGTCAATTTCGATGCCTGGGACGGATACCCCGCCGAGCGGCAGGCCATCAAGGACCTGCTCTTCAAACAAAACATCAATAATATCATCTTCGCCACAGGCGATACGCACGCCTCCTGGTGCTTCGATATTCCGCTCGACTTCAAGCAGTACAAAAAGAAAAAAGCTGGCAAGATTGTGGCCTACGAGTTCGCCACCCCCAGTGTCACGAGCGCAAATTTCGACGAGTACAAGGGGGAAAAAACAGTTGATTTCATGGAAAAGACCTTCGCCTCCGCCAATGTGAACCCGCATCTCCGCTACCTCGACCTGAGCAGTCACGGCTACCTGCTCCTTTCGCTTACCCCTTACGATGCGGTGGCAGAATGGCGCTTCGTGGAAAGCATCCGCCAGCGCACGGCTGGCGAGTTTGTGGGTGAAAAAAGGGTGGTGAAGGCCGTGCTACCATCTGTTTTGGAGAAAAATGAGGAGCCCACCACGACCAGTTCGGCTGCTACGAGCGCTTCGAAATAGCGTCCTCTCCGTTCTTTCACCCAAACTTAACCTTGCCTTCCAATTGGCTTAATGCTGCCAGCCTACCTTCGTGCTGACTCCTGTTTACGAAAAGCAGCATGGCCAAAAAATTACTCTTCATTGGTGGCTCCCTGAACCAGACGACGATGGTACACCGCATTGCGGAAGCCATGCCAGACTGCGAGTGCTGGTTTTCGCCCTACTACGCCGACGGGCTGCTACAATGGCTGGCCGAGCGGGGCATGGCGGAGTTCACCATACTGAGCAAAGCGACCCGTCAATCAGCCGAGTCTTATTTTGAAAAAAACGGCCTACTCGTTGACTTCAAGGGCAGCCGCAACAACTACGACCTCGTCGTGACTACCAACGACGTGGTGCTGCCGCAAAATATTCGTACCAAACAGTTCGTGCTGGTGCAGGAGGGCATGATGACCCCCGAAAATCTCGCCTACCACCTCATCCGAGCGCTGCGGCTGCCCAGGTACCTCGGCAATACTTCCATGACGGGCTTGAGCCATGCTTACCAGCGGTTTTGCGTGGCTTCGGAAGGCTTCAAGGAACTGTATGTGAGAAAAGGAATAGACCCTGCGAAAATCGCCATCACGGGCATACCCAATTTCGACGACCTCGACAAATACCGGGAGAACGACTTCCCCTTTCGGAAATACGTACTGGGGGCCACCTCCTGGCTACGGGAAAGTTGGCAATACGAAGACCGAAAAGGCTTCATCCTCAAGACTTTGGCCATTGCCGAAGGCCGCCCGGTCATGTTCAAGCTGCACCCACGGGAGAACCACGAGCGCGCCCGCTGGGAAATCGAGCGGTACGCCCCAGAAGCCATGATTTTCCACACTGGCAATACCAACCACATGATTGCCAATTGCGAAGCGATGGTAACGAAATACTCCTCTGTGCTGCTGACGGCGCTGGGTTTGGGCAAGCCCGTGCACAGCGACGTGGATGCTGCTTTTCTGGAAAAATTGACGCCCGTGCAGAACGGTGGGAAGTCGGCGGAAAGGATAGCGGGGATTTGCAAGGAGTACCTTTAAATGGTTTTTATGAAAATTCTCATCGTCGGTTTCGGTTCCATCGGCAAGCGGCACTTCGACAATCTCGTGGCACTCGGCTACCGTGACTTTCAGGTGCTCACCAGCCAAGACTTGGCAGGTTATGAAAACCTATCGGGTCTGAAAATAAGTAGGGAGACCAACCTTGCCGATGCCCTCGACAAGCGCCCCGACGTGGTTTTTGTCTGCAACCCAACGGCCCTGCACCTCGAAACTGCACTTGCCGCAGCGAATGCCGGCTGTCCTATTTTTTTGGAAAAACCCGTGTCGCACAACCTCGACGGCCTCGAAAAACTGGCGGCCTTGGCCGAGGTGAAGCAAGTGAAAATAAAGGTTGGCTTCCAGTGGCGCTACCACGGCGTTTTGAACGAAATCCGGTCAGCCATTGCCGAAGGCAAAATAGGAAAGCCCACCGCTGCACATGCGCACTGGGGCGAGTGGCTGCCCGGCTGGCACCCCTGGGAAGACTACCGCCAAGGCTACTCCGCCCGCACCGACCTCGGCGGCGGGGTGGTGCTCACGCTCTGCCACCCTTTCGATTACCTGCGCTGGATGCTGGGCGAATGTGAAGTAGTAGCGGCCACGGGCGGCAAGCTCTCCGACCTTGAACTCGACACGGAGGATACTGCGCTGGTCATGCTGCGGTTCGGGAGCGGCGCCATCGCTTCTGTTTACCTCGATTATGTATGCCAGCCGCCCATGCATACGCTCCAAATCATCGGCACGGAGGGGCGCATCGAGTGGGATGCACTTTGCGGAAGCGCAAAAATCTATACGCAGGGCGGCAGGGCCTTTGAAACACTGATGCCGGGTCGCCACTTCGAGCGCAACGAGATGTTCCTTGACCAGACCGCCGACTTCATGGACTGCATCCTGCACGACCGGACGCCCGCCTGCACCCTGCACGACGGTATTCGGGCTTTGGAACTTTGCCTTGCGGCAAAATCGCAGATTGAAAATACAGCAATATCCGCTAAGAAAACACTGAGAAATGGGTTCACAATTTAAACAATGAAAGTATGGAAAAAAAGCACATCGTAGCCATCATCCCCGCACGTGGCGGCTCCAAGAGCATCCCCCGAAAGAACATCAAATTCCTGAACGGCATACCGCTGCTGGCGTACAGCATTGCGGCAGCAGAAAGGTCAAAACTCATTGACCGCATCATCGTCAGCACCGACGACGAGGTGATCGCAGAATTGGCAAGGGAGTGGGGCGCCGAGGTGCCTTTTCTCCGCCCGAAAGAACTGGCCGCTGACACCACCACTGACTTCCCCGTGATGGAACATGCCGTGCGATGGCTCGAATTCAACGAGGATTACCGCGCCGACATCGTCGTGCAGCTGCGCCCAACCTCGCCGCTGCGCCCACCGGGCTTGGTTGACGAAGCGATTCAGCAATTGCTCCAAAACCCAAATTCCGACAGCGTTCGGGCGGTGACACCATCCGGCGAAAACCCTTACAAAATGTGGGAAATCGAGGATGGGCTGATGCAGCCGCTCCTTCATACCAGCCACCACGAGGCATACAACATGCCCCGGCAGGAACTCCCTGCCACCTACTGGCAGACGGGCCATGTGGAGGCCATCCGTTTCAATACCATCGTGAAAAAGCAGAGCTTGACGGGCGATATGATATTACCGTGCATCGTGCCGCACGAGTATGCCATTGACCTCGACAACCTGCAGCAATGGGCCTTCGCCGAGTACCTGTTTGAAAAAGGCGAACTTGACGTGGTAAAGCCGCTGCGACGGGACTGGTTTGGGCATAAGTATGGGCAACCGGAAGGGGGCTTTCAATTTTTTGGGGCAAAGGTATCCTAATACTTGAGATGGGTCATCTCAATAAAACCCTCAACCGCCTGCTGCCCATCATTTGCCTTGGCGTGCTGGGCAATTTAGCCTACGCATGGTTCACCACCGACCGCAATGAGCTAGTAGCGGCGCATTTTTCGTTCGGCTGGATGCTAGTCGCCATGTTGCTGGCACTGTTGCCTTGGGGATGGCATGCCCTTCGTTTGGCAATTTGGGGTCGGTTTTTTGGGCTAAGCATTGCTTGGAAGCAGCTCCTCCGCATTGCCATGGCCACCGATGTGGGAGGCGTCGTGATGCCGGCTGCTGTGGGTGGGGCACCACTCAAGGCTTCCATGCTGGTGCAACAGGGTTACCGGCCGGGGCAGGCCGCCACGCTCACATTATGGGGCAGTATAGAGGATGTATTTTTTTATGCTTTCGCAATCCCCGTTTCCCTCAGCCTCACCCGAGGTTGGAGCAACCCGCTCTGGTCAACGGTTCTGCGTTTCCTTGAAGCTTACCGAATGCAGGTCATGCTAGGTTTCTTAATTTTCGCATTGCTTGCTTGGCTGTTTTTCAACTATACTAATGGCAAAACATCTGGAAACAAAGGGAAGGATAAGCTGGCCCTGATTCTTGCCGAGACCCGTAAGGCATTCTCTATCATACTAATAAGCGGTCGGAAGCCATTCTTATTAAGTTTGTTGGCCATTACTGCGCAATGGTTGACCCGTTTCTGCATACTTCTTGCCGTGGTTTGTATGCTGGGGTTGGAGGCAGATTGGACAAAGCTGTATTTGCAACAATGGATGGTATTTGTGGCGATGATGCTCACGCCCACACCGGGCGCAGTCGGCGGTGCTGAAGCTAGTTTTTTACTCGTTTTTTCTGGCAGCTTACCAGAGGAAGCAGTGGGCATAGTTATGCTGTCATGGCGTTTTCTGACTTATTATTTCATGTTGGGCACAGGGGCATTTTTGCTGTGGACCACTCAAAGAAAGTAAGAGGCTGTCTTGAAAAATAAAATGAAGCCATACGACTTGACAAAGCTTGTGCCTCATTGTCACCTCACGTTTCGTCCCAGTCCCGTAATAGGGCCTCTTGCTGCCTTTCTTCATGTTGACCTTCACTTTTAGTGGTCAACCTTTTTCAGGACAAGACAATTCCTTGAGTTTTATATTTAACATAACTATCATTATCCTGTTTCAAATTTTCTACCACGCGCCCAAAGCCCAAATGTTTTAAGGGGCAGCAATTCAGCTGATACCCTGTTGGGAGCGGGCTTGAGTGTTTTCCATTGAAAGGCGTTTGGTGGATGAATGACCTAAAAAGTACAGGGGATAATGGGAAATTTGGCAAAAAACGTTGCACTTGACCCCGTTTTTACTTGGGTAGTTTCCAGAAAGATGCTTAGAAACGGCAGTACAGATGGGGTTTCGCACACTATTATTGCCCCTAACAGGGGCAAGCTGAAACAGAATTTTCTTGAAAAATTCTTTTGGTGTAAAAGAAACAATATTACCTTAGCCGCTGCTTTAGACCAACGCCTTCCCCTGAACTTAGCCACACGTCTAACCAAAGTGACCTCCATTCAATAATTTTAGATTACGCCAACCATTTTCTTTAAACCACAACATTGATGGAAACTTGAGAGAGCAAGTTTCAAACGGACAAGCATTATTCACCAACTTAAACTTTATAAATGGTAATTATGAAACGATTTTCTTTACTCTCACTACTGACCTTGCTATTCATGGCAAGCGCCTCTGTCGCTTTTGCGCAGCGGACGGTAGTCGGCACAGTGACGTCTGGCACAGACAAAACGGCACTGATTGGCGCTACCATCCTTGTGAAAGGCACAGATTCTGGTACCATCACCGACGTTGACGGTAGCTACTCCATTCGGGTATCTGGCAACGACGCCGTTCTGGTGATATCCTACACGGGTTATGAGACCCAGGAAGTGGTCGTAGGCACTCAGAACTCGGTCAATGTTTCGCTGGCAGAATCCGCAACCAGCCTCTCCGAGGTGGTGGTGACGGGCTACTCTTCCCAGCAGAAGAAGGACTTGACGGGTGCCGTGGGAACGGTGAACACCGAGGACCTCAAGCAGATTCCCAGCAGCAACATTACCGGACAGTTGCAAGGCCGGGTATCGGGCGTGACGGTTTCTGGCGATGGTCGCCCAGGCTCAGGTGCCAAGGTGCGTATCCGAGGCTTTGCATCTTTCACAGGTGCCAACGACCCACTTTACATCGTGGACGGCGTACCAACATTGGACGTTTCAACGCTGAACCCGAACGACGTGGAGAACATCTCCGTACTGAAAGATGCCGGAGCAGCCTCTATTTACGGTTCCCGTGCAGCCAACGGCGTTATCTTGATTACAACCAAGAAAGGCCAGAACAAAGGCGTGAAGGTGAGCTATGACATGTACATTGGCACCCAGAACCCAAGTTTGGGCAAGGTGGATATCCTGAACACCCAGGAGTATGCCGACCTTCAGTGGCTGGTTTACCAAAACGATGGCACGGTTGAAACGCACCCTATCTATGGGGAATCCACCAATCCATCACCTTCCATTCCAGCTTGGGCTGGTGACACGGACTGGTTCAGTGAAATCTCGCGCAACGCGCAGATTCAAAACCATGACGTTTCGCTATCCGGTGGAAATGAAAACGCAAGGTTTTATGCTGGTTTGAACTATTTCAACCAAGAGGGTATCATCATCACCAACTTTGCGAAACGTTATTCTGCCCGCTTGAACTCTGAGTACAAAGTAGCTAAAGGCCGCGTCACCATTGGTGAGAACCTGACAGTTACGGGCCGCACGGGCAATGGTGTAGGTGGCAACGGAGAAGAAGGAAGCCCTATTTCAAGGGTTTATATGTCACAACCCATCATTCCTGCCATTATCTCGGTACCAACACAAGGTATTTCCCACAATTTTGTAGCTGGTGAATATGGCGGCACGGGCATCGCTTCCCGTACTGGCAACACGCCGAACATTTTGGCAGACTTGGAGCGGGCCGCTGAGAACCGCCAAAACGACGTCCGCCTGCTTGGCTCCTTCTTTGGCGACCTGAAAATCATGGATGGCCTTAATTTCCGCTCTACTTTTGGGGGCACTTACCAGAGCGGCTACAACACTGGTTGGACAGGCGCTACCTACGAAAGGGCGGAGAACCAAGCCACCTCTTCCTACAACGAAAACTCCTACTACAATTCAGACTGGGTTTGGACGAATTCGCTCACCTTGGACAAGTCCTTTGGCTTGAACAGGCTGCTTGCTGTGGCAGGTTATGAAGCGGTGGAATACGGCGTAGGTAGAGGCGTGAGTGCTTCAAAGGCTGGCTACTTCTCTATTGACCCAGCTTTCCGTACCGTTACCAACGGCGCTGCCATTACGAATGCCTCTTCTGGCTTTAACACCCCCACAAGATTGGTTTCCCAATTCTTGCGGGCCGACTACTCATTCAACAATCGCTACTACTTGAGCGGAACCATCAGAAGGGACGGTGCATCCAACTTTGGTCCTGACCAAAGGTATGGTATATTTCCGTCGGTATCAGCAGGCGTTAGGGTCAGTGACTTCATTGCTGCCGATTTCCTTTCCGACATGAAAATCAGGGGCGGTTATGGCACCATGGGCAACCAGCGTTCTGTTAGTCCTTTCAACCAGTACAACACTTATGGCGGCGATCCAGGAAGCACTTACTATGACCTGAATGGTACAGGAACTTCATCGCTTCAAGGCTTTGCGGCCACTTTCACCGGCAACTTAGACTCTAAGTGGGAGACTCAGATCACTGCCAATGTAGGTTTCGATGCAAGCCTGTTTGACAGCAAGATTCAACTTTCTTTCGATTACTACCAAAAGACAGCGGAAGACCTTTTGTTCACCCGTCAGGTAGATGCCACCTATGGCAACTCCTCACAGGCTCAGGTGAATATTGGTAGTATGAAAAACACGGGTATTGACGTTCAGTTGGACTACCGCACGAAAGTTACCAACGACCTGAATTTGGATGCGACCTTTACTTTTACCACCTACAAGAATGAGATCACAAAGATTTCTGACAATATTGAATACTTTGGAGCAGGAGGTTCAAGGATAGGTGGCTTCAATAGGAATCAAGTTGGCCGCTCTATCTCCGAGTTCTACGGTTACCAAGTATTGGGCTTGTTCCAAAGCCAAGCCGAAGTAGATGGTGCGCCCATACAAGACGGTGCCGAGGCTGGTTTCTTCCGCTATCAAGATGCGGATGGCGACGGTACTATCACCGGCGACGACAGGGTTTTCATCGGAAACCCGAACCCAGACTTCACCTATGGCCTGAACCTTGGCTTGAATTACAAGGGTTTTGACCTGAGTACCTTCTTCTTTGGCTCACAGGGCGCCGAAATCTTCAACTACAACAAATGGTGGATAGACTTCTGGCCTTCCTTCCAGAACCAGAAAAGTGCCGACCTGCTTTACAACAGTTGGACGCCATCGAACACAGGTGCCAAAACACCAAAGGCTTCCAACAAATCGAACTTCTCGAACAACACGCAGTCCGTTAGCTACTACGTGGAAGATGGTTCGTTCTTCCGCATGAGGAACCTGCAAATTGGCTACACTTTGCCTACAGACGCCATCAATGCAATTGGATTGACCAAAGCAAGAATCTATGTCCAGGGGGTCAACCTTTTCACGGCAACGAAATACTCAGGCATTGACCCAGACGTGAACAACGGCGGTGACACAGCATTTGGCGTTGACTTTGGCAACTACCCATTGGTCAAGCAATTCATCGTAGGTGTCAATGTTTCGTTTTAACCATAACAATTCAATCTGATTAAAAATGAAGCGATTAAATATCAAATTAGTCATGTTTTTGGGCCTTGTACTGGCCCTACCTTACTCCTGCAAGGAGGAATTTTTGGACATCAAACCAAACGGTTCTTTGGATTCCAATATCTTGGCCACCAAGGACGGCGTCAACGGCCTATTGATTGGGGCTTACGGTATGGTTGATGGGGTTTCTTCCAGCGGCTTTGGTTGGGAAGCAGCATCCTCCAACTGGGTATATGGCAGCATCCGTGGCCTTGAGGCCAACAAGGGCACTGACTCTGGTGACCAACCGGATATCAACTCTATCCAGACCTACTCCGAGTCAGCCACCAATCCTTATCTCAACGTAAAGTGGAGGTCTGTCTATGAAGGCGTTTCCCGCAGCAACAACGCACTTCTGGTTTTGGCCGTAGCAGAAAAAAACGGGACTATAAGTGCTGAGGATGCAACTTCCTTCCGCCTTCAAGCGCAGACACTTCGTGGCTACTACCATTTCGAGGCTTGGAGAATGTGGGGGGGCAAAATCCCTTACGTCGCAGAAACTACCGACCTAACAGCGGTCAGCAACACTGCTGACGTTACGGACAACATCCTCGCCGACCTGCAAGCTGGCACCGCACTACCCAACAACATGGGTCAAATTGGCCGTTTCAACGGTACAGTGGCAAGGGTGCTGTATGCCAAGGCATTGATGCAGATGAAAGGTGATTATACCAAGGCTAAGTCTGAACTTGAAGCGGTCATACAAAGCGGTTCCGCTCCTGATGGTTCTGCCATCGGTCTTGAACCAAAGTATGGTGACATCTTTGACGCTGCAAACCGCAACGGAACGGAGGCCATCTACACCGTACAGTACTCCGTAAACGACGGCTCCGGCGGTTGGAACGGCGGCTGGGGTGAGGTGCTCAACTTCCCTTACAAAGGCAACAACGGTTCACCTGGTGGCTGCTGCGGTTTCTTTCAGCCAAGCTACGACCTCGTCAACTCGTTCAAGGTCGACGCCAATGGCCTCCCGTTGCTTGACAACTCCTATACCAACGACCCGCTAACCGACGATAAAGGCTTGACCGTCACTGACCCATTCACACCAGATGCCCGTGCAGTTGACCCAAGGCTCGACTGGACCGTGGGCCGCAGGGGCATCCCCTACCTCGATTGGGGACCACACACTGGTCAGGACTGGATCCGTGACCAGTCCTACGCTGGGCCATACAGCCCAAAAAAGCAGGTTTACAAGAAGGCACAGCAAGGTACCCTCACTGAGGTGGGCAACTGGACTTCTGGCTGGACGGCTAACGGCTACCGCCTGATCCGCTACGCCGACGTGCTGCTGCTCTTGGCCGAGTGCGAAATCGAAACCAATAATTTGGAAGCTGCTCGTGCCCTTATCAACCAGATTAGGGAGCGTGCTGCCAACCCAGAAGGCTTCGTGAAAAACGACGACGGTTCCAACGCCGCCAACTATGTGATTGGTTTATACAATTCGCCTTGGACCGATGCAGACGCAGCCCGCACGGCATTGCGCATGGAGCGGAAGTTGGAACTTGGCATGGAAGGGCACCGCTACTGGGACCTACAGCGCTGGGGCAACCTCCAGAGCGAGCTGAGCAGGGCATTGGCTTTCGAGAAAACAAAACTTTCTGCCCTTTACGGTAGCGCTTCTATCGGAGCTGAAGATAAAGACTATCCGATTCCGCAAAGTCAAATTGACTTGACGGTAGGTCGTTTGGTACAGAACAGGTAATAAGAATCGTTTCAAATAGGAGAGACTGTCCAAGCTTGGGCAGTCTCTTTTTTTTTAGCCCCCAATCCAGTAGCACTCCGAACAGCCTGCAGTTTCTTCAAAAATAATCACTACCAATATGCGCCTTACCTTATTCTGCTGCATCGCATTAGCCCTATTGCCATTGGCATGGTGGGGTTGTAATTCATCTTCCACCACTACCCTACCCGACCTCGAAATCATTTGGCGGCTTGATGGCAACCAGACCCAGAGCGAGAACACCACCCATGCCGCAACTTTCTGGCTCATCAATCATGGCAAAACGGCTTTGGCTGACAAGGGCTGGATACTGCATTGGAACCAATCGCCCCGGCTTGTGACAGCCACCGAGGGGCCAGCCTCCGTAGAAAACATTAATGGCGACTTTTACAGAATGGTGCCGCGTGCGGGCTTTAAGCTCGCCCCCGGCGACACTGCGAAGGTCACCTACACTTCCAACGATTGGCTCATCAAGGAGACGGACGGGCCGTTGGGCATTTACATCGCCTACAAAGATGGCGGCGAAGAAAAGACCCAGTCCATCACCCGCTATAAGCTGTTGCCCTTTTCGTCAGCAGCGCAGTTCACCCGCTCGCCCGACGATTTGGAGCCGCACCCAACCGCTGAATATTTATACCAACAAAACCAAAGGCTCAAGGCTTTGACACCAGCCGAAAGCTACCCATTCGTGCCTGCGCCCAAGTCGTGGAAGTGGGGCAACGGCAGCTTCGCAATGCCCGCCAACTGCCGAATCGCCTGTGCCCCGGGCCTCGAAGCAGCGGGCAAGTTCCTCGCCGGGGAACTGAAACGGCAATTCGATATCACTGCCTCGGTAATGAAAGCAGCGGACGGAAAAGGCGATATCGGGCTGTACATCTCTCCTTCCGTTGCGAACAAAGAGGGCTACAACCTGGAGGTGAAAGGTAACGTAGCCACCATCAAGGGCGGCTCGGAAGCAGGTGTTTTTTATGGCGCACAGTCGCTCCTGTCATTGGCGAAGCGGGCTGAAAACGGCAGTGTATCTATTGCCAATAGCACCATCGAAGATGCACCTGCCTTCGGCTACCGGGGCCTGCACGTTGATGTGAGCCGCAATTTTCAGTCGAAGGAAACCATCCTGCGCCTGCTCGACATGATGGCCCGCTACAAGCTGAACCGGATGCTGTTCAACGTCACGGAAGATGAAGGTTGGCGCCTCGAAATCAAGGGCCTTCCTGAACTTACCGAGGTGGGATCGCGCCGCGGGCACCCGCACCGTGATAGCCTTTGCCTGCAGCCCAGCTATGGGTCAGGCCCTGACCCCAACGACCCCAAGTCGAATGGCAATGGCTACTACACCCGCGCCGAATTCAAGGAAATCATCCGCTACGCGCATGACCGGCACATCAGCGTCATCCCTGAAATCAACCTGCCTGGGCACTCCCGTGCGGCCATCAAGGCAATGGAGCTTCGGTACAACCGCCTCATGGCCGCAGGCAAAACCGCCGAAGCCCAACAATACAGACTGATTGACCCAGCCGACACGTCGCGCTACATCTCGGCGCAGGGCTATTTCGACAACACGGCCTGCGTCTGCCAAGACCAGCCCATCCGCTTTTTCCAAACGGCTGTGGACGACATCATCGCCATGTACGCCGAGGCCGAGGTACCCCTCGACATGTTCCACACTGGCGGCGACGAGGTACCATCCACTGCCTGGACAGGCTCGCCCATCTGTAAAGAGTTCTTAAAAAAACACCCCGACATCAAAAACACCCGCAACCTTCAGGGCATGTTCTTTGGAAAAATGGTAGATTACCTTCGTAAAAAAGGCCTGAAAACGGGTGCTTGGGAAGAAGCCGTCATGCTGTTTGAAGACAATGGCAAATGGCGTCCTAACCCGGCCTTCGTGGGCAAGGAGGTTTATCCCTATATCTGGAACAACCTCTGGGGCAACCAAGACCTCGGCTACCGACTCGCTAACGCTGGCTATACGGTTATCCTTTGCAATGTCACCAATTTCTATTTTGACCTCGCCTACAACAATGACCCCCGTGAGCCGGGCCTCTACTGGGGCGGCTTCGTGGACACCGAGGACGCCTTTTCGTTCGTGCCTTATAACCTGTTCGAGTCCACCCGCACCGACAATATGGGCAAGCCACTTGACCCCGCCAAGGACTTTGTGGGCATGGAGCGCCTCAGCCCTGCTGGCAGCAAAAACATCGTCGGGCTACAGGCCCAACTTTGGAGCGAAACCATCAAGGGACAGGATATGCTGGAATACTATTACCTGCCAAAATTGCTCGGCATTTCGCAACGGGCTTGGCAGGGTCAGGCAGCCTGGAGCGGCAAGGGCGAAGCCATCCGCACCTCCGACTTTAACCGCTTCATGAACACGGTGGCGCAGGTCGAACTGCCGTTCTTAACGGCCTATCAAGGCGGCTACAATTACCGCATCCCACCACCGGGCATCCTGCTGGAGAACGGGCAAGTGAGCATGAACTGTGGCTACCCTGGCTTTCAAATCCGCTACACCACCGACGGCAGCGAGCCGACGAAAGATAGCCCGATTTACGAAGGGCCAATACCTGCGACGGGCAAGTCCATCAAGGCGGCTTGTTTTAACAACAAAGGGCGTTCGGGGCTGACGACGGAGGGGCCAGTGAAGAATTGAGAACCAAAATAAGGGTAGCGGTCGCAACCCCTTCGATTTCGATGAGGTTAGCACTTTTTTCTATTTGGCCTCAAGTCTGTATTCTTGCGGCATTATCAAATTAGACGGACCTAATGGCAAAGCATAAAATCAATGTTGAAGGGCTGACTATCTCCATTGAGGAGAACGATTATATCTCTTTGACCGACATAGCCAAGCAGTCTGAGCGGAAAGCGGGGCTTATCATTATTGACTGGCTTCGCAACCGCAGTACATTACGCTTTTTGGACGCGTGGGAACAAAGGCACAACCCCGGTTTTAAAGTTATGCAAATGCATAACTTTAAAGAACAAGTTGACGACAGCCGCTTGGACATCACCCCGCAGCGGTTCATTGAGGAAACGGGGGCAATCAGCTTGTCCTCAAAGGCAGGTCGGTATGGCGGCACTTATGCACACCAGCATATTGCCCTTAACTTTTGCTACTGGATAAGCCCAGAGTTCCAAGTGTTTTTCATCCAAGAATTTGAGCGGCTCAAGCAGGACGAAGCCGAGCGGCAGGGGCTTTCTTGGAACTTGAGGCGGGAACTCTCCAAGGCAAACTATCCCATTCATACAGATGCCGTGCGGGAAAACCTCGTTCCACTCCTGGACTGGAATACCAAACGGGAAGGCCTGCGCTTCGCAAGCGAAGCTGACCTTTTGAATATGGCCGTATTCGGTATGACTGCGAAACAATGGAGGGAGACCAATCCGGAGGCCAAGGGCAATATTAGGGACGCAGCAACCGAAGTGCAATTGCAGGTATTGGCCAATATGGAGAGCACCAACGCCACCTTGATAAACATGGGCTTTACAAAGGACGAACGCTTTGCCAGCCTGTCGCAACGGGCTGGGCGTGAAATAGAAATCCTGGAAGCCTCAAGAGCATCTGAAATGCTAAAAAAGCTCAAATGATTTCGAATGGGGTTGGCTTTAAACCACTTGCACCCCCTGTTCATTTGTTCAACGAGCCGCCGAGGCGGGCGGCTTGGGTAAAGGTGGATGAGGAGGAGAACGAAGATTGATGCAGTGTCAAACGAAGCCTTTACGGCCACTGCGGGAAACATATTTCACAAAACAAAACGAAAATGACACCAGCCAACACTCCTACCCGCCTCATCGCACTTGACGCCCTCCGTGGCTTCACCATCATGGCCATGATTGTGGTGAACGACCCCGGCTCTTGGGACCACGTTTATGCGCCGCTGCTCCATGCCTCGTGGAATGGCGTCACCCCGACGGATTATATCTATCCGTTCTTCATTTTCATCATCGGCGTCTCCATCGTCATGGCCTACGACAGGCGGCTGGCCGCCAATGAACCAAGGCAGGCAATGGCGAAGAAAATCTTTTGGCGGGCCTTGAAAATCTACCTCGTGGGCTTGTTCCTCTGGCTCTTTCCTAATTTCGATTTTGGGGGCATCCGCTGGGCGGGGGTCCTGCAACGCATTTCGGTCGTCTTTCTGCCCTGCGCCTTGCTTTTCCTGTACACCGACTGGAAAACTTGGCTGCGCATCGGCATCGGCACCCTCGTCGCCTACTGGGTCATCATAGCTTACTTGCCAGTGCCGGGCATCGGTGCGCCCGACCTATCGGCACCCATCAAAAACTGGGCGCACTACTTGGACAGCATCGCATTGCCGGGTGTCATGTGGCAAAAAACCTGGGACCCGGAAGGCATCCTGAGCACCTTCCCGGCCATCGTCACGGGCATCAGCGGGATGTTGGCGGGCCGCCTCATCCTCGATGTGAAGGACGACTACCGCCGCTTGACCAAGCTGTTTTTCTGGGGCTTCGTGATGCTAACCTTGGGCGAAGTTTGGAGCTGGTTTTTTCCCCTCAACAAGAACATCTGGACGAGCAGCTATGTGATGCACACCAGCGGGCTGGCCTTCATGGCACTGGCGGCCAGCCTGCTCGTGGTGGACATGAAGGGCTATACCCGCTGGACAAAACCGGGGGTTGTTTTTGGCGCAAACGCCATCACCGCCTACGTGCTGGCCTCTTTGCTGACGGCGGTTTTCTACTCGGGCTACGGCGGCTACCCCGGCCTGAACGAAATATGGATGAACGGCCTGACGGGCATCGGGATTTCTGCCAAATTTGCCTCGCTGACTTATGCGCTGCTGTACGTTTGTGTCGTATTTGTCCCCGTTTATTGGCTTTATAGGAAGAAGATTTTTGTTAAACTTTAATTTTGCAAGGGCCTTTTGGTACTCGAAGTGCTAGCCCTTGTTTCTGCCTTTGGTTTTTTATCCAAAAATTTGAGAAATATGAAAAACAACAAAATCCTCGCCTTTGCAACGGTCCTTGCCTTGCTGTTTTTCGGCTGCACAGAGCAGGCTTACAAAAAGGCCCTTGCCGATGCAGCACAGCCCAGCGCCACCGAAAGGGTTTTTTCCTTGACGAAAATCGCTGCCGATAACCCCAATCTGGTCTGGAAGGACATCAAAGGCGAGCGTTATGTCTTGGTGTCTTCCTGGAAAGCAGACGCAAAGTATTACAAAAATGACCCCACCACTGGCTTCTACAACACGAGCAAATACCCCATTTGGGTGACGGCCGTGCCCGACCTAAATGAGCGCATGGCTACCGAGAAAAAAAAGCCCTACAAAGCGAAGGTCCTTGACAAGCGCCTCAAGCAATTGCTCGGCCTGCCCCCCAATGCCGACAAAAAAGTGTTCGTGGAATTTTGGGTGCGCCCCCAAGACCTAATCCGCCCTTGCGTGGATACAGAGGTTACGGACAACTCCTGTGACCTCTTCCTGCCTTCCGGCACCAATCCTGATTGCGAAAACCTAATCTGGCTCGCTGACCAAACCCGTGCCTCCTTCGCAGACAGTACCCTGTACAATCGTTACCCTTTCACCCAACTTGGCTACACTTTCGACTGGAAACGCAAAAACAAAACCCATGTCGGGTTGAGCGAGTTCGTGATCGGCAAGAACAAAAACGTTGTTGTCGAGCGGGTCGTAGAAACGAAGGCTTACTTTGATTAGCGTATTATGTTCGAATATTTTGAAAAAATAAAAACGCAGCGGCTTACTTTGATTAGCGTATTATGTTCGAATATTTTGAAAAAATAAAAACGCAGCTCGACCGCCTCGTAGAAGGCCAAGAAGCCGCCATCCAGCAAGCTGCGCAATGGGTGGCTGAAACCATCATCCATGACCGGATCATTCACACTTTCGGGACGGGGCACTCGCACATGGTTGGGCTGGAACTGTTCGTGCGGGCGGGCGGCCTCGCCAATGTGAACGCCATGCTCGACAGCATCGTGATGACGGCGGAAGGCTCCCGTCGCAGCGCCGAGATAGAGCGGATACCGGGCTTGGCCAAAATCATCTGGGACCAGCACAAAATCGGTCCCGACGACATCATCTTCGTCATCTCCAATTCTGGCCGCAACGCCATGCCCATCGAAATGGCACAAATTGCGAAGCAACATGGCATAAAAGTCATCGCAATCACCTCGCTGGAGCAATCCAACCGCTACCCATCCCGCCACCCCGGCGGCAAAAAATTGATGGACATCGCCGACCTCGTGCTCGACAACCGGGTGCCCTCCGGCGACGGCATCCTGCAAATTGACGGCAACCTGACAGGGGCCGTTTCAACAATTTCAGGCGTTTTCCTTGTGAACCTCATTGCCACGGAGGGCATGAAAATCGCTGCCGAAACTGGCGTCAAATTGCCCATTTATTTCAGCCAAAACATTGATGGGTTCAGCAATGAGGAGTTGTATGCACGGTACGAAGGCCGGGTGAAGCATCTATAAATCAAGGCCGTTTTTGATGAAAATGGGAATGTCCGTTTTTAGATTTTTTGCTACATTTACTCCAAAGCACGATAAAATGACACAATTCAAGTACTTCCTGCTGGCGCTCCTATTTGCGCTACCTTTTTCCTGTAAAGATGAATACCTGGAGGTTGCTCCCAACGGCTCCCTTGACGCCAACGTACTGGCTACCAAAGAAGGGGTGAACGGCTTGCTGATAGGCGCTTACGGCATGGTTGACGGCGTTTCTTCCAGTGGTTTTGGCTGGGAGGCAGCATCCTCCAACTGGGTATATGGCAGCATCCGCGGCTTGGAGGCCAACAAAGGCTCCGATGCAGGTGACGCTACGGACCTACATCCGTTACAGAACTACTCTGAGACAGCCACCAATTCCTACCTGAACGTCAAGTGGAGGTCTGTCTATGAAGGCATTTCCCGCTGCAACAACGCACTCCAGGTCTTGGCCGTGGCCGAAGAAAAAGGCACTGTAACCGCCGATGAGGCAAATTCCTTCCGCCTTCAGGCGCAGACACTGCGAGGCTACTACCACTTCGAGGCTTGGAGGATGTGGGGAGGGAAAATCCCTTACGTCGCCGAAACCACCGACCTGACAACCATCACCAACACCGTGGACGTTACGGACAACATCATCGCCGACCTGCAAGCCGGCACCGCACTGCCCAACGACATGGGCCAAATCGGCCGCTTCAACGGCACGGTGGCAAGGGTGCTACTGGCCAAGGCGTTGATGCAAATGAAACATGATTACGGCAAAGCCAAAACCGAACTCGAATGGGTGGTTGAAAACGGTGCCGCCCCTGACAACTCCGCCATCGGGCTGGAGGCCAGGTACGGCGACATCTTCGACGCCGCCAACCGCAACGGCATGGAGTCCATCTATACCGTACAGTACTCCGTCAACGACGGTTCCGGCGGCTGGAACGGCGGCTGGGGCGAGGTGCTCAACTTCCCATACAAGAGCGGTGGCTCGCCCGGAGGCTGCTGCGGCTTCTTCCAGCCGAGCTACGACCTCGTCAATTCGTTCAAAACGGTCAACGGCCTTCCCCTGTTGGACAATTCCTACACCAACGACCCGCTTGCCGACGACAAGGGCTTAACCGTTTCCGACCCGTTTACACCAGACAGTCGCCCAGTTGACCCAAGGCTCGATTGGACCGTGGGACGCAGGGGCATCCCCTACCTTGATTGGGGGCCGCACACTGGCCAGGACTGGATCCGTGACCAATCTTATGGTGGCCCATACAGCCCAAAAAAGCAGGTTTACAAGAAGTCGCAAGAAGACCAGCTTACCGAAGTGGGCAACTGGACCAAGGGTTGGACAGCCAACGGCTACCGCTTGATCCGCTACGCCGATGTGCTGCTGCTATTGGCCGAGTGCCAAATTGAGACAAACGATATGGGCGGTGCCCGCACCAACGTCAACCTGATCAGGGCCCGTGCAGCCAACCCGGAGGGCTTTGTCAAGAACGACGACGGTACCAACGCTGCGAACTACTCCATCACCGAGTATCTCGCTTCCGGTGCCCCCTTCGACAACCAGGACAATGCCCGCACGGCATTGCAGATGGAGCGAAAACTCGAACTCGGCATGGAAGGCCACAGGTACTTTGATTTGCAGCGCTGGGGCAGTGTCCAGAGTGAACTGAGCAGGGTTTTAATATTTGAAAAAACCAATATCAACGCCCTTTACGGCAGCGCCACCATTGGTGCCGAAGATGTCAACTATCCGATTCCGCAGTCACAGATTGACCTGACCGCAGGTCGTCTGGTGCAGAACAGGTAAGGATTGTCGCCAATATTGGACTCAGATGTTAATTTTGCCCCCGAAATTCAATTCTAAACAAACATTATCAATGAGAATTCTTGCCGTTTTGCTTGGTGCAGCAATTATCTTTTCCTGCAACAAAAACGAAAAACCCCGTTTCGAGCGCCTTGACGCCACCACCACGGGCATTGACTTCAACAACGAAGTGCTCGAAAAGGACACCTTCAATATCCTCCACAACGAGTACATGTACAACGGCGGCGGCGTGGGCGTGGCCGACCTCAACAACGACGAGCTGCAAGACCTCGTCTTCACCGGGAACAAAGTCACCACCCGCATCTACCTCAACGAGGGTGGGTTCAAGTTCAAGGACATCACCGACCACTTCGAGGGCCTCGACAACAAACAATGGGTCAGCGGTGCAACCGCCGTGGACATCAATGCTGACGGCTTGACAGACCTCTACTTCTCCTGCACCATGAGCAAGGATAGTTTGCTCCGCAAAAACCAACTTTGGGTCAACCAAGGCGGAGGGGACGAGCCTACCTTTAAGGAAATGGCCGACGAGTATGGCATCGCCGAAGCGGGCTATTCCATGCACTCCGCCTTCCTCGATTATGACCTCGATGGCGACCTTGACCTTTACGTCTTGAACAATATCGTGACCGCCGCCGTGCCCACCAATTACCACAACAAAATCATAGACGGCTCATCCGTCAACAATGATGCTTTTTATGAAAACCTCGGGAACGGCAAATTCAAGAACATAACCATCCAATCGGGCGTCGTCTATGAGGGCTATGGTCTTGGCATTGCCGTAGGCGACGTGAACAAGGATGGCTACCCCGACCTCTACATCTCCAACGACTATGTGTCCAACGACCTGCTCTACATCAATACCCCCCTTGAGGGGGACAAAGGGGGTAAACGCATTTTCAAAAACCTATCGCCTGAATATCTCTCCTACCATTCCCGCTTCTCGATGGGCAACGACATGGCCGACATCAACCATGACGGCAATCTCGACATCATGAGCGTGGACATGATGCCCGAACAATACGCCCGGAAAAAGCAGACTATCAACGGCAACGGCTACAATGTTTACACCAACAACGAAAAATACGGCTACGAACCGCAATACGTGCGCAACATGCTCCAACTCCACAGTGGGTTCATCAATGGCCAGATGCAGCCGTTCAGCGAGGTCGGCATGCAGCTCGGCATCTACCAGACCGAATGGAGCTGGTCGCCGCTCTTCGCTGACTACGACAACGACGGCGACCGTGACCTGCTCATGACCAACGGCTTCCCAAAAGACCTGACCGACAAGGACTTCACCAACTACAAAGCCCAAGTCTATGGCTACTTGGCGGGGGATAAGGATATTTTGCCCAAAATCCCCATAGTGAAGGTGCCGAACTATGCCTTTGAAAACATTTCCAATGAAACAGAGGCGCAATCCACGATACCCTCATTTGCCAATCATACGAAGGAATGGGGCCTCGACATCCCCTCTTTTTCAAACGGCGCTGCCTATGTTGACCTCGACAACGATGGCGACCTCGACTACGTGACCAACAACATCAACGATCCGGCCTTTGTCTATCGGAACACCACCATTGCGGGTTCATCCGCCGGGGCGGAAGGCAATAACGATAAAGAACAAACCACGAGCTACCTCCGCATTGCCCTCACGGGCAACAAACCGAACACCATGGCCATCGGCTCAAAAATCGAGCTGTGGTCGGGCGGGCGGCTCCAGTATTATGAGCATTTCCTGACACGTGGCTATATCTCGTCCGTTGACCCTGTAGTGCATTTTGGATTGGGCAAGGGTGCCAACATTGACTCCCTGCGGGTCATTTGGCCGCTCGGCAAAACCACTACCCTACTCACGCAGGTAAAACCAAACCAGTTGCTGAACCTGAAAGAGGCAGAGGCCAAGCCTTATTCGCCGCCGACCTTGGCTGCCAGTCCTCTTTTTGAAAAAATGGACAGTGCCATCGCCTACCAGCATGTGCAGAACGACTACGTGGACTTCTTCCAGAACCAGCGCATCTTGCAGCATAAGTTTTCCCAAGTCGGCCCGTGCTTCGCAAAGGGCGACCTCGACGGCGACGGCCAAGACGACCTGCTCATTGGCGGCTCTGCCGATAGCCCAACTACGGTTTTTTTAGTAAAAAATGGTGGGTTTCAACAAACGGAAATCCCCGGCCTGACGGGCAAAAAAACCTGCCTTGAGTCCGACATGGCCATCCTCGACCTCGATGGTGACGGCGACATGGACGTGCTTGCCTCCGCTGGCGGATACGCCAACGAAAACAAGGAGGAATACCGCCATTGCGCCTATTTTAACCAAAATTCCAAAGGAGCAACGGGAAAATTCGAAAGGGTGGAACTACCCGCCCCACCCTACCCTGCCTCCGTGGTTCGTCCTGCCGACTTCGACAAGGACGGCGACATGGACATCTTCATCGGCGCAAGGGTTGAAAAAAATAATTTTCCAAAAGCCGCAAGTTCCATGCTGCTCATCAACAACGGCGGCAAGTTCGACCAAAACCAACCGCTCGACCTTGGCATGGTGACGGACGCCACCTGGAGCGATATTGATGGTGACGGCTTTGCCGACCTGCTCGTTGCCAGAGAATGGGGCAGTGTGGCAGCCGTGATGAACAAGGGTGGAAAAAAATTGGAAATCACTGAAAATCAATCACTTGCAACCAAGAATGGCCTTTGGTATTCCGTCACTGCTACCGACCTCGACAAGGACGGCGATGATGACTACGTGCTTGGCAACCTCGGCGAAAACCATCGTTTCACCGTCTCCGACAAGTACCCGCTAAAGCTCTACGCTGCCGACCTCGACAAAAACGGCGCAATTGACCCTGTGGCAGCTGCTTTTTGGAAAGACAAAGACGGCAAGATGCAGGAATACCCCGTCAACTACTTGGACGAACTTGCCTCCCAATCGCCGTTTTTCAAAAAGATATTCACCAGCTACACCCGTTTTAGCTTCGCAACGATGGACACTATCCTCGGCGGCTTCCCCATGCCCAAGGAGGCCATTATTGCCGTGAACACTACTTCCAGTTATATCATTTGGAACGACAAAGGGAAGTTCACTTGGGAACGCCTGCCTGCCGAGGCCCAGGTGGCCCCCATCAAAAAGGTACTTGCCGATGATTTCAACGGCGACGGCCTGCCCGACTTGCTGCTCGTTGGCAACGATCATAGTTTTGATGTGAGCACGGGATATTACGACTCCAACAGGGGCGTAGTACTACTCGGAAAGGGTAAACGAAGTTTTGAGGTGCTGCCTGCGGCAAAAAGCGGGCTTGGGTTGCGGGGCCAAGTGGATGCGTTGGCCTATTTCAAGGGAGAAACCCCAATGCTGGTGCTGGGCGTGAATCGGAAAGGGGTGGAGGTGTTTAGGTGGAAGAAGGGAAAAGAAAACTTGTAGTGCTGCACAAAATGGTGTGTTATTTCAGTCACGTTCCTTACCTGGGAGTGTTCATTAAGTTGTTTCTCGCAACGCCGCCACGTACGTAACGCAATGATAATCAAACAACTGCGTTTGTGGCGGCGTTGCGTCACGCAGAAACTGAAAAAACTCGCTTACCCGCTTCCATTTTTTTTGCTCTCCATGCAATGATTTTAATAGCCGTTGGAACTTTCACACAACGAACCCTATTTTTTCACCAAATCATACCTCACCTTTCCCACTTTGTAAAGGAACTGACCCTTGCCACCCACATCGTCAATCTCCGAGATGATGAGGTGGCCGCCCTCCCATTTAAAAGCAAAAAACGTGGGATTGCTGCCATCCTTCGACAAGGAAAGCTGGTCGGTACCAACTTCGTCCACCACATAATCGAGCATGAGGTCGTAGTAGTTGTACCCTTCCAGGCCAGCCACCGTGCCGTTTGGATTGAAGACTATTTTTTTGCCCTTCAAATCGTATTCACCTCCGAGCACGGCATTCCCCACGGCCTTCGCCCCTTCGATGGTGGGGGCGAGGCGTACCAGTGCAGCAGAATCAAATTTAACCGTGCCATCGGCCTGCGGCGTCAAAGGGATGGTGCCAGTGGCGGCGTTGTTCGGGTCGAACAGCTCCTGCTTGCCTTCCCGAGTTCGAACAGCATACTGCATTCCCTCGTGCCAGCCATAGCTGAGATTGGCAATGGTCTGCGCCCCGTTTTGGAGGACGATGGCCCCGGCAATGCCTTTGAGATTGGCTGCCGCCTGTTTCGGCGACTTGCTGGACTGTAGCTCCTTCCACCAAGTTTCATTGACCCAATAGCCAACCAGGTCTGTCGGTACAAGCTGCGTGCTTGCCGTTTGGCCCTCCGTGGTGTTGCCTTCGGCAGTTTTTTCGTTGCAACTGGTGAAAAAAAACAGGCAGAGCGCTGTGCCTGCGAGAAAGGTTTTTGACTTCATTTTTTAAAAGTTTTCAATCTTGCTCACGCAAAACGGTTGATGATATTCTCGAACAATTCCTGCTTCCCGCTCCGCTGCTTCGGCTCACCGAATTCGTCGGCCAGCTTTGACAAATCCTTGAGCGAAAGCTTGCCCACCTCAAATTCCTTGCCCTTTCCTTTGTCGAAAGAAGCATAGCGCTCCTTCCTAAGTTTCTGATAATCAGATTTTTGCAGCACGGCATCGGCAGCCAGCAGCGCCCGTGCGAAGGTATCCATGCCGCCGATATGGGCGTAAAAGATGTCGGCCAAATCAGTCGAATTGCGGCGGGTCTTGGCGTCGAAATTGATGCCGCCGCCCTGCAAGCCACCGCTTTCCAGCAGCACGAGCATGGCCTCAGTCAGTTCCATGACGTTGTTTGGGAACTGGTCGGTGTCCCAGCCATTCTGGTAGTCGCCACGGTTGGCATCCATGCTGCCGAGCGCCCCGGCGTTGGCGGCCACCTGCATCTCGTGCTGCATCGTGTGCTGCGCAAGGGTAGCGTGGTTTACTTCGATATTCAGTTTAAAATCTTCCATCAGGCCGTACTCCCGCAGGAAGTTGAGGCAGGTCGCCGCATCGAAATCATACTGGTGCTTGCTCGGCTCCATCGGCTTCGGTTCGATGAAAAAGTTGCCTTTGAAGCCCTGCTTGCGGCCATAGTTTTTGGCCATGTGCAGGAAGCGGGCGAGGTGGTCGAGTTCCCGCTTCATGTCCGTGTTCAGCAATGACATATAGCCTTCCCTGCCGCCCCAAAACACATAGCCCGCACCGCCCAGCTTGATAGTGGCGTCGAGGGCGTTCTTCACCTGCGCTCCCGCGTAGGCCACCACCTCGAAATCGGGGTTCGTGGCAGCGCCGTTCATGTAGCGGGGGTGGCTGAACAGGTTGGCCGTGCCCCAGAGCAGCTTCACGCCCGACGCCTTTTGCTTCTCGGCAGCATAGTCCGTGATTTTTTCGAGGCGCTTGCCGCTTTCTTTCAACGTGTCGCCTTCGGCAACGAGGTCGTAGTCATGGAAGCAATAGAACGGGATGCCCATCTTGGTGATAAACTCGAAACCGGCGTCCATTTTGTCCTTCGCTTGGTCCATGGGGTCTTTCGATTTCATCCAAGGGAACGCCTTCGTGCCAGGGCCGAAAGGGTCGCCGCCCGTTCCGCAGAGGGTATGCCACCAAGCCACGGCGAAGCGGAAATGCTCCTTCATGGTTTTGCCCTGCACCGCTCGGTTCTCGTCATAGTAGCGGAAGGCCAGCGGGTTGTCGGACTCTGGCCCCTCAAAGGGGATGCGGCCAATTCCCTTGAAATATTCTTTTTTGCCGATGGTGACGATGGGGGTTGTGGTTTTGATTATTTTTTTATTTGTCATAATGATTTGATTATCAGCTAGTTAATTTTTATTTTTAAAAAAATAGTCCAAATGGATGGGTTTTTTAAATCCTGCCAAGCGGTTGGATTTAACCTAAACGTTACCAAATGGTCACGTTTAAAACTGCTTGCAAATGCAGACGGTTTATCCATGCTGCGCAATCGCCTTCGCCAAATCCGCCTCCCAAGCCTCATACGCCTCCCGATACTCCCCTACCCTCTCCACCTCCGGCTCGTACCGCCCCATCACTGTCACACCTGCCATCGCCGTTTCGATGTCGGGGTAAATACCCGTCGCCACCCCGGCCGCCTTGGCAGCCCCCACGGCCCCGGTGGTCTGCACCACGTCAATCGAACAGCCGAGGAGCGTGGCGATGGTTTTGGAAAAAACAGCGGACTGGAACAGGTTGTCGTTGCCGACCCGCATCACGTTGATGTTGAGGCCCATTTCCTTCAAAATCTGAACGCCATAGACAAACGAAAAAGCAATGCCCTCCAAGCCCGCCCGGTACAGGTGCGCCGCCGTGTGGCGGTTCAGTTGGAGGTTGTTCACATGGGCACCAGGGTCGAGGTTGTTGAGCATCCGCTCCGCCCCATTTCCGAAGGGCAAAATGCGCAAACCATCAGCGCCAACTGGCACGGAGGCCGCCATCCGCTCCATGTCCGGGTAGCTGATGCTGCCCTGCCCCACGGTTTGACGAAGCCAGCGGTAAAGGCTGCCTGCGCCGTTGATGCACAACAGAACCCCAATCCTATCACTGCTACAAACTGCCAATTGCTCACTCCCAACTGTCTTGTGGTTTACGTGGGCAAAGCCATTTACCCTTGATTCTTTATCATACGCTGGCCTGTCAACAACTCCATAAACAACACCAGAAGTGCCGCCCGTGGCAGCCACTTCGCCGGGCCGCAACACGTTGAGGCTCAGGGCATTGTTCGGCTGGTCGCCCGCACGGTAGGCGACGGGGGTACCTGCGGCAAGGCCGGTGGCGACTGCGGCTTCGGGGGTCAGTTTGCCTTGCAACGAGAAAGTTGGGACGACCGTAGGCACCAGTTTTTTATCAAAACCAAAATAGTCCAGCACGGAGTCTGCCACGTCGTTTTTCACAAAATCCCAGAGAATACCCTCGCTAAGGCCGCTCGGCGTGGTCATGGCCTCCCCGGTAAGGTGCAGGGCGATATAGTCGCCGGGCAGCATGAAGTGGCGGATTTTGGCGAATACCTCCAGCTCGTTTTCCTTCACCCATGCGAGCTTGGCAGCGGTGAAATTGCCGGGCGAGTTGAGCAAGTGGGAGCGGCAATGCTCCTTCCCCATTTCATCAAAAGCCCGATTGCCGTAAGGCACCGCCCGGCTGTCGCACCAGATGATGGCCGGGCGCAGCGGCTTCATGTTTTCATCCACCACCACAAGGCCGTGCATCTGGTAGCTGATGCCGATGCCCTTTATTTCCGCTGGCGCAATGAGTGTATTTTCCAGCAGCTGTTGGGTTGCTGCGCAAACATGGAGCCACCACTCGTCGGGGTTCTGCTCCGCCCAACCGGGCTGGAGGGCCGCCATGCTCATTTCCGTGGCGGGGGACTGTGCCACTGCAAGTGTCGCCCCCGTTTCCGCCTCCACAAGCGCCGCTTTGATGGAGGAACTGCCGATGTCGTAGCCGATTAAATACATTTTGGTGACTGATGATTAGTAATTGGTGATTAGCCCCGACACTGACTGCCAACTGTCGAACTGCCAACTAAACTATCCCATCGCATAGGCCAAGCCCTTCTCAAGCCCCCGAAGCTCCGCCAGCCCCCGCAGCCGCCCGATGGCCGAGTAGCCGGGATAGGTCTTTTTGTCGAGGTCGTCGAGCATTTGGTGGCCGTGGTCGGGGCGCATGGGTATGCTCACCTGGCGGCGTTGCATGATGGTCAAAATCTCCCGTACGACAGCGGGCATGTCGGTGTCGCCGCCGAGGTGTTCGGCCTCGTGGAAGCTGCCGTCGCCCTCCATCTTGGTGTTGCGCAGGTGCAGGAAGTGGATTTTGTCGCCGAATTTGCGCACCATCTCCGCCACGTTATTGTCGGGACGAGAACCATAGCTGCCCGTGCAGAAGCAGAGGCCGTTGGCGGGCGAAGGGGCAGCGACCAGCAGTTCGGCCACATCCTGCTCCGTGCTGACCACCCTCGGCAGCCCAAGCAACGAAAACGGTGGGTCGTCGGGGTGGATGGCCATTTTCAGGCCAAGCTCCTCGGCCACTGGCACCACCGCTTGCAGGAAGTCGAATAGGTGCTTTTTCAGTTTTTCTGGGCCGATTTTATGGTAGGTCTTCAACTCCTCCAGCACTTCGGCAGCGGTGAATGGCTCGTCGTCGCCGGGCAGCCCAAGCAGGATGTTTTCGTACAAAACCCGCCGCTCTTGGTTGCTCATTACATCAAAACGAGCCTTTGCTTGCGCAATTTCTTCCGCCGTGTAATCGCCCTCAGCGCCCGGCCTTTTCAACAAAAAAATATCGAAAGCGATGAAGGCCGATTTCTCGAAACGAAGCGTCCGGCTGCCGTCGGGCAGCGGGAAGGCAGGGTCGGTGCGCAGCCAATCGAGGATGGGCATGAAGTTGTAAGTGATGACCTTGATGCCACACTCGGCTAGGTTGCGCAGGCTTTTTTTGTAGTTTTTGAGGTATTCTTTCCAATCACCCGTCTGCTTTTTGATGTCTTCTTGGACGGGCAGGCTTTCCACTACGGTCCAGGTCATGCCCACTGCTTCAATCTGTTTTTTACGCTTCTCGATTTCCGAGATGGGCCAAACGTCCCCGTACTCGATATGGTGCAGCGCCGTGACCACCCCAGTGCAGCCCGCTTGGCGGATATGCCAGAGGGTGACGGGGTCTTCGGGGCCGTACCAGCGCATGGTTTGTTCCATTAAAAACATGAAAAATCAGTTTTGTGGCCGCCCGATTAATTGGGGAGGCCGTTGTGTACTCAGAGCCAGCCAAACAAGTTTGGCGGCTACAATGGGGTGCAAATAACGCCAATTTTGGGAAGTGAAAGGCTGTTTCGCTGTTGCCAAAGTGACGTTTTGTTATTTTGCGAAAGCCTAAATTAATCCCGTCGAATCAAACGGGATTAGGTGATTTAAACCTGCGCATTTACGCACGGTTGCAACACTAACAAGCATCCACTTTACAACGACACCCCCCTTTTCCAAGGAATAAAATCATCCTGCCCCAGCCGCTCCGCATGGGTCAACGCTTCCCCGCTGGCAATGCGTATCATCAGCTCCAGCAGTTCCTCGCCCTTGGTTTCAATGGTATCTTCCCCAGAAATGATGGTGCCTGCGTCAATGTCAATGATGTCTGACATGCGGCGGGCCAACGCAGTATTGGTTGACATTTTTATCACTGGCGCAATGGGGTTGCCAGTTGGTGTGCCCAATCCTGTTGTGAAAACGACCAAATTAGCACCGCTGCTAACCTCGGCAGTCGTGCTCTCCACATCATTGCCGGGAGTGCAGAGCAGGGCGAGGCCGGGACGAGTGGCCTGCTCGGTGTAGTCCAGCACGTCGGTCACGGGCGAGGTACCGCCCTTTTTGGCCGCCCCCGCCGACTTCATGGCGTCAGTGATGAGGCCGTCGCGGATATTGCCCGGCGAGGGGTTCATGTCGAAGCCGGAGCCAACCTCCTGCGCCCGCTGCGAGTAGCTTCGCATCAGCTTCGCAAATTTTTCGGCGTTCACTTCCGTCGTGCATCGGTCAATCAGATTCTGCTCCACGGCGTTCAGTTCGGGGAACTCGCTTAAAATAGCAGTACCGCCCAGCACCGCCAGTAGGTCGGAGGCATGGCCGAGCGCAGGGTTGGCAGAGATGCCGCTAAAACCGTCGGAGCCACCGCACTCCAAACCGACAACGAGCTTGCCCAGGGGTGCGGGCTTCCGCACGGTTTGGTTCGCTTGCACCAGCCCAACGAAGGTTTGCCGAACGGCATCGGCAATGAACTCCCGTTCCGACTTGCTTTTTTGTTGTTCCAAATAAAAAACGGGCTTGCCGTGCTGCGGGTCAAAAGCGTCGAGAGACGCCTTCAAAAGATCAATCTGCGCATGTTGACAGCCTAGTGAAAGCACGGTCGCTCCGGCAACGTTCGGGTTCAGGATGTACCCAGCCAACAGTCGGCAAAGGGCCTGGGAATCCTGTTGGGTGCCGCCACATCCTCCGTCGTGGGTGAGGAACTTGATGCCGTCCACATTGGAAAATGGGCGTCGGCGCTGCACTTCGGAAGCGTCATGGACAATCTCGGCTGTCAAGAGTTCGCCCTCCCCTACCCCACTGCCGTGCAGTTGGAGCAGCTTCGCAACATCCACGGAAAAGCTGCGGCCTGTCAGGTAGCCAAGCGGCTCCAGCAGGGCGTCCCGCATCACGTCAATATTGCGGTTTTCGCAAAAGACTAAGGGAATGACGAGCCAATAGTTGCGCGTACCCACCTTGCCGTCAGCACGATAAAAACCATTAAAAGTCCTGTTATGGAACTTTGAAACATCCGGCACAGGCCAATCTGTATGGCGCTCCCCGACGTGGTACTCCTCCGAGTCGTGCGTGACGTTTTCGCGGCTGATGCGCGTACCCGCGTGGATTGGCCGCACTGCCCGCCCGATGCGGACGCCGTACATGGTGATTTGGTCGCCTACGGCGAAATCGCGCTCAGCGAATTTATGCTTGGTCGCAATGTCTTCCAGCAACTGGAAGGAGTGGCCGTTTTGCGACACCTGTTCACCTGCTTTGAGGTCCTGTAGTGCGACGATGATATTGTCGGCTGGATGGACTTTGAGTACGGTCTTTTTCATGGATAGACGTTCTGCGGTCTTCTGGGGTCACTTGCTGGCTGGCCACTGCCCTACCCTATTTTCTGGGACAAATCAAAGGCAAAAACCGGACTATTTCGCCAAAAGCCAAAAGTAGTTCATCGTGGCTACGATGTTGAAATATTTATTCCTACTTATTTACTTACATACTTATGTACACATTTACTTATTGACTTATGGTAATTATACTACTTATCTACTTATCCTTCAATCATACTTAGTTACTTGTTTAATGCCTATACTTACTTACACACAATAAGCACATAATTATCTAATTATCTACACATCATAATTATTTACTTAAAAACACTTGTTACTTACATAAGTAAAGCTATCTTTACCCTGTCAATTCTGCAATCTTACTTATCTACTTACCATAAGTATTGTAAAATAGACAACAATCAATCGCTTACAAAAGGAGCTTATTTACTTACTGTACTTACATACTTATTTCTTAAGTAACTGAATTACAATTACTTGAACAAACATCACTGAATCATGATTATTTCTGTAACAAACTTGAAGGGTGGGGTAGGGAAGAGCACCTTGGCACAGAACCTGGCCGTTTATTTGGCCAGAAAAGGCCGCAACCTCTGCATCGCCGATACCGACGTGGAGCAACAAACCTCCGTGAAATGGGGCAGTGTTCGGTCGGGAATCGAGGACGGTAGCGTACCAGAAATACCAGTTTTTCTCATCAACCCCGACACTATTTCTGACCAAATTCTGAACAAATTAGGCAAGAAATACGACCTCGTCATCATTGACGGAACGCCTGCATTGACCGAACTGACCACCCGTATCATCATCATGAGCGATGTGGTCATAACGCCAATCCTTGCAAGTGCCACCGACGTTTGGGCACTCGAAACCTTCCTCAGGCGCTACGAGGAGGCCCGCATCACAAAAGAGGCGATGGGTGGCAAGGTGCAGCTTTACGTCCTGCTCAACAAGTACAACGAGCGCACCAACCTCGACCGGGAAATTGGTGAAGCCATCGGCGAGATGGACGTGAACCTGTTGGCCACCAAAATATCAACCCGAGTGGCTTACAAAGAAGCCACCGTGCAGGGCCTCGGCATCATGGAGCTGAAGGACAAAAACGCCCAATTGGAAATCGAGTCGCTGGCAACCGAAATCGAAAAACTGCTATAACACCAGTCCACAAACTTTAAACTTAGCGCAACATGGCAAAGAAAACCTTCAACATCAAAAGCACCTTGGCCGTACCGCCCAAGCAGTTCTCTGTGGACGACATTGAGAGCGCCGTGAAGCAGATTCACGATGCCAAGACTATGGTGGTAGCCACACCCAAGCAATCGGAGCCGCTAAAAGCTCCTAAAATGCCAAAAGCAGCCTCGGAGGTGATGAAAAAACCTTCCCAAATCTCTCCACCTATTGCCGCAAGGCGCTCCAAGGAAGTGGAAGAAGCACCCGTGAAAAAGGTGCGCCTATCCGTGGACATCCATCCAGCCACGCACAAACGCCTAAAAATTAAGGCCATTGAGCAGGATTCAGACATCATGCACTACGTCGAGATGTTGATAGAACGCGACCTTGCCCGGTAACATCTTAAAAAACATATTTTTCAAAAAAAATCAACACCAACAAAGGGAGTCCCTTTGTTGGTGTTTTCTTTTTTTAAGTTCTTTTATCTTTTTAGACCCTTGCAACTTGTTGATAGACAACACCTTGCGCAGTTTAATGTGAGAATATTGGGAAGAAGTGTGAGTAATTTGGGGCTCAAGGGTGAGAGAATTGGGGGGATACTACGAGGCAATTGGGAATATTTGTGAGAAATTTGGGAAAAGTGATGAGAAATTTGGGAATAAGTGAGACATTTGGGACTTTAAGTGAGAAAATTGGGAAGGATTTCCTTGAAATGAGCTGACAACCATTGCGCAGCAAAAGCAAAACCTTCCCAAATCTCTCACATTAAAGGGGTTCTTCCCAATATCCTCACATTTAGGAAACGAAGAGCTACGCTGAAATCAGTGGCTATTATGAAATTTTGATTCATCGGATTGATAATCAATACCTTATCTCAATTTTTTAATTTCATTAATTTCCAATTTCTACTTACTACTTTCACCAATGGCAAAGAAAAGGCGCAAAACAGGGGGCATCGTCGTCATCAAGAAGGCCAACCAACTCATCGAGTCACGTTACCGCTTCGATATTTGGGAGACTCGCTTCTTTCTCAGCATCCTCTCGCAGATACGCCGCGACGACGACGATTTTCAAGTCTATCGCGTCTGGTACCGCGATGTCATCAAGGCGTTCAGCCTGAAGTCCAACCAGAGCTACCACCTGCTGCGGGAGGCGGCGAAGAGCATCATGAGCAAGTCCTTCTACGTCAGCTACGAAAAAGAGGGAACAGCGCGGGAGGTGCAGTACCATATTCTGCGCAAGATTGATTACATGAAAGACGGTCAGGAGGGCACTGCAAGTGAGAACCAAGAGTACATTGACGTGACCATTGAGCAGGAAATGAAGCCGTTTTTCCTGCAATTGCAGCGCAATTTCACGGCTTACGACCTGCGGAACGTCGTGAAATTAGGCGCTTATCCCATCCGCGTTTACGAGCTGCTGAAACAGTACGAGAGCATTGGTGAACGCACCATTGACGTGGAGGAAATCAAGCGGATGTTTGAAATCTCGAAGGAATATCCCCGCTTTCCCGACTTTTTCCGCTGGGTTATCAAGCCCGCCATCAAGGAAATCAACGACCATACGGACATCCAAATCATTGACATTGAGAAGCTGAAAGAAGGCAAGCGAGTGGTCAGTCTCCGGTTCCGGTTCCGGCGTAAACCCGACAACGAGGTGCCCCACATACGCGCCAGCATGGACAAAACGCTCGAAATCCCATTTCCCTCACAGGAAGAGGTGCACGAGGTGGCCGATGTGTTGCTAAAGACACCAAAAGACCTACTTTTCGAGAAATACCACGAGGAAATCGTGCAGAAATTGGGAGTCACGCCTTCGGTGTTCATGGAACTATTGAACAACCATACCGAAGAACAGCTGGACGCTGCGCTCCGCGTGACGCGCCGCGCCAAGGTCAGCAACCAAATCAAGTCCAGTATTCCCGGTTTTTTCATCAATGCGCTTCGCAATGGATTTACTGACCCCAAAGAGGAGGAACTGAAAAAGCAAACCTTGGTCGCCGAGAAGGGTAGGGTAGTGGAAACCCTACGGCAGGAACTGGACGCACTGCGCGAGGAGGCTGCCCAGCTCATCAACGAACAGATAAAAGCGCTCACCTCCGAGCAGCCCGAAGCGACTGAGCATGCCATCGCCAGCCTGCGCGACAACCCATACGCAAAGGTCATCGTAGAAAAGAAGGAACAGACCAGCAAAAAAGACCTCGACCTGGAAGACTACCGCCGGGATAAAGTGCTGCGCGACCTTGTTCGGCAAGCCATCGTTGACCAGCACCCGACTGTGTTTAGTGCAATCATGGAGAAATACCAGCCGCAGATACAAGCATTGGAAGAGAGCATAAGGACGGTAAGTAGGTAAGTACGGTAATTATTTGGTTCGTGGGGTTTTGGGGAGTAGCATTGGTGCGAACGATTTTAATGCAAATTAGAAATCCACCTGCTTTGCAGGTGGATTTCTAATTTGCATTAAAAC
The DNA here is from genome assembly GCA_031426435.1 of Saprospiraceae bacterium. GTDB lineage: Bacteria > Bacteroidota > Bacteroidia > Chitinophagales > Saprospiraceae > UBA6168. The sequence continues at coordinate 3,397 of JANPLH010000032.1, read as the reverse complement.
GAGGCATTCACCCCAATCGCAAAGCTCCTCGTGCTGGGGAACGATGCCCATTCCAGCCCCTGTGCATTGCCTGCTCCATTCGAGCCTTCCGGGTTGATGCGGTCGGGGAGGGTGGTGTATATGTAGAACAGGTCACGGCCTGTCAACGAAACGGTCAGGTCTTGGAAGACCTTGGTTTTGCCCCGCAGCTTCTCCGGCACTTTGTACGCCAGTACCACTTCCCGCATTTTCACCCAGGTGTTTTCAAGGATGCCCGGCGTAGTGATGAAGCGGCCCCAGCCGCCCGTGTTGCCGATGTGTTTGAAGTAATAGTGCACCGTTTTATCATTGGGGGTTCCATCGGCATAGACCCCGTCGAGCACCACGCCGATATTGCTGGTCTTGCCGCTGGGGTCGGTGAAGGGCAGCCCACCGCCTAACCGCTCCTTCAGCGTTTCAGGGCTTTGGCCGGTCTGCAATCCAATGATATAAGAGCCTGCATAAATGTCGCCGCCCCATTTGGTGTCCACCAAGGTGCTGAGGGTCAGGCCCTTAAAGCCGAGGCGCATCGTCCAGCCGCCCGTAAACTTGGGCGATGCATTGCCGAGCGGCACCCGGCTCTCCGAAATCTGGTAGAGCGTACCGTCGTCGTTAAGGATGGGCTTGCCCGTTCCTTCGTGATAGACGTAATCGTAGCCGACGATGGTGCCGTACTGCTCGCCTTCCCGCACGGCGATGGCCGGGCCGTTCAGCCCCCAGATATTGGCCAATTCGAGGATTTTGGCACCTTCGCCGAGGCTCACCACCTGGTTCCTGTTGCGGGCGAAGTTGATGCCCGTTTGCCAGAAAAAGCCCTTGCGCTCCACCAGCGTCACGTTCATAATAGCCTCGATGCCCTTGTTCTCCAGCTTCCCAGTGTTGATGCGGATCTGGTCGGCGCCCGATGAGGCGGGCAGCGGCGAGTTCAGTATCTGGTCGAAAGAGCTGATATGGTAGTAGGTCATGTCAAGGTTCACCCGGTCGTTGAAAAGGCCGATGGTAGCGCCCATCTCATAGGAGTTCGCCTGCTGTGGTTTTAAGCCGATGGGCGGAATCGTCGTGGGCAGGCTGGCCGTTTGGCTGCCGCCAAATGTGCCTGTCGTGTAAACGAAATCCACTTGGTAGGGGTCAGAATCGGTCGCCGTTTGCGCATAAGCGCCCCGCAGTTTTAAGAAACTCAGCCACTTGATTTTGCTCAAGTCAAAGGCTTGCGTAGCAATAAAGCTCAACGAAGCGGACGGATAGAAATAGGAGTTGCTGCCATTGGGCAAGGAGGAGGTCCAGTCATTGCGTCCCGTAACTTCGAGGAACAGATAGTCACGGAAGCCGAGGTTCATGAAGCTGTACACCGAATTGATGGCCTTCTCAAAGCGGAACTCATTGAACGTTGGCCCATTCGACAGGTTCGCATAGTTGTTTAAGCTGAACAGCCAAGGGTTTACCCATTCACCACTGTTACCCCGCAGCCCATAGCGTTCGCGCTTCCAGCTCGTACCTCCCACGGAGAAGCGGACATCGAAGCCAGAGCCTCTGATTTTCTCCTTATAAGCCGTGATGAGGAACTCGTTGTTCAGCACCACATCCTTTCCCAGCTCATTGGAATAGAAGCCGTCGAGCAGGCCGAGTTTGTCCGTGGGCTGGTTGCGGGTCTCGAACTGGTCGAGGTTGAAATCGGTGCCAATCCTCCCTGTCACGTTCAGCCAATCGGTCACGTCGTAGGTCAGGCTGAGCGCCCCGATGAGCTTGTTCCGCTTGAGTTCCGTGTTGTTTTTGTAGGTGTTCCACCAAAGGTGGGGCGGCGAAAAATCGAAGGGATAATTGCCGCCGTAATTGTTCCTTGTGCCGTCCGGCAATATGTTGATTTCCTTTTCCAGTCCCTTGTAGCTGCGCGGCCAGGAATAAAGGATGCCCTTGCCGAAAGAGCTTTCGTTGTTGTCGCCGAGCGTCGGGCTGTTCAGGCGGTTGTAGTTGATGTAGGACAGCGAAATATCGGCATGGACCTTCTGCGAAATATCGAGCCGGGAACCAATGTTCACGGTCGTTTGGTCGAATTTGCTATTCGGTACGATGGCGTCGTGGTCGGTGCGGGTGAGCGACACGCGCATGGTGCCCGCCTTGCTGCCGCCCGAAAACGAGAGGTTGTGCGTCGTGGTGTTCCCTTCGTTGAAAAACAGCTTGAGGTTGTCAGGCTGCGGGTCGAAGCTGCGCATGACGCCGTCCCACCAGAGCACCTGCTGCCCCTCCATCCGGGGCCCCCATGACACGCCCGTGGAATAGTAGCCGAAAAGCTCGGTCGTGGCTTTGCCGTAAGGCCCATCCACCGCATGGGTTTCTGTTGGGTAAATGAAAACGCCGTCCGCGTTCTTGGGCAGCGTCGGCTCGTTGAGGCTGATGGGGCCGCCCGCCCCGAAGGTGTTCTGCACGTCGCGGTAGCGGAAGGGCTGGATGACCTTGTGCGTCATCACGTAGTTGATGCCGATGCCCGGCTGCTGGCGGCCGCGCTTGGTGGTGATGAGCACCACGCCATTAGCGCCGCGGGAGCCATAGAGCGCCGAGGCCGTCGGGCCTTTCAGGATGTTGATGTCCTCAATGTCGTTGGGGTTGATGTTGTTGATGGCCGAGCCCCAGTCCACGCCGCGGCCAATGTCGGTCATGCCGGGCGCGTTCTCGATGGGAACGCCGTCCACCACTACCAGCGGCTCGTTGTTGCCGCTGATGTTGTTGTTGCCGCGTATGACGATGCGCGTCGTGCCGCCCTCCACGCCATTTGGCGAGATGACCTGCACCCCCGCCGACTTGCCGCTGAGTGAACTTACCAAGTTTGGCGCCGTGGCCAGCACCATGTCGTTGCCACTGAACGACTCGGTGGAGTAGCCCAGTTCCCGCTTCTGCCGCTTGATGCCGAGCGCCGTCACCACCACCTCGCCCAATTGCTGCGCATCGGCCTCCATCTCCACATAAACCTTGTCGTAAACCCCAAGGTCAACTTCTTTTTCTTTGTAGCCTACAAAGCTGAAAACCAGCACGTTGCCGTCAACTTCGGGCAGGGAGAGCTGGAAACTGCCGTCAATCTCTGTGATTGTGCCAACGCCGGGTGCTGACTTTAAAAAAACAGTCACGCCAATCATCGGTTCGCCAGAGGCGGCTTCCTTCACCGTGCCGGAAACTTGGCGCTGGGCGAGGAGGCCGCCCATTGAAAATAGCATGAAAATAAGGGTTATAAACTTGTTGAGGTTCATCGCTTGAACTGTGTTTTATGCTCCAAAATGAAATCTAAAACTACAATTTCGGCGGCTGGTTGAGACAGTTCTGTAAGCGCTTCGAAGCTCACAGAAACTGGCTCAACCAGCTGCCGAAATTGAGTTTTAGATTTCATTTT